>JBEKAM010000030.1:0-23096 GCA_050015915.1 Solirubrobacteraceae bacterium
CCTCACGCGCGTGCGCCTCGGGATAAGCTGGCTCGCTCTCGGGCACGTGCGTCTCCGGCCCGGCAGGCCTCGCTGCGACGGGTTCTGCACTGGCGCGGGTGTAGCCATCGAACAGGTCGTAGGACCCGTCCTCCTGCGCCTGAGCGGTGTCCGCCTCAGCAGCTGCCGTCTCCCCAGGAGGGCGGGCCACCTGGCGTAGCCGATCGAAGAAGCTGCGCCCGCGCCGCGAGCGCATCGGCGGCAGCGTGACCGAGGGGCTATCGGTCTCACGCATCCAGCCCTCGTGCGCTGCGCGGGGAGCGCATAGCTCGCAGACGATCCGCCGGCGTCCCGCAGCGAGGAAGACGTCCGGCTGCTCACCCCGAAGCAGCCGCCGTTCGCAAACCTCGCACTCGACGTCCGGCTGTGAGGTGACGATCGTGCGGGTGGCCATCGACCAACCAGACTAGCTGGCGCGGAGCCGAAGAGCAATGATCGGCTCTAGACGCGGAGTGCAGAGTGCTGCTCGCCGGCCTCCTGGACGACCTTCTGGGCGAGGTGGGCAGGGAGTTCCTCGTATCTCAAGAACTCGAGCGTGTAGTCGCCCTGGCCCTGTGTGATGGAGCGCAGATTAGGCGCGTAGGTGAGTACCTCCGACATCGGCACCTCAGCTTTGATCTCGGTCATCGCACCGACGGGCTCCATCCCCTGGGGGCGCCCACGGCGGCTGTTGAGGTCGCCGATCACGTCGCCCACACACGCCTCCGGCACCGACAGGGTGACCTGCATGATCGGCTCGAGCAGCACCGGGTCGGCGAGCGCCAGCGCCTGCTTCATCGCCTGCACTCCCGCAAGCTTGAAAGCGATCTCGGAGGAGTCGACGGAATGGTGCGCACCGTCGAACAGGCGCACGCGCACACCCTTGACGGGGTAGCCGGCGAGCACGCCGCTTTCCATCGCCTCGTGCACGCCCTTCTCAACAGCTGGGATGAACGAGCCGGGGATGACGCCGCCCTTGATGTTGTCGACGAATTCGAAGCCGGTCGGATGAGCGGGGTCTTCAAGAGGCGTAACCTCGATGTGGCAGTCGCCGAACTGGCCGCGCCCGCCTGACTGCTTCTTGTGGCGCCCGTGTGCGGCGGCGGTGGCGCGAATCGTCTCCTGGTAGGGCACGCGTGGAGGCTTGAGCGTGACCTCCACGCCGAAGCGCGAGCGCAGCCGATCGACGATCACTTCCACGTGCACCTGCGAGAGCCCCGCGACGATCTGCTCGCCGGTCTGCTGATCGCGGTGCAGGTCGATGGTTGGGTCCTCCTCCTGCAGACGACGCAGCGAGGAGAGCACCTTGTCCTCGTCGCCCCGGCTCTTGGGCTCGACCGCAAAGGCCATCACCGGCGAGGGAAGCTTTAGGACGGGCATGTCGATCGGCTCGTCCTGGGCGGCCAGCCAGTCACCGGCGCTCGTCTCCTTGAGCTTGGCCACCGCGCCGATGTCACCCGGACCGAACTCCTGCACGTGACCTACGTCCTTGCCGGCGAACACCAGCAGCTGCCCGATCCGCTCCTTGACGTGCGCGCGCGTGTTGAGCACCTGACTGTCGGCGTTCATCAACCCCTGGTAGACGCGCAGCAGGTTGATCCGCCCGGCAAACGGGTCGGCCCTCGTCTTGAACACGTATGCAAACAGCTGCCCGTTCTCGTCGGGGGTGAGCTCAACGTCACCCACGATGAGCGAGCCGTGCTTGACCGGCGAGGGCAGATCCTCGACGATCGCGTCCAGCAGACGGGTGGTGCCGAGGTTGCGAGTGGCCACGCCGCACACGACGGGGAAGATCTTGCCGTGGTTGGTGCCCTCCCTTAGCGCACCAACGATCTCCTCGTGGGAGATCTGCTGCCCCTCCAAGTAGCGCTCCATCAGTGTGTCGGAGACTTCGCACACCTCATCCATCAACTTTTCCCGATACTCCTCGGCGCGGGCGGCCTCGCTATCCGGGATGGGGATCTCACTCCAGCCGGCGCGCTCGGCACTGTCCTGGCGATAGGCCTTCATGTCGACGAGATCGACCACGCCTTCGATGTCGTGCTCGACGCCGATGGGGATCTCGGTTGCGACCGCGTGAGGACCAAACGCTCGCTTGATCTGATCGAGTGCGCGAAAGAAGTCGGCGCGCTCGCGGTCGAGCATGTTCACGAACAGCATCCGCGCGATATCGAGCTCCGCCGCTCGCGCCCACAGGCGGGTAGTCGAGACCTCCACTCCCATCACCGCGTTGACGACGAACACCGCCGACTCACACACCCGCAGCGCAGCGAGCGCATCCGCGACGAAGCTCGGCTCGCCGGGCGTGTCCAGTAGATTGATCTTGCGTCCCTGCCACTCGAACGAGCTGAGCGTCGTGGAGATCGACATCTGCCGCGCCTGCTCGTCGGCGTCGGAGTCCGACACGGTCGTGTGATCGGGAACCGACCCCAGCCGGTTGGTCACACCCGCCTCGAACAGAAGCGCCTCATGCAGCGCGGTCTTCCCCGACCCTCGATGTCCGACAAGGGCCACGTTGCGAATCCGATCCGCTGGGGGGTGCATGAGTTTCTCCTTCCGCTGGGTGAGATCACCATACCGCTGGTCTGAAGCGAGCGCCAGTGGGCTCAGCGCATACGCTCCACAGATGGCCACATGGCAGCTTGACCCGCGCTACGAGCAGCCGTCCGCGTGCCTGCGCGAGCTGGTGGACCTGGTACTTGGAGACCTGCAGGGCTCGGACCCGATCCCTTTGCAGGTTGGGTGGGAACCGGCATACGCGTGGCCGGGCCCGGTGGCACAGGGCGAGGAGGAGATCCCGCCCTATCCGATGCTGATGATCAGCGAGCCCAGCCGGTGGGGTGGCGTCGGGTGGACACCCGCAGCGCCGGGAGCCGGCGGGGACCGCGAGTGGGGAGATCGCTTCACCCCGGCAGAGCTCGCCGTTGGCCTGGCCGACTGCCTACAGGAACAGTTCTTCCCCGAGACCGCAGCGGCTTGGGGCCAGGCGCGTCCCGCGTGCCCAGGCCACACCCACCCAGCCGAGCCACGTCTGATCGACGGCGACGCGTGGTGGACGTGTCCGCGGGACGGGCACGCCCTGGCACGGTTTGGGATGCTCGCGCCCTGCTGATCTCGTGCGCGGATGCTGCTCTGGTGTGCACATGTGCCGCCGGGCACGCCGTCTTCTAGCGTCCGTCCAGCCTGGGCATCACCTCCGCGGCGATCAACGTGATGTGGTCGAGGTCATCCATGTCGATCACCTGCAGGTAGGAGCGTGAGGCGCCCGCGCGGCGGTACTCACCCAGCCGGTCGGCGACCTCCTGCGGTGTGCCTGCGGCACCGGAGTGGCGCAGATCCTCGAGGTCGCGGCCAATGCGCTCGGCTCGACGCCGCAGCTCGACCGGGTCCTCCGCGCAGCAGACTGTGATGGCGTGGGAGTAGACGAGCTCGTCTGGATCGCGCTCGACAGCCTCACAGGCGGCACGTACGCCGCGAAAGCGCTCGCCGGCCGTGTCAACGTCGGCAAAGGGGACGTTGAACTCGGCGGCGTACCGCGCGGCCAGCGCGGGGGTGCGGCGGGTGCCGAGACCGCCGACGATCACCGGTGGGTGGGGACGCTGCAAAGGCTTCGGCAGGGCCGGCCCCGGGCCGAGCGTGTAGTGCTCGCCGGCGAACTCGTAGCTCTCACCGGCCGGGGTGCTCCACAAGCCGGTGAGGATGCTTAGCTGCTCCTCCAGCCGCTCGAAGCGCTCACGCATGGGCGGGAAAGGGATGCCGTAGGCGAGGTGCTCGGCCTCATACCAGCCCGTCCCGAGCCCGATCTCCACGCGACCGGCGCTCATCGCGTCGACCTGCGCGACCGCCACCGCCAGCGGCCCGGGCAACCTGAAGGTCGCCGAGGTGACCATCGTGCCTAGGCGGATGGTGCTGGTCTCCCGCGCTATCGCGCCCAGCGTTACCCACGAATCAGTCGGCCCGGGGTCCCCAGAGCCGGGTTTGATGCGCAGCAGGTGATCAGAGCGGAAGAATGCTCCGAAGCCGTGTGACTCGGCCGCCTGGGCCATCGCCAGCTGCTGCTCATAGGTCGCGCCTTCCTGCGGCTCGACGAAGATCCTCAACTCCACGGGTGACTCCCTTCGGCCTGGTCTGGACTGGTGTCCTCACGATGACACCTGGCTGCCGTCCGTCCATCGTTGATGCGCGGACGGCGCATGCGCCGTCCGGGTAGGCCCGCATGCGGCCCTACCGCAATTAGGGCAAGCTTCTGCGTCTCAAGGATCTAGCGAAACTCGACGCTGAGACCTGGGAAGGTCACGCGTAAACGAGTTCGGCGCTGGCTGTTGTCTCCACTGGCTCCAGCCTCAAGGGCTGCAGGGTCACGGTGGGAACTTCGCCGTTGGGACGCTCCAGCACCAGCGAGATGCCCTCCTCCAGACTCTCCCGGAGTTCGTCCAGGTTGTCCCCCGTGGCGAACACACCCGGAAACTCGTCGACCGTAGCCCAGAGCGAGTCGTCCTCATGGCGGACGTTGACATGCAGCTCTTTGATCTCGCTCATTAGCTCCATGATACGTATCGACTCAAGCCTTCTAGTCCTGTAGATCGGCCTCGCGTCGCAGCTGCGCCTCAAAGTTCTTCGAGTACGCGCGACGCTTGTTCTCTGGCAGCGTGATGGGGCGGCGCCCGGGCTTAGTCATCTTGACTTGGTGGTTTCCTCCCCGGCCGAACGTCCAGCCCTCGCGTTCGAGGCGCTTGATCCATTCCTTTTGTGTGGCCGGCACTAACCACACATTCCGACGAATCAGTCGTCGAAGGACTCCTCTTGCATGCGCGATCTGAGCCGCAGCACCGCCTTAGTATGCATCTGCGACACCCGCGACTCGGTCACGCCGAGCACCTCGCCAATCTCGCGGAGGGTCAGGTTCTCGTAGTAGTAGAGCGCGATCACGAGCTTCTCTCGCTCGGGCAGCTTGGCGATCGAGTCGGCGATCCTGTCCTTCAGGTCGCCCACGTCCAGCGCTCGCGCGGGGTCTGGGGCACCGGGATCCTCGATCGTGTCCATCAGCGACACCTGGTCGCCGCTGGCGTCAGAGACGCTCCACAGCTCGTCCAGCGCCACGATCGACGAATGCGAGATCGCCAGCAGCGATTCGTTCAGCTCGTCCACCGTGATGCCCAGCTCAGCCGCCAGCTCCTGGTCTGTGGGCGCTCGCTGGAGGGTGTGCTCGAGCTTCGCGTTTGCGCGCTCCACCTCGCGGGCGCGGGCGCGCACGCTGCGGGGCACCCAGTCGAGCGAGCGCAGCTCGTCGATGATTGCCCCCTTGATGCGCATGATCGCGTAGGTCTCGAACTTGATGTCCCGTGACAGGTCGAAGCGCTCGATCGCGGAGATCAGGCCGACAAGACCGTAGGAGATCAGGTCCGCCTCCTCCACATGCGGGGGCAGACCCGCGGCGGTACGTCCCGCTACGTACTTGACCAATGGCGAGTACGCGACGACCAGCCGCTCGCGCACGCGGGCGTCCCCTTCGTTCTTATAGCGCCGCCACAGTTCGCGCAGCTCGATCGGTTTGACGTTCGTCTCCAGGGTTCCATCCCCCCTAGGCCCGAGGGTGACTGCGCGCATAGGCGCTTCTAAGCCTGGCGGACTCTACCCGAGTGTAAATCTGCGTGCTCGACACACTCGCATGCCCCAACAGCTCCTGGATGCTGCGCAGGTCCGCCCCGCCGTCCAACAGGTGCGTCGCGAAGCTGTGGCGCAGCGCGTGCGGCGAGGCGCCTTCGGCCACGCCAACCCGGCTCGTCCACGTACGCAGCCGCCTGCGCACGTCGCTCGTGCCAAGCGGCCGGCCGCTCTTGCTCAAGAACAGCGCATCCACTCCCGCGCCTCTGGCAGCGTCAGCCAGCGCCGGGCGAGCACGCTCCAAATAGCGCCTAACAGCCGCCATCGCCGGCTCGCCCACAGGCACGAAGCGCGTCTTTCGGCCCTTGCCCTCCACCCGCAGCTGCTCGCCGTCGTGGTCCACGTCAGCGCAGCTCAACGACACGATCTCCTCCGCACGCAGCCCACACGAGTACGCAAGCTCAAACAGCGCGCCGTCACGCAGGGCCAGGGGGTCAGACGCGGGGATCCCGTCCAGCAGCCGCCCCGCCTCACGCGCGCTCAACACCCGCGGCAAATGCGATGAGCGTCGCGGCGTGGACACCAGGTCCGCGGGGTTTTGGGCGATCAGCCCGTGCTCGCGCTGGCTGGAGAACAGCGCCCTCAGCGCCGCCAGCTTGCGTGCCGCTGTGCTCGGCGCGGCGCTCGCGCCACCGGGCGAGCGCTCCGATAGATGCGCGATGTAGCGGCGCACCGCCTTCGCATCGACGGTCGTGGGGACCAAGCCGCGGGCATCGGCCCAACGCGCGAACTGCTCGAGGTCGACCGCGTACGCACGGCGAGTGCGCGGCGCCGCGTCACGCCTGTGCAGGTCGTCCTGAAGCAGCCCGAGCGCCAGCGCCCACGCGCCGCTTGACGCGGTCTCCACTGCTTGCCCTGTCACTTCCTGCGTCATAGCTCCCATTTGTCCAGCTGTAGTTCGCCGCCCACCGTGCTCTGCCTGCCTACCCAACGTGCTGTGTCTCACCGATGCGGTGCACCATAGCTATACACCGGTTCCCCTCAGGCGCAGAGAACGACCACGCACCTGGAGTACATTCAAGTTATGAGCTTCGATTCGCATGGGCAGAGCGTCGCCGACTGGGCCGCTGTCCACGCCAACGGCGACGGCTCGCGCCGGCAGGCAACTGATCGCGACGTGTACGGACCGATCGGGCGCTCGCCCTGGCTCGACGTCGACTGGCGTACACATCAGCGCTGGGTTGCGATCGACGGACAGCCCGTCAACACGATCGAGCTGGGCCCCGAGCGAGCTTCCAGCGGCGCTCCGCTCGTGTTCGTACACGGCCTGTCCGGCTGCTGGGCCAACTGGCTCGAGCAACTGCCCGTGCTCGCGCGCGAGCACCGCGTGCTGACGCTCGACCTGCCCGGGTTTGGGTACTCGCCAATGCCAAAAGAACCGATCACCATGTCCGGCTACGCCCGCCTACTCGACCGCCTGCTCGACAAGCTGCACATCGATGCCGCCACCGTCGTTGGCAACTCGATGGGCGGCTTCATATCCGCGGAGCTCGCCATCGCTTTCCCCCAGCGAGTCGAGCGCCTGGTGCTGATCTCCGCCGCAGGTATCTCCACGACCGGCCATCGCGGCTCGGCACGCGCCGTTCCCGTGCTGCGCCGCGCGGAGCGGGTACTCGCCGCCACCGGCGCGTGGGTGGCCTCCAAGTCAGACGCCGTCGCCCGCCACCCACGCCTGCGCGAGGCGACGCTGAACGTCGTCGTACGCCACCCCAGCCGCCTGCCCGCCGCGCTTGCCGCCGAGCAACTGCGAGGCGCGGGCAAGCCGGGCTTCCTCGAAGCACTACAGGCAATACTCGACTACGACATCCGCGAGCGCCTACCCGAGATCGCATGCCCAACTTTGATCGTGTGGGGCGACAGCGACCATTTGATCAACGTCAAAGACGCTGACGTATTCGCCGAACTGATCCCCAACTCGCGCAAGGTGATCTTCAAAGACACCGGCCACGTGTCCATGCTCGAGCGCCCCGCCGCGTTCAACGCGCTGCTCGAAGAATTCATCGCCGAATAGCGGCGCGCCAGCGGCTCCCTAGCGCGCGACAGCGCCTAGGGCGGCGCTACCTACAAGCTTGGCGTACTTCTGGATGGCGACGTCCACGTGCTCGTCCGCTCGCGGGGGTTGGCTGTAGGCGGCCACGCGCGTAGCGATCTGCTCGTCGGAAAGCGCCACGTCCAGACGGCGCGCGTCCGCGTCGATCGTCAGCTCGTCGCCGTCTGCGATCGCCGCGATCGGGCCGCCGCGGACGGCCTCCGGGGCGACGTGGCCGACCATGAAGCCGCGTGAGGCTCCGGAGAAGCGCCCATCGGTGATCAGCGCCACGTCCTCGCCGAGGCCCTCGCCGACGATGGCCGCTGTGACCGACAGCATCTCGCGCATGCCTGGCCCGCCGGCGGGGCCCTCGCCGCGGATCACCACCACGTCACCCGCCTTGATCTCATGGGCGAGCACGGCCGCCATCGCGGCCTCCTCGCCATCGAACACGCGCGCCGGCCCAACGTGCCTGCGGCGCTCGTGCCCTGAGAGCTTGACCACGCAGCCATCCGGCGCCACGTTGCCGCGCAGGATCGCAAAGCCGCCAGTTGGTTTGATCGGGTTGCTGAGCGGCCGCACCACCGGCTGGCCGTCGGTCTCCGCCGCCTCATCCGCGTGCTCGCCGATCGTCTTGCCAGTCACCGTCGGCGCGTCGGCGTTGAGTATCCCGGCCTCCTTCAGCCGCGCGAGCACGAGCGGCACGCCGCCCGCTTCATAGAGCTCCGTCGCCACATATTGGCCGCCGGGCTGCAGGTCGCACAAGAGCGGCGTGCGCTCGGAGATCGCCTCGAACTCGTCGATCTCCAACGGCACGCCCATTTCGTGGGCGACGGCGAGCAGGTGCAGGACGATGTTCGTGGAACCGCCGCTAGTGGCCCCGGCGGCAATGGCGTTCTCGAGCGCCGGTTTGGTGATGATGTCGCTCGGGCGCTGACCGCGGCGCAGCACGTCCATCACCAGTTCGCCCACCTCCACGGCCACCTGCAGCTTGCGCCCGTCCTCGGCGGGAACCATCGCGCTGCCCGCCGGCGAGATCCCGAGCGCCTCGAACGCCATCGCCATGGTATTTGCCGTGAACTGCCCGCCGCACGCGCCCGCGCCCGGGGAGGCGGCCTCCTCGAGCTCGTGCAGCTCCCGCTCGGTGATCTTGCCCGCGGCCAGCTCGCCCACCGCCTCGAACACCTGCTGGATGGTCACCTCCGCGCCCTTATAGTGGCCGGGCTTGATCGAGCCGCCGTAGAGCATCAGCCCGGGAATGTTCAGCCGCGCCAGCGCCATCACGGCCCCAGGGATCGTCTTGTCGCAGCCGGAGATAGTGACCAGCGCGTCGAACGCGTGGGCCGAGGCGACGAGCTCGATCGAGTCGGCGATCACCTCGCGTGAGACCAGCGACGCGCGCATGCCGGCGGTGCCCATCGTGATGCCGTCGGAGATCGCGATCGTGTTCAGCTCCATCGGCGTGCCGCCGGCCGCGCGAATGCCCTCCTTGACCTTCGCCGCGAGCACACGGTTGTTGAAGTTGCACGGCATCGTCTCGATCCACGAGTGCGCGACGCCGACGATCGGCTTCGCGAGGTCCTCCGCCGAGTAGCCAATCCCGTGCAGGTATGAGCGTGCGGCAGCGCGCTCGGGCCCCTCAATGAGGGCACGGCTGCGGTGCTTGACGTCGAAGGTGCCGGGAGTGCTCACGCGGCGCGGATGTTATCCGGGTCCCACCCGTCGGACCCACCACGCCTGCCTGGGTGGATCGGCTCACGCGCGATCTGCTGCTCCCAGCGGCACAAGCGCACGATGTCGCGCCTGACCCTGTCCGGGTCCACCTGGCGACCCGGCAGGTGCATGTTCGCCTCGCCCACCAGCCGCCGCTCATCAGCGGTCAGCGCCATCCACTTGGCGAGCACATCATCGGAGTCCGGCAGTCGCGAGCTGCCGTAGGGCTTGGTGTGGTCGGGGAACGCCACGCAGTACTCATTCAGCAGCTCGCCTGTCTGCGGCATGTACGCGACGATCGGCTTGTGCGGGTAGATCAGATACGCGTACGCGGCACCTGAGCCGCGGCCGTGGTCGCCCAGACCCCCCCAAACGCGCAAGAACCCCAGATCGCGGTACATCGCCCAGTCGCGCTCACTCACGCACGAGCGCAGGAGCGCGCGGGCGCGCTGCTCGGCGCGACGTTCGCGACCGGGGTCATAGCCTGCTGGTTCACGCCCTCGCCTGTGCGCCTGCCACAGGAGGCCAAGGCGCGCGAGCGTGCGTTTTAGCGTGGGGCGCGCGAGCTCCCACAACAGCACCACTAGCACGACCGCAGCTGTGCCCAGCGCGAGTCCCATGCGCGGCTAGCGTGTGGCCGGTGGCGCTCCGCCGGCAGCCCGCGGGAAGAAGATCACGCGCTCGGCGTCACGCGGCACTTCGTCGAAGCTCTTGACTAGCTCCGCCTCGCGGCGACCGCCAGGGGTGGCGGTGGGCACAGCGGCCCACATGCCGGCGTCCAGCTCACGGCGAAACGCCTCGATCAGCTCCTGCTCCTGCTCCGGTACCTCCACGTCACCCTCAGCGAGCACGATCTCACCATGACCTGGCTTCATACGCAAGAGCCTCATCGTCTTTGGATTATGGCAAACGGATGAGCCTTGATAGTCAGGCACCGCGCAGAGCAGCGAGACCGATCACATCAACCGGGCCGGCACCCGCGCCCACGTCACGCAAACCCCGCGCCACCGCCTCTCCCGCGAGCGCGCGAGCGCTGCGCGCAGCCTCCAGTGGCGTATGGCCAAGCGCCAGTTGAGCGGCCAGGAGCGAGGAGTGCGTGCAACCGGAGCCATGCGCGGCGCCGTCGGGGTGTCGCTCACCTTCGATCAACACAACATCTCCATCTTGGGAGTCAATGAACAGATCGACTGCCCGTGCCCGGTGCCCGCCGGTGAGCACGACCACGCGAGGACCCAGCGCGAGCACGGCCCGCGCGAGAGCCTCGATCTCAGCGTCTTCGTGAGCGGCGCCCTCTAGAACGCCCGACTCGAGCTCGCCACCGGTGAGCACACGTGCCTCGGGGACGTTCGGCGTGAGCACGCTCGCCCGCGGCAGGATCTCTCGCACGAGCGCCTCCTGGGCGTCTGCTGCGAGTAGCTGCGCACCCGACTCGGCGACCATTACCGGGTCGACCACCACGGGCGTGCCGGGCGGCAGCTCATCGAGCGCCTGCGCGACGGCACGCACGACGTCGGCGCTACCGAGCATGCCTACCTTGACCGCGTCGACACCGATGTCGGATAGCACCGCGCGCACTTGCGCGAGCACCATCTCTGCCGGGATCTGGTGAACGGCGGTGACTGCAAGCGTGTTCTGGGCGGTGATCGCGGTGATCGCGCTCATTCCGTGCACGCCGCAGCGCGCGAACGCCTTCAGGTCGGCTTGGATGCCGGCCCCGCCGCCGGAGTCCGAGCCGGCGATCGTGAGCACCCTCGGGGTCAGCGCAGCTCCGGCGGTACGCGGATCGAGTAGCTCCCGACGGCAGTCACGAGCAGCCGGCCGTCCTCGTGGCGCACCTCGGATTTCATGATCCCCACGGTGCGGTTGCGGCGGTCGAGCACCGTTTTGCAGATGACCTCTCCCTCCGTCGCTGTTTGCACGTAGTTGATCGAGATCGAGATCGTCGCGATGCGCTCGTTCTCAGCGGTCTGCACCCATAGGGTCGAGCCCATGCAGTAATCGACCATCGCGTACGTGGCAACGCCGGAGAGCAGCCCACCGCCGTTGATCAGCTCCGGGCGGATCTGCATGCGAACCGTCTCTGGATCCTGCCAGCGCAGGCCCATGAAGCTGCTCACCCCATCCAGCGAGCGCGGACCGCCGGACACGCTCGCCTGCCTGCCAGGTCCCGTCTGTACCCGCCAACGCGCATCATCGCGGGATGTCGACTCGTGGCTGCTCGAACCGTCGCTCACGGCACGCAGGCTACGCGAGCGACGTGCTGGATGCTCAGAACACGTTGTCGCGGGTGCGAGCGCGACAGACACCATTCATACCCCGTACCTGGCATTCTCCATAATCTTGATACATTTAGTGGAGAATACTCGCTCTACGTCTACCTGTGCCGTTGTCCGATCCCCGACGCCGAGCTCGTGTCGATCGACTGTTGGTCGATGTAGCTCGTCCATCTCCACGTAACCGAGGTTTTTCCGTAGTTACTACCGGCGCGAGCACCGCTACCACCGACCTATCCTGACCCATGAACGCCAAGCCGCCAGCAAAGGAATCCCATGCCCAGAATTATCGTCATGGCCGACCCAATCTCATCCGAGTTGGCCGAGGACACCCCAGTGCTTCTCGACGAGCAGGTGCGCTCGGTGCACCTCAGTACAGACCACGCCGCGGCACAGCTCGTGCAGCGCCTCGCGTGGGCGGTCAGCGACGCGGAGACAGCAGAAAGCGTCCGTTCCGAGCGTCCCACACGCGCCCGTCGGACGGTCAGAAGCCGCAGGTCGACGCCGCGCTCGCATGCGCATAGTGCGGTGCGCGCGTAGCGGCACTCCCTCTCAACGAGCCCTCGCACAGAATTCAGACGCGCAAATCAGGGGCACCATCCGCACCCACAACGAGCAGGATGCGAAGAGACACACTCTCGGCACACTTACGACACTGAATAGGCACGCAGCGCACCCGGGCGTCACATCTATCGGCCTAGCGTGCCGGTGGTGTTCTCCGAGCGACCCATCCAACGATCCGGGCAGCCGTCGCCGCGCGCACAACAGCCGGACCAGCGCCACGCGACTGGGCGACTCGGCGAGGACCTCGCGGCTGCGCACCTCAAGCGGCTCGGCTTCACGATCGTCGCACGCAACGTTCGCACCCGCGCAGGCGAGATCGACCTGATCGCGTTCGACGGCGTGACGCTCGTTTTTGCCGAGGTCAAGACTCGCCGCGTGAGCTCGCGCGATCGGCGCGTGCGCGCCGATCAGGAGCCGCTGCCGTGGCTACGCCCACGCCAGCGCGCGCGGCTGCGGCGACTGGCTGTCGCATGGCTGAGCGAGGGCAAACACCTCCGCCCCACCGCCCACACGATTCGCTTCGATGCCGTCGGCGTGATCGTCGACGGGCAGGGCCGGCTGCTGCGCCTCGATCACCTCGAGGGGGCGTGGTAAGCGGACTGCTCACCGCCCGCGCGTCTCGCCACGCGGTGAACCGCTCACTCGAGGCGTCGCTCACTCAGCCGAGCGCTGCGGCCACTGCCCAGGCTCGCCGAGCAGGTCGATCGCGTGGCGCAAATCACGGGGAGCGTGCCCGTCGACGTGGACCAGCGTGCCGTCCGGCTGCGGCGTGAAGTCGACGTGGAGGTGATGGGCGCCGATGTCACTCAGGTCGTCTTGGGGAGTCGAGCGGGCCCATGCGGGTGCGCGCGCCGAACAGGCCCACACGGGTCAGCGCACCAGGGGGGATGTCATACGGAGCATCTCCTTCGTGCTCCCCCGGCACGCCAAGATCCCGATCGAGGTCCTCGTCGGCTTCCGGCAGAGAACTCGCGTCGAGGAGCCCGTCCCTGTAAAGCAGGCTGTTGGGGTCTTCCTTGTGCAGCCCAAAGCCGGTCTTGCGGTGTAGCTCGGGGCCAAGTTCGTCGCGAAAGCGCGCGAGGGCCTTAGCGGGCGGCTCGCTCATCGTGAAGCTGTGGTCGATGCGAGCCACGCTACGCGTTTCCCTCTACAGCGCGAGCTGTTGATATGCAAGCGACTGGAAGGACATCCTGTGCAGTGGCGAGACCCCCTGGCGGAGGATCGCGTCACGGTGGGAGGGGGTTGAGTAGCCGACGTGCTCGGCGAAGCTCCAGCCGGGATGCTGAACGTCGGCGTGTTGCATGAAGCGATCACGCGTGACCTTCGCGATGATCGACGCAGCGGCGATTGCAGCACTGGTGGCGTCACCGTCGACGATCGCCCGCTGGGGATGCTCGAACTCCGCCACGGCGAAGCCATCGACGAGACACAGCACCTCCCCCGAGACATCTGCGGTGACAGCGCGAAGGGCGTCCCGTAGGGCGGCAAGGTTGGTTTTGTGCAAGCCTCGTCCATCGATCCCGCGCACGCACCGTGATACGACGACAACCCTCGCGGCGCTGCGCATAACGAGCGGGTAGAGCTCCTCGCGTGCCTCAGCGCTGTGCTGCTTGGAGTCGTTGAGCGCCCCGAGCGCTCGCAGCTCACGCGTGGTGATCGCCTCGTAGTCGAACAGCACGCCCGCGGCGACCAAGGGGCCGGCCAGACAGCCGCGTCCGGCCTCATCCGCGCCAGCAATGAGGCGCGGGCCAAGACGGCGGTCGAACGCGAACAGTCGTTTTCCGCTGCCTGCGCGGCGGGCACGGCGCCTGGCGCGTGCCGAGGAGCCAGAGCTGGGCGCCGTCACCTTCCCTGCCACGTCGATGTTGCTAGAGGCTGCCGATCCGGTCGGGTGGCCAGTAGGTGGCGATCGCCTGTCCGATGATCCATCCGGTGGGGACTGGTCCCCAGAACCTGCTGTCGTCGGATTCGCCACGGTTGTCCCCCATCATGAACCAGTGTCCGGGCGGAATCTTGATCGGCTTGGGAAAGTTGCACTCAGGGCTTTCGCCACAGGCCCGAATATAGGAATCCTGCTCGCGGACGAACTGGCTCTTACCGGCCGCCTTGCGGTAGACGTGGCCTTCCTTTATGTAGATTTCGTCGCCCGGGCCGGCTACCACCCGCTTGATGAAGTTCACGCTAGCTTCCTTGGGCACGGGTGCGTCACAAGGTGCTTCCCCCAGTTTGATCACGTGCGGGCTCGGCCCACACTCCTCCTGCTCGGCACCTTCAGGAGGGTGGAATACGGCAATCTCGCCGACATGAGGTTCGCCAAAGTCCATACCGATGCGGTTGACGAGCACCCGCTGGCCGATCGCCAAAGTGGGCTCCATCGAGCCGCTCGGGATCTTGTACGGCTTGATGATGAACGCCTGGATCCCCAATGCCAGGCCGAGCGCCACGGCGATGATCACGACCAGCTCGACGATCGCTCCTACCGTTGATTTGGAGCGCTTGGCACCTTTGCCACCGGTCTTCCCGGAGAGCTTGACGCTTGCCTCAGTGTTCGCCTTCGCGCGCTTGCCACGACGTCCCGAGGGCGAGCTCTCGCCCTCGTCGGTCTTGGCGCTGGGGCTCACGCCTGCGTATCGCCGGGAGCGCCTGCCTCGGCGTCACCAGCGTCGGAGGGGGTATCAGTAGCGTCTGCACTTGAAGCAGAAGCTACGGGGGCCGCCTCGGCCTCCGTTTGGGTCGCCTGTTCCTGACTACCCCCCTCGGCGGACCCATTACCGACCTGCTCGCCACCCTGCGACTGCTCCACGTCTTGCTCGACAACAGCCTGCTCGGCCGCAACACCGTCGGTGTCGGGCGCCTGCACCTCGGGCGCCTCGGGCTCCGCCGCAGTCGGCTCTTCGAGCAAGCCAGGCTCGACAGCCTCTTCCGGTCCGGTGTAGCGGCGCTCACGTACACGCGCACGCTTGCCCACGCGATCACGCAGGTAGTAGAGCTTTGCGCGGCGCACATCGCCGCGAGCGGCGACCTCGATCCGCTCGATCTTCGGTGAGTGCACCGGGAACATGCGCTCGACGCCAACGCCGAAAGACTGCTTGCGCACCGTGAAGGTCTCACGCGCACCGTGGCCCTGGCGCTTGATGACGACACCCTCAAACACCTGCACACGGCTACGGGCGCCCTCGATCACCTGAAAGTGAACCTTGACGCGGTCGCCCGGCGCGAAGTTTGGGACGCGACGCAACTGCGCGCGCTCGATGGTTGCGATAACGCTGCTCATAACGGATAAAGGAGGGCGCGCCTTCTTTGGCTCAAGTGGCCCCGAGAACGGATCTCAGCCAGCGCGAGGTGCAATGGTAGCGGACCGTCGGCTCGCTTCGCGTCGCTGGCCTCAGCGCCTATGAGTCTGTGGGCTGTGAAGACGGGGCGATACCGCCGCGTTCGCGACTGCGCTCGCGGCGCCATTGCTCGATCCGTTCGTGGTGGCCGGACAGGAGCACCTCGGGTACGCGCCAGCCGCGGTAGTCAGCGGGGCGCGTGTAATGGGGGTACTCGGGGTTCCCTTCGAGCGCGACGCTGAAGGACTCCTCCCGCGCGGAGTGCTCGTGCCCAAGCGCTCCTGGCAACTTGCGCATTACCGCGTCGCACAGGACCATCGCCGCCAGCTCCCCGCCGCTCAGCACATAGCGTCCGATCGAGACGACGTCGCTGGCGAAGTGCTCCAGTATGCGCTCGTCGAAGCCCTCGTAGCGGCCGCACAAGAGCGTCAACGCCGGCTCACCGGCAAGCTCCTCGACGAGCTGCTCATCGAGGAGCCGCCCGCCGGGGGCGAGCGCGATCACACGTCGGCGAGATCGCAGCTCTACTGGGTCGATGCCGTAGTGGGCGCGCAGCGCACTGTCGAGCACATCCACCCGCAGCACCATCCCGGCGCCGCCGCCGAAGGGTGTGTCGTCGACCTGGCCGCCGCTAAGCGGCGTGTGCTCTCGTGGGTTCACGCACGCCAGCTGCGAGCCGCCCGCAAGGGCGTTGCCTACATGACGCTGGGTGGAAAACCAGTCAAACCACTCTGGGAACAACGTGAAGACATCGATGTTCACTTGCCCCCTCCCAGCTCACCGCCACCTCGGCGGCCCTGCTCATCGTGTCCTTTGTTGCCCTCGTCACGCCCACTTAGTCCGAGGAACTCGAGGTCGACCTCGATCCGTCTCTGCGCTGGGGTCACCCGGCGGATCGCATCTTTGACCAGCGGCACCAGCACCACCTCGCCGCCCCCAGCTGGGCGAACCTCGAGCGCCTCGCACGAAGGCAACTCGATCAGTTTGCTGACGGTCCCCAGCAGCTGCTCGCCGTCGAGGACCTCACACCCCTCCAGTTCATGCGCCCACCACTCTTCCTCGCCCAGGGCAGGGGCGTCGCCGCCGCCGATCAGCAGTTCCGTGCCGCGTAGCTCCTCAGCGGCGGTGCGATCCTCGATGCCCTCCAAGCGCACGATCGGCCGCTGCTCAGTCCCCGCGCGACGGACGATCGTCGTCTCCCGGCCGGCCACCGTGACGGCCGCGCCGAGTGTCAGCAGCCGTACGCGCGGGCGCGTGACATAGAAGCTGCCATCGAGACCGTGTGGTCGACCCACCCGGCCAGCAGGCACACTCTCGGGCACGTGCTCAGCTGCGGTGCCCGTCTCCGGCTCGACCGGCTCGCCCGTCAATCGACGATGTCGACGAGCACGTGCGAGCCCTCGCCTGCCGCTGCCGCTTTGACGACGGTGCGCAGAGCGTGGGCTGTGCGTCCGCCGCGACCGATGACCCTGCCGTAGTCATCCGCGCCGACGCACAACTCGAGCACGGTCGTACCGTCGTCCTCCTCAAACTGCTCGACGGCCACAGCGTCGGGATCGTCAACCAAACCTTCGGCCAGATACTCGAGCAGCCGCCTGGGGTTCTCGCTTGCCATCTCCGCCCCCGGTAAGCGCTCCGGCTAGCTGGTCCTGGTCTCGATGCCCTGGATACGCAGAAGCTTGCGGACTGTGTCCGAAGGCTGCGCGCCTCGCGCCAGCCAGCTGCGTGCACGATCCTCGTCGATCACGATCGTCGAGGGGTCCGTCTGGGCGTTGTAATGGCCGATCGTCTCGATCACGCGACCGTCGCGCGGTGAGCGCTGGTCAGCCACCACCACACGCCATATTGGGTCCTTCTTGCCGCCCACTCGCGTGAGCCTCAGCCTGACTGACACGGTTTCCTCTCTGCTGCTTACAAGATCGTGACGTGTACGGGCCGCTCACTCACGCAGCGCCGGTATACACATCGCGTCAGAGAGCTTAGACGGTGTGAACGGCCGAAGCGGACCGACCGTCCGATCGGACGGCGATTATGGCGCTATGGCCATCCCAATTCAGGAGAGCAATATCCACGGTGACCCAATGGTTTGGGCGCTACAGCCCGGCGAGGCGATCGAGCGCACGATCTTGCATGAGCGCTACGGCGGTCGTAAGCAGGGCAGGATCGTGCCTTCGCGACAGTCGCCGAACGTGCTCGTGTTCTCAGACCCCGCGGCCGCGGAGCCGCACGGGGACTTCGACGGCTGGCGGACCGACGGCTGCTTTCACTACACCGGCGAAGGGCAGCGCGGTGACCAGCGCATGAAGTCGGGCAATGCCGCGATCTTGAACTGCGAGGCCGAAGCGCGAACGGTGAGGCTGTTCGCTGGCGCGAGCGGCCAGGTCACCTACGAGGGCCAGTTCGCGCCGGCGGCGGAGCGGCCCTTCTATACGACCGATGCACCGGAGGCCAACGGCGGTCCGGACAGGAACGTCATCGTGTTCCGGCTACGGCCGTTGGACATCCAGCCCAAGCGGAGCTCCTCGAGGCTCGACCTAATGATCGACGCCGGCGGCGTCGAAGACGTCGCCGTCGAGGAGCAGTGGACGGAGAGGGCATTCGTGGCGCCGGGTCGCAAGGACTGCGAGGCCGAGCGCACTGAGCAGATGCTGGTCCTCGCCTTTCGCGACGACCTGCTGGCGAAGGGTCACGAGGTCAGCCGTCTGAAGATCGTGCCACCGGGCGA
This sequence comes from Solirubrobacteraceae bacterium, assembly GCA_050015915.1. GTDB lineage: Bacteria > Actinomycetota > Thermoleophilia > Solirubrobacterales > Solirubrobacteraceae > Palsa-744. Next base: position 18,319 of record JBEKAM010000030.1, read on the forward strand.
GGCAAAGCCTCTGTTCTCGGATTTGTTCGACCGCACCACCAACACGCTGTTCGAGGCGAAGGGCACCGTCGAGCGTGGGGCGATTCGCATGGCGATAGGCCAGCTCTTGGACTATGGAAGGTTCGTGCAGCCGCCACCGCGACTGGCCGTCCTACTGCCGTCACGGCCGCGAGAGGACCTGTGCGAGCTACTTGCTCACGCCGGTGTTGAGCTCGCGTGGCGCGAAGGCAAGAAGTTCTTGGGCGCGCCCGTCAACGTCATCAGCTGAGCGTCGAGGTCGGCTACGGGCCTCAGCGCGCGCCGCGCATCAGCGCACCGATGTCAGGCATCTTTCCACGCCCGACCTGGCGCATCATCTTGCGCATCTGCCCGAACTGCTTGACGAGTTTGTTGACCTGCTGGACGTTGGTGCCCGAGCCGCGCGCGATCCGTAGCCTGCGCGATCCCTTGATCAGCTCCGGCCGGCGACGCTCCTCGGGCGTCATCGACAGGATGATCGCCTGGATCCTGTCGAGCTCCCGCTCATCGACCTTCATGTTCTGAAGCTGGTGGCCGGCGAACCCGGGGATCATCCCCAGGATGCTCGTCAGCGGCCCCATTTTGCGCACCATCTTTAGCTGATCGAGGAAATCGTCCAGCCCGAACTCGTTGCGGCGCAGCTTGCGTTCGAGCGCCAGCGCATCGTCCTCGTCGAACTGGCGCTCGGCCTTCTCAATCAAGCTCAGAACGTCGCCCATGCCGAGGATCCGCTGCGCCATACGGTCCGGATGGAAGCGTTCGAACTGATCGAGCTTCTCGCCGGTGGACGCGAACAGGATCGGCTTGCCGGTGACAGCTTTGACCGACAGTGCCGCACCGCCGCGGGCGTCGCCGTCGAGCTTGCTCATCACAACGCCGTCGAACTGCACCGCCTCGGCGAAGCTCTCCGCCACATTGACCGCGTCCTGACCGGTCATCGCATCGACGACCAGCAGGATGTCGTGTGGTTTGACCGCGTCGCGGATACGCACGAGCTCAGCCATCAGCTGCTCGTCGACGTGCAAACGTCCGCTGGTGTCGACGATGAGAACGTCCTTGCCCTCCGTCTTGGCACGCTCCAGCGCCCACTTGGCGATCTCCACCGGGTCGTGGTCGGTGCCCTGCTCGTAGACTGTCGCCCCCGCTTGCGCACCGACCTTGACTAGCTGCTCGACGGCCGCCGGGCGATACACATCGCAGGCAGCCACTGCCACCGTCGAGGAGTGCTCCTCGCGCAGGTAGCGGGCGAGCTTCGCTGTGGCAGTTGTCTTCCCTGACCCTTGTAGCCCTGCCATCAGGATCACCGTGGGCGGGCGCGGCGAGAAGCTCAGACCTGCCGAGGCCCCGCCCATCAATGCCGTGAGCTCCTCGGCGACGATCTTCACGACCTGATGGCCGGGGTTCAGCCCGCCAATCACGTCAGCCTCCAGGCAGCGCTCCTTCAGCTGCGAGGTGAACTGCCTGACCACCTTGAAGTTGACATCCGCCTCCAGCAGCGCGAGGCGGATCTCGCGCATCGCCGCGTCGATGTCCTGCTCGGTCAGCGTTCCCCGCTGGCGGACCTCCGACAGCGTGCCCTGGAGCTTCTCAGCGAGAGAGTCGAACATAGGCGTTGATTCTCGCAGCCCGCGTGCTCTATCGGGGCACGCGGGGAAGCTATCTCAGGCGTTTGGCTCGCGCGGGCGCTCGGGCGCTCGCAGCGGCGTCGGTGGGGCCGGGGGTGGCGCGTTCCCATCCTGGCGTCCTCTGAGCGCCTCGCCGATACCACCGAACGCCTCGGCGAACTCGGACGGCACCACGAACACCTTGTTGGCGTCGCCTTCCGCAAGCTGGGGAAGCATCTGTAGGTATTCGTAGCTCAGAAGCGCCCGGTCCGGTTTGCCCTCGTGGATCGCTTTGAAGACAGTGTCGATCGCCTTCGCTTCTCCCTCAGCGCGCAGGATCGCGGACTGGCGCTCGCCCTCAGCGTCGAGCACCGCCGCCTGCTGAGCGCCCTCTGCGTTGAGCACTGCTGCCTGCTTGGCGCCCTCTGCGGTGAGGATCTGCGCCTGCTTTTCGCCTTCTGCTGTGAGGATCGCGGCACGCCGGTCGCGCTCAGCGCGCATCTGCTTCTCCATCGCCGCCCTGATGTCCTGTGGCGGATCGACGGACTTGATCTCCACGCGGTTGATCCTGATGCCCCACTTGCCCGTCGCCTCATCCAACACCGTGCGCAGCTCAGTGTTAACGCTCTCCCGCGCGGTCAGCGTCGCCTCGAGCGTCAGACCGCCGATCACGTTTCGTAGCGTGGTGACCGTTAGCTGCTCGATCGCCTGCAGCGGATTGGCGATTTCATACGTCGCCGAACGCGGGTCGGTGATCGTGAAGTACAGCACCGTCTCGATCCCCACAACGACGTTGTCTTCGGTGATCACCGACTGCGGAGAGAAGTTGACCACCTGCTCGCGCAGGTCCACCAGCGGTCGCACACGATCGATAAAAGGCGTGACGATCGTCAGGCCGGGCTCGAGCGTGCGGCTGTAGCGACCAAGCCGCTCGACCACGCCCGCCCGTGCCTGCGGAATCACGCGAATCGTCCGCGCGGCCAGCACCAGCGCAAACACGACGATTACGACAATGACGATCAGAGCGACCATGGGTGGGTTCCTTTCTCGGTTACTGCTTCAGAGAGCGTATCTCGAAAGTCCAGAGGCGCGATCCAAGCGCTGGTATTGGCACAGCGCTCCGGACGCGGTCGCGTCAGTGCATTACTAGGGCTGTGGCACCCTTAATCTCGACGACCTCGACGCGCTCGCCGACGTCGATGACCTCGTCCTCGTCGTAACTGCGGGCGGTCCAGACCTCGCCACCGTCGATCTTCACGCAGCCGACACCCTCGTCGTTGGCGATCCGCTCGAGCACCATCGCGCGTCTACCCACGAGCGCCGCCGCCCCTGTGCGGATCGCGGGAGGCAGACGCCGGTGGCGACGCGCCACCGGGCGCAGCGCGCCGAACACGAGCACAGAGGCAAGCACGAACACGAGCACCGCGAGTAGCGAACCTACGCCGAGCAGGCTGATGACCCCGGCGAGCGCCGCGCCAACCGCGAAGGGAAGTAGATACAGGCCGCCGGTGTGCATCTCGCCGATGCCGAGAATGCATGCAGCCACGATCCACAGGATCCACATGTGCTCAGATTACCTCCATTAGCCGCCTATGCGGCTGGATGACGTTCCGATCAGGGCTCGGCGATCAGCGCGCGAGCGAAGTCCTGTGGATCAAATGGGCGCAGATCTTCGACGGACTCCCCCACCCCGATCAGCTTCACTGGCAGGCCGAGCTCCTTTGCGATCGCCAGCGCAATGCCACCGCGTGCAGTGCCGTCGAGCTTCGTCAGCACAACCCCGCTGACCTCAGCCGCCTCGGCAAACAGCTTCGCCTGGCGCAACCCATTCTGGCCGGTGGTGGCGTCGATCGTGAGCAGTGTCTCGTGTGGAGCACCCTCGAGCTGACGGGCAATCACACGCCGTACCTTGCTCAGCTCACCCATCAGATCGTCCTGGGTGTGCAGCCGGCCGGCAGTGTCGATAATCACCACATCGATGCCGCGAGCGCGCGCCTGTGCGATCGCGTCGAACGCCACGGCGCCTGGATCGGAGCCCGCAGGTCCGGTCACGATCTCACAACCAGCTCGCTCGGCCCACCCCTCCAGCTGCTCGGCGGCCGCGGCTCTGAAGGTGTCCGCCGCTCCCAACAGCACGCTGCGGCCGAGCTCTTCTCGGAGGTGCCATGCGAGCTTGCCGATGGTGGTCGTCTTGCCTGTGCCGTTTACACCCACCGCCATGATCACTGTGGGCTCGGGCCTGATGTCGATCCGCTCGTCGCCGACGGTGGCGGTCTGCGCGAGTAGCTCGATCAGCCGCTGGCTAAGTGCCTCACCGCCCTCGAGCTTGCCCTCGCTGGCTTCTGTCTCCAGCGTCTGCACGACCGCCGCGGTTGTGCTGGCGCCCACGTCGGCCATGATCAGCGCCTCCTCCAGGCGTTCCCACGTCTGCTCGTCGAGCACCCCGAACAGCGTCGCCTGGATCTCCGAGCCGAGCGCCTGCCGAGTCTTGGCCATGCTCTCACGCAGGCGGCGGAACAGCCCACCGCGTTTGCCTCCACGCCCGCCCGCAGCGTCCTTGTCGCGCTCGTCCTTGACGGCGCTGTGGCCGTCATCGGCCGTTATGAAAAGTTCACTCCAGTCGCGAGGCACGGGGCGCGCGACGATAGCAGTGCCTACTCGAGCATCGATCCCGCGGGATGCTCGACCCTCGCCCGAAACGACTTCAGGCCACCTCGGCGACCTCGGGGACAGACTCCTGCTCAGCGGGCAGTCGTCGCGAAAGCACCTTGGAGACACCATTTTCGCCCATCGAGACCCCAAACAGCCAGTCAGCAGCCTCCATCGTCCGTCGCTGATGGGTGATGACGATGAACTGCGCGCGATCGGCGTAGCGCCGCAGCAGCGTCAGGAAGCGATCGAGGTTGAGATCGTCGAGCGCAGCCTCGACCTCGTCGAGGATGTAGAAGGGGCATGGACGGGCGAGGAACACGGCGAACAGGAACGCCAGCGCCGTCATCGACTTCTCGCCACCGGAGAGCAGCGTCAGGCGCTTGGTCGACTTGCCCGCCGGTGTGATCTCGATCTCCACCCCCGGTAGCTGCTGCTCTTCGGCCCCTTTCAGCTCCGCCTCGCTCTCAGCCTCGGCAGCCGCCTCGATCGCGTCGCCGTCGGTGC
>JBEKAM010000031.1:0-22817 GCA_050015915.1 Solirubrobacteraceae bacterium
AGCACGGCGAGCGCGATCCAGCGCCGCCGATCCGCGTTGGCGGCCTGCGTGGGGGTTTTGAGTTGGCTGAGCAAAGCGGTCATTGGTGTCCTCCAGGGTTGCGTGGAATACACCATAACATCTATCATCCTTCTAACAGGGATGATCTGTGAAAAATTGGTGATCGCTGCTAATGTGATGATTGGTGCTTAGAGGATGTATAGACTTCAAGACGTGGCTAACCAGCGTGACTGTGCCCCGGGCTCGGCGGTGCTGCTGAGTCGCTTGGCAAAGCAGGTCTACCGGCGCTCCAACGAGGAGCAGCTGGGCATGCATCTGCGCCATCTGGTCGCGCTCAGCTACGTCTCAGACCACGACGGATGCCCTCAGCAGGACCTCGCGGATGCGTTCTGTATGGACGCCAACAACGTCGTACTACTGCTGAACGAGCTCGAGCAACAGGGCTACACCACGCGTGTGCGCGATCCCAGCGATCGGCGCCGGCATCTGGTCGAGATCACGCCCTCCGGCCGTGAGGCCCTGAGCATCGCTGAACGCGCTCAGGTGGAAATCGAGGACGACGTGCTCGCGGCGCTCGATGCGGATGAGCGCAGAACCCTGCGCGAGCTGCTCAATCGCGCGCTGCGCAGCGTGGAGCCGACCGACGCCTACAGCGCAACCGTCGCGTCGATCTCCACGTAGGCGCCCTTGGGCAGCTGCGCAACCCCCACGGTCACGCGCGCCGGGGGATCCTGCGCGAAGAACGAGCCATACACGTCGTTGACCTCGGCAAACGCCGACAGATCGGTCATGTAGATAGTCATGCGCACCGCGTGTGCGAGCGTGGTGCCGGCCGCCTCGCACACCGCCTGCAGGTTCTCCAGACAGCGCTGTGCCTGTTGCGCGGCGCTGTCGCCGACCAGCTCTCCGGTCTGTGGGTCAAGCGGTATCTGCCCTGAGCAAAACAGCAAATCACCGGCGCGTACAGCGTGGCTGTAGGGCCCGATCGCAGGCGGTGCCGCGGGTGCATTGACAGTCTCACGTGCGGGCGACATCGGCGAGACATTAGCGCGCGCGGCGCGAAGCGATCGGCACCTCAAAGCGGCCGCAACTAATAGATTCCAATGAATGCAACCTCGCGCAAACGGACTCGCGGCCGTCCTGTTCACCGTTTGCGCGTGGATCTTCGTGCTTGGTAGCTGTCAACTCGTCGCATCCGCGGGAGCGCAGATCGCGTTCACGCCGTGTGGCGATAACAACAACTTCGCCTGCGGCCATCTCACCGTGCCACTGGACCCCAGTGGCACCGCCCCGGGCACGATCACGCTCGCGCTGCGCCGCCATCGCGCGGTGGTGGGAGAAGCGCACACCGCGATCATCGCTCTCGCCGGCGGGCCGGGTCAGTCCGCGCTGCCGTTCGCGGAAACGTTTGCCGAACTGCTGGGCCCGATCGCCTCGACACGCGATCTGATCGTCTTTGACCAACGCGGCATCGGCCTATCCGATCCACTGTCCTGTCACGCCTTTGAAGTGCCGCGGCTGTATCACTCCATCGGTCCGCTAATAGAAGCCTGCGCCGATCAGCTGGGCAGTAACCGCGCCTTCTACACGACCGCCGACACCGTTGCCGACATCGAGGCGATCAGGCAGGCGGGAGGCTATGAAAAGCTCGTCCTGTACGGCACCAGCTACGGCACGAAGGTGGCTGAGGAGTACGCCCAGGAGTACCCCAGCCACGTCGAAGCCCTGGTGCTCGACTCGGTCGTCCCACCCGACGGCCCTGAAACGCTCAGCCGCTCGACGTTCGCTGCCGTCCCACGCATCCTGCGCCAATTGTGCGTCGATCGCCTGTGCGCCCACATCACCTCCAACCCCGTTGATGCCCTCCGCCGTGTCGTCACACGCATGGAACGCTCGCCGCTTCGTGCGTCGGTGATCGACGAAAGCGGCAATGCCCACCACGTCCTGCTCTCGGCCGGCGAGCTGATCGAAATCCTGCTTGCCGGCGATTTCTCCCCACCCCTGCGTGCCCAGTTTCTGACGGCGATCGCAGCCGCCGCGCAAGGCGACACGGCACCACTTGCCCGCCTACTAACCACCGCTGAGCAGGCGGAAGGCGAACCGGAAGACTTCGACACGCCGCTCTACTACGCCACGAGCTGCGAAGAGCAGGACTTCCCGTGGAACCGCACAGCTAGCCCCAAAGCACGTATCGCCGAAGCGAGTGCCGCCGCGAGAGCACTGCCAGCAAGCGCATTTGCCCCTTTCACAGCAGCGACCGCGCTCGAGCTCAGCGACGTGCAGGCATGCGCCTACTGGCCGTTCGCCAACCCCACCCCTGCCGTCGAGAACGCCCCGCTCCCAAGCGTAACCACGCTGATACTCAGCGGCGCGGATGACCTGCGTACACCAACCGCCAATGCCCGCGAAGTCGCTGCGCAGATCCCTGACTCCCACCTACTGGTGGTGCCCTACACGGGCCACTCAGTGCTCACCGATGAGCAGACGCGGTGCGCGAGCGAAGCGCTGCAGGCGTTGTTCGCGCCAAGCGCAATCGAGCCGTGTCGCCCAGCGCCCCCTCCGCCCGACCTACGGCCACCACCACTGCCGCCGCAGCGGCTCGCGCTCGTCTCCCCCACCAAGGACTACAGCGGCCTTCCCGGTCGCACACTGCACGCCGTCCAGCTGACCCTCGAAGACTTCGTAGGACAGCTCGCGCTGCGACTGACGCTGAGCGACTCCTCGGAAAGCATCATCGCGCTGCCGACGCTGCGCGTCGGTGGCCTGCGCGCCGGATGGGCCGAGTTTGCCGGCGGTACCTTCAGCCTGCACGACTACTCCTACGTGCCAGGCATGACCATCTCCGGCTCGATCAAGGCAGGAACCGTGGACCTGCAGGTTGGCGGACCGGCGGCCGCGCATGGCACGCTGCGGCTCGGAGCACACCACGCGCTCGTGGGAACTCTGGGGGGCCTGCACGTGGTGCTGCCGGCGAATGCAACTGCCACTGCAGCTATTGTCGGCGGCGATGCGCAGGCGAGCTACCACTTTGGCGCTGGCGCTGGTGCCCGTGCTGGCGCTCGCCAGCTGGCCAAGCTCCTCAGCGGCCTCCAGTCTTAGCTTCATACCCTGCCCCGGATCGACGACCTTCGCGTGCGCCTCGCTGCCCGTCCCAATCGATCGCACAGGATCGGTCCCAGGCACGATCTCGCTGAGCATCGAGCGCAAGCTCGCCGGCTCGAGCCCCAGCCGTGACGCGGTGGTAGCACTGGCCGGCGGCCCCGGTCAGCCAGCTCTCCCGCTCAGAGAATTCATCGCGCAAGCGATCGCTCCCGCGCTCGGCTCGCGTGATCTGCTGGTGTTCGACCAGCGCGGCACCGGCTCCTCCGATCCTTTGGCCTGTCCGGCTTTCGAAGGCTTCAGCCTCAAATCGGAGAGCCAGATATTCGAAGAATGCGCCTCGCAGATCGGACCCGCGCGTGCCGGCTTCACGACTGAGGAATCCGTCCAGGACATCGAGGCGCTGCGGCAGGCTGGCGGCTATGAAAAGCTTGTCCTCTACGGCACCTCCTACGGCACGAAGGTCGCGCTGGAGTACGCCGAACGCTACCCCCAGAACGTCGAAGCACTCGTACTCGACTCGGTCGTGCCCAGCGACGGACCGGAACCGTATGCGATCCCCACGTTCGAGGCGATCGCCGGCGTGCTCGACGAGTTGTGCACAAACGATGCCTGCGCGGGAATCACCTCCAACCCGGTCGGCGACCTCGCCAACCTTGCCGCGCAGCTGCACAAGCAACCCCTGAGCGGCTCGGTATACGACGGCTCTGGCAAGCGCCATGCGAGCACGATCACCGAGAACGGCCTACTCGACATCCTCGAGGCCGGCGACCTGAACCCGGCCCTGCGGGCGCTGCTGCCCGCCGCGGTGCAGTCCGCGCTACGCCACGATCCTGACCCCTTGCTGCGACTGCACCTGCTCTCTGAGGGCCTGATCCCCAACGTACCGACGGAAGGCAATACGGGCGAAACCTCCGAGGAGATCGACGAAGCGCTGTTCGTAACGACCTCGTGCGAAGAGGAGCCCTTCCCCTGGCAACGTCTGGCCTCGCCCACCACTCGGCTCGCTGAAGCTGGCGGCTACCTCCACGCGCAGCCAGCAAGCGACTTCTACCCGTTCGACGCGACGACTGCCCTTGCCAACAGCCTCGTCCCCGCTTGCGCCAGCTGGCCCGACGCAGCGCCGGCGCCGAGTCCCGCGAGCGCGTTGCCGAACGTGCCGACGCTGATCTTCTCCGGCGAGCAGGATCTCAGGACGCCGACGTCCAACGCACGCAGCGTCGCCGCTCAGATCCCCGACGCGCAGCTGCTACTCGTGCCCTTCACCGGGCACTCAGTCATCGGCAGCGATCTCAGCGACTGCGCCTCCCTGGCACTCAGCGCGTTCTTTGCCAGCAACGCCGTGCAACCGTGCGCAGCCACCGCCAACGAGTTCGCACCCACGCCACTGACACCCACCAAGCTCGCCTACGTACATGCGCCGGCGACGCTCGCCGGCAGACCCGGACGCACCCTCGTGGCCGTGCTCGACACGCTCGTCGACCTCAACCGTCAGGTGATTGCGGCCACGCTGCAAGCCAACGAGAAGCTCCCCAGCGGCTCGAGCTTCGGCGGCCTGCGCGGCGGCTACGCCAAGCTGACGAGCTCCTCGGCGACCCTGAAGGACTTCTCCTTCGTTCCCGGTGTGCAGTTGACGGCCACGTTCCGCGTCCACGATGGCGAGCTGCAGACGACCAATATCCAAATCTCCGGCAGGGAAGCCGCGCCCGGCTCGGTGCGCTTCGGCGCCGGCTCCGAGCATGTCACCGGCACGCTCTCCGGCAGGCACTTCAGCGTCAGCCTCGCCAAGGTCAAGCTCTCGCGCGTCGGCCCCAATGAATGGCCTGCGCTCACCGCCGTCGATCAGCTCCTCGCTCACCGCTGGACGACGTCCGCTCCGTAGGGGGCGCCGCAAGCGTCTGCGGTCGGCGTGGCTACCCTGAACGGGTGCCCAATGCCCTTGCGCAGGAGACCTCGCCGTACCTGCGCCAGCACGCTTCCAACCCCGTCGACTGGCTGCCGTGGGGCGCGGTCGCGCTCGAGCGGGCGCGGGCTGAGGACAAGCCACTGCTGGTCTCGATCGGCTACTCCGCCTGTCATTGGTGCCATGTGATGGAGCGGGAGTCCTTCGAGGATCCCCTTACGGCGGAGCTCATGAACGAGAGCTTCGTCTGCGTCAAGGTCGACCGCGAGGAGCGCCCGGACATCGACGCCATCTACATGGAGGCCGTCCAGGGCATGACCGGGCACGGCGGCTGGCCGCTGAACGTGTTCCTCACACCCGAGCAGCTCCCGTTCTACGGCGGCACCTACTTCCCGCCCGACGCTCGCCATGGCATGCCCGCCTGGACACAGGTGCTGCAGGCGATCGCCGAGTCCTGGGAGCAGAACCGTGAGGAGATCCGTGCCGGCGGTGAGCGCCTGCGCGAGCGCCTCTCCGGCGGCGGATCGCTCAAGCCATCCGACCAGCCGCTGCAGCAGAGCTTGCTCGTTCAGGCGGTGACGGAGCTAGCCAAGAGCTTCGACGCTCGTAATGGCGGCTTCGGTCCGGCACCAAAGTTCCCCCAGGCGCCCGTGCTCGAGTTCCTGCTGCTGGAGGAGGCTGGGCGCACGATGGCGCTCACGACGCTGCACGCGATGGCAGCCGGAGGCATCCACGATCAGCTCGGCGGCGGCTTCGCGCGCTACAGCGTCGACGCCACCTGGACAGTGCCTCACTTCGAGAAGATGCTCTATGACAACGCCCTGCTCGCGCGCACATATCTGCATGGCTGGCAAGCGTCAGGCGATACGCGCCTGCGAGACGTGTGCATCGACACCTTGGACTGGGTCCTGCGCGAGATGCGCGGTCCCGAGGGTGGCTTCTACAGCGCGCTCGACGCCGACTCCGAGGGCGTCGAGGGGCGCTTTTATGTGTGGAGCGTCGCCCAGCTGAGAGAGGCACTCGGCGAGGACGCAGACGCAGCGACAGCATGGCTGGGCGTCACCGAGCAGGGGAACTTCGAGGATGGGGCGGGTGGGATTCAATCCTCCGAACCGGGCTTGAACGTGCTGAGCGATCGCGGGCCGCGCCCGCAGCAGGCGACCGCTGAGCACATCCGCGCAACGATGCTTTCAGCACGCGAACGGCGAGTGCGCCCCGCCCTGGACGACAAGCGCCTCACCAGCTGGAATGCGCTGATGATCACCGCACTCGCGGAGGCGGGCGCGGCTCTCGGCGCCGCCGACGGGGGTCGCTACACGAATGCAGCCGTCGCCTGCGCCGAGTTCCTGCAGAGCACCATGCGCGATGACCGTGGCCGTCTGCTGCGTACCTACAACCACGGACAGGCCAAGATCGATGCCTATCTCGAGGACCACGCATTCCTCCTGGAGGCGCTGATCGCGCTCTTCGAAGCCACCTGCGAGGATCGCTGGTTCCACCAGGCGACCGTGCTCGCAGACGAGATCATCGCCCGCTTCTCCGACCCCGAGAAGGGAGGCTTCTTCTCGACCGCGTCCGACGGCGAAGCACTGATCGTCAGACGCAAGGACCTAGATGACTCCCCCATCCCCTCCGGCTCATCCAGCGCCGCCGTCGGGCTGCAGCGCCTCGCCCAGCTAACGGGCAGCGAGGAGTATGAGCGTCTCGCGCTTGGCGCGCTCGCACTGGTAGCCGAGATCGCGCCACGTCACCCAAGCGCGTTCGGGCACATGCTGCAGGCCATGCACTGGCAGCTCGCCCCCGCGCGGCCGATCGCGTGCGCGGTGCCCACCAGGCCCTGAGCACCTGCATCACGCTGCGCTACGCAGCGGCAGTCACGCGGCAGGAAATCCAGTGCCAGAGCCGAATGCGTGCCTATGGCTACCAATGCACAGGTTGGCGCCGGCGAGCTGCCAAGCGACCACCACCGACCGTTCGGCGGCGACACGTTCGGCGTCCAGGCTGAGCGCTTCGCGCGCTTCTTCGGAACGCCAACCTTCATTCTCGGCCAGACGGGATTGGTCGCGCTTTGGATCCTGCTCAACGCGCTTGCCATCACCAACGCGATCGCGTGGGACAAGTACCCGTTCATTGCGCTCAACCTCGCCTTCTCCCTGCAGGCCGCCTACGCGGCGCCGCTGATCCTGCTCGCACAGACCCGCCAGGCCGACCGCGACAAGGCGCGCGACGCGCTCCTCCAGGCCCACCGCGAGGCTGAGGCCAAGCGCGCGAGCGAATACGAGGCAAGCCAGGCACGGATCCTCACCGACGACAAGGCACTAGCCGAGCAGCACTCACAGATGCTCCAGCAGAACACCGAGCTCACCCGGCAGGTCGCGCAGCTGACCGCCGACCTCCACAACGCGATCTGCGTACACGGCCGCACGGCCACTCCCGGCGGCGGCCCCTCTACAGGATCGACAGGTAGCGGTCGAGCTCCCACTGCGTGACATTCACGCGGTAGTCGTCCCACTCCTGGCGCTTGATCTCGACGTAGCGGTTGAACATGTGCTCGCCCAGCGTGCGCAGCACCAGCTCGGACTCAGCCGTTAGCTCGATCGCCTCGCCGAGGCTCTCCGGCAGCTGCTCCACCCCCAGCCGCCGGCGTTCCTCGCCAGGCAGGTGGTACAGGTTCTTCTCCATCGGCTCCGGCAACTCGTAGCCCTTCTCGATTCCCTCCAAGCCCGCCTGCAGCAGCGCCGCGAACGTCAGGTAGGGATTGCACGCGGGATCGGGGCAACGCAGCTCCATGCGCGTCGCCTTCTCGTTGCCTGGGTGGTACAGCGGCACCCGCACCAGCGCCGAGCGGTTGCGGCGCGACCACGCCACGTACACAGGCGCCTCGAAGCCGGGAACAAGGCGCTTGTAGGAGTTGACCCACTGCGCGAAGATCGAGCAGATCTCCCGCGCATGCTTGAGCTGGCCGGCGATGAACGCCTTGCCGACGTCTGACAGGAAGTACTGGTCGTCCGGGTCGTAGAACGCGTTTTTGCCGTCCGCGAACAGCGACTGGTGCGTGTGCATGCCCGAGCCGTTCTCGCCGAACAGAGGCTTTGGCATGAACGTCGCGTGCCAGCCATACTTCATCGCGTACTCCTTGACCGTGATGCGGTACGTCATGCAGTCATCCGCCATCTTCATCGCGTCCGCGTAGCGCATGTCTATCTCGTGCTGGGAGGGCCCCACCTCATGGTGGGTGTACTCCACGTGGATGCCCAGCTGCTCCAGCGCCAACACCGTCTCGCGGCGCACGTCCGAGCCGGCGTCCAGCGTCGTCAAGTCGAAATAGCCGCCTTCGTCGAGCACTTCCGTCGAGCGCGAGTCTTTGAAGAGGAAGTACTCGAGCTCGGGACCCACGTTGAACGTGTCGAAACCCATGTCCTTCGCCCGTTGCACCGCGCGGCGCAGCACGTGGCGCGGATCGCCCTCATACGGCGTTTTCTCGGGCGTGATCACATCGCAGAACATCCGCCCCACGCCCTGCTCCTCCGGGCGCCACGGCAGCACCGCGAACGTGCTCGGGTCGGGCATCGCGATCATGTCCGACTCCTCAATCGCGTTGAAGCCCGTGATCGAAGAGCCGTCGAAGCCCATCCCCGCCTCGAACGCATCATCCAGCTCAGCCGCGTTGATCGAGAACGACTTCAGCTGGCCCAGGATGTCCGTGAACCAGAAGCGAATGAAACGAATGTCGCGCTCCTGGACGAACGCCTTCACGTCCTCCGCAGTCTTCGGCTGGTCCGGCATCTCGACCGACCTTAACTCATGGCCGGCGCCCGCCGGTATAGACGTCTGGCCAAATCGCTAATGGCCGGCGACCGCTGCTACGAAGTCGGCGACGTCTTCAGCTTCCTTGCCGACGTACAGCCCGGCCGGCATGTTGCCGAGGCCTCGCGCCCGACCTTCGGTGATCGCGCTGAGCACGAGCGCCCTGCGACCTTCCACGGTGGGGATGTCATCGCCGACGCGTATGTCCAGGTTCGGGCCGATCTGTCCAACCGACTTCACCGCCGCGAGCGTGTGGCAGACGACGCAGGTATGCGCGAACAGTTCGCGTCCCTTTTGCTCCTGGCCGTTGAGGTGCACGCCGCCGATGGCTGCGCTCGCCTTGTGTTCCGCGTTGGAGGCGAGCACGAGCGCGGGTATGGCAAGGCCAGCAGCGCAGACGATGATGATCGTGATCGTCACTGCCCGCTGGGCGAGTCGCGACTCGGACCCGCCGGATTCGCCCGCCCCACGGGAGCCGCCGAAGATGGCGACGAAGAAGACCGCGAGGGCCACAAGTATCCAGAAGATGATGAACGCGATAAACATGAGGCCGGGAAGATATCGGGTGGCGCCTCAGAACGGTCCATGGACGCATCCCGGCCGTATCGAACGCCCGCCGTTACGGGCTCTGGAGCGGCGGCACGAAGCTCTTCCAGCACAGCATGAGAGCCCTCCCACCTTTAGGAGCGCCAAAGCCCTCGCGCTACTCTGGATGTGGTTTTCGCAATTCAAAGGATGTGATTCGGCCGTGAATCTTCTTCGTCGCCTCCCCCTCTCGCGCCTATTGCTCCTGTGCGTGTTGGTGGTCGCGATCGGCGTGTCCGCAACCGCAATCGCCGTTGCGCTCGGCTCCGGACCCACCCCACCGCCCAAGCCCCTCGCGCAGGCGATCCACGATGCGCTCGGCGGGGGACAGCTGGAAGGAGCCAGCGCCAACATCACGCTCACGGACAATCTCCTGGAAGGCGCCAGCCTGGCCAGCGGCGGGCACAACAGCGCATCGTCCCCGGAGGGGGAGCTGACCTCCAATCCCCTCGTCACAGGCGGCTCCGGACGACTGTGGGTCGCCAAGGACGGTCGTGTGCGCCTCGAGTTGCAGTCCCAGGAAGGCGACACCCAGATCCTCTACGACGGGCACACGATCTCGATCTACGACGCCGCCACCAATACCGAGTACCGCTACACGCCCAAAGACGAAGGCAGCTCGAGCTCCACCACGCCGGACAGTGGCTCCCACGAAGTCCCCAGCGTGGCCAAAATCGAAGAAGCGATTGCGCACCTGAGCAAGCACGCGGACGTATCCGGCGCAACCCCCACCGACGTTGGCGGCCAGTCCGCCTACACGGTCCGCATCTCGCCTAAGGAAAGCGGCAGCCTCTTTAGCGGCGTGGAGCTGTCGTTCGACGCAAACCACGGCGTGCCGCTGCGCGCGGCGATCTACTCCACCACCACCTCCACCCCGGTGATCGAACTCGCCGCCACGGAAATCTCCTACGGCCCGGTTTCCAACTCCGTATTCGAAGTCAACCCGCCTGCCAACGCCAAGGTCGAGGAAATCACCTTCCTGTCGGATGGCACGCAGCCAGAACACAAGTCCACCACGACAGAAAAGCCAAACCTCACCACGCAGGGACATGGCCCGTCCACGATCGCGATCCTGGAAAGCAAGACAAAGGCCGGCGACAAGAGCCCGTCTGAATCGCTTGAAGGGCTGCCCAAGGTAACGATCAACGGCACGAGCGCGAGCGAGCTGCGCACCGAGCTCGGCACGCTGCTGACGTTCGAGCGCTCCGGCGTGCGCTACCTGCTCGCGGGCTCCGTCACGCCCGCCGCAATCGAAGCGGTCGCACGGGGCCTGTAGGCATGAGCGACGACGCGCCGCCAGTGCGGGCGCGCGGCTTGGTGAAGCGTTACAAGGACGTGCTCGCGGTCGATCACATCGACCTGAACGTCCGCCACGGCGACGTGTATGGCTTCCTTGGCCCCAACGGCGCCGGCAAGACCACCACATTGCGTATGGCGTTGGGCTTGATCACGCCCACCGAGGGCACAGTCGAGCTGTTCGGGCGCGACCCGATGCGCTACGGCGCGCGCGCCCTGGAGGGAGTGGCCGGCTTTGTCGAGGCGCCGCGCTTCTATCCCTACCTGACTGCGCGCAAAAACCTGCAGCTGCTGTCCGCCTTCGACGGCGATGACGCCGCATCGCGGATCGACGAGGTGCTCGACGTCGTCGAGCTGTCCCCCCGGGCGGGGCACAAAGTCGGCGGCTACTCACATGGGATGCGCCAGCGCCTGGGCATCGCCGCGGCACTCTTGCGCAGGCCCCGCCTGCTGATCCTGGACGAGCCCGCCACAGGCCTCGATCCCGCAGGGATGCGCGACATGCGCGCGCTGATCCGCCGCCTCGCCGACGAAGACATCACGGTGCTGCTCTCAAGCCATCAGCTGCCAGAGGTTCAGGAACTTTGTGACCGTGTGGCGATCGTCGAGTCTGGACGCGTCGTCTACGAGGGAGCGCTGGCTGATCTGCGCCGTCAGGGCGGCGCCAGCTACCGACTGCGCACAAGCGACAACGCTCGTGCGCTGGAGGTAGCGAGCGCACAGGCAGGGATCGAGCATGTATCCAGCGCCGAGCACGGCCTGAACCTCCAGGCCGACGAGCAGCACGTAGGCGAGCTTTCGCTCGCACTGGCCCAAGCGGGCATCGCCATTCTCGCGCTGACTCCAGAGCTCGCGACACTCGAGGATCTGTTCTTCAGGCTGACCGAGGGCAACGGTGAGACCGATACCAGCAACGGAGCAGCGCCCCAGGCGATGCAGGTGAGATGAGCAGCGCAGCTGGCACACCTGCAGCCACTCCAGCCTCCACCGCGCCGACGCGCGCGGCGCGGCGACGACCGTCGACGCTGTCCGTCTACCGCTGGGAGATACGCAAGCTCATCGCGCAGGTACGCACATATTTTGGCCTCGGCCTGATGATCATCCTGCCGTTGATCTTCGTGATCTTCGAGAGCGTGCACCACGGACACAACCACGGCGGGACCATATTCGCCTCTGAGATCACACAGTCTGGCCTCGCGACACCGGTGCTGATGCTGCTGTTTATGTCCGGCTTCTTCCTGCCGCTTGCTGCTGCGCTCGTCTCCGGCGACATCGTCGCCAACGAGGATGGCAACGGCACACTCAAGACGATCCTTACGCGCTCGGTCGACCGCGGCCAGGTATTCGCAGCAAAGACTCTCGCCGCGATGACCTACGCCGCCACCGTGGTATTCGTCGCAGCCGCGGTCGCGACGATCGCAGGCATCATCTCCTGGGGCTTTCATTCCGTAAGGACGTTCTCCGGGACCGTCGTCTCGGCACCGGAAGCACTGCTGCTGGTGTTCGCCGCCAACGCCGTCTACCTGATCCCGCTGTTCGCGCTCGTGGGCATCGGCGTGCTGCTGTCCACCGCCACCCGCAATAGCGCTGCCGCAGTCGTCGGCACGATCGGCCTGGTGATCCTGCTGTTCATCGTCGCCCAGATACCAGGGCTTGAAGGCATCAAGCCGTATCTGCTCACCGAACAGTTCCAGAACTGGCAGGGGCTGCTCCGCACCCCCACGGACTGGGCCCCAATCGCACACTCCGCGTGGGTATGTGCTCTGTATGGGGTACCTGCGCTGATCGCGGCCTACCTCACGCTGCTGCGCCGCGACGTCGCCGGCGGCTAGCTTGCCGCTGCCAGACGGGCGCATTCATGCGGTCCGCCTTGCAGCTCTCAAGTGCATGCGCACAGTGCGTCGATGGGGGTCCTGTTCCCTCGAAATTGGAGCAGGTAATGCACATAATCGCGAAGCAGACGGTCAGGCCATCGGCAGCTGAGGTGCGCTCGACGTGGGATGAGTATCGACGAACGGGAGACCGCCAGCTGCGTGACCGGCTGATCTTCTCGTTCATGCCGATGGTCCGTCACATCGTCCTGCGCAAGGTCAACGGCACGCCCGCACATGGCGAGGTCGAGGACTTTCTGTCCTGCGGCCTGGAGGCACTGATCCGCTCGATCGAGCGCTACGACCCCGATAAGGGCGCCACGCTCGAACAGTACGCATGGACGCGTATTCACGGTGCTGTGCTGGATGAGCTGCGTCGCCACGACTGGGCGCCCCGGTCTGTACGCCGCGACGAGCGGGCAATCGATGCCGCGCGCGAGCGCTTTGCCTGCACCCATGAGCGCCAGCCCAGCCGTCAAGAGCTGGCCGCGCATATGGGAATCACGCCAGGCGAGCTCGCCGGCCGGCTCGACCAGGTGGCACTCGCGGAAGTCAGCTCGCTGAACCGTGCGGTGCAATCCGAAGGCGACCTCGCGATCGAGCGGATCGACACGCTGGTGAGCCCCGACCGGGAGTGCGACCCTGTGATGCAGTCAGAACGCCAGGAAGCCAAGGCGCATTTCCGTAAGGCGTTCGCGCGACTGTCAAAGCAGGAGCGCGAAGTGGCGGTCCTGCTGTATGTGGAGAACCTCAAGCTGCGCGAGATCGGCGAGCGCCTCGGCGTGTCAGAGAGCCGCGTCTCCCAGATCCACACGCGACTTCGCCAGCGCCTCTACGAGCAGCTCTCCGGCGAGCTGACGCTGTTCGCGGAGATCGTCTAGCCCGAGCAGCGACAAGCGCCACGCCGGTTATGTCCCGCTTACGGAGGGGAGCTGGTTGAGGTGAGCGCTGCGATGAACGGCTCGCGTACGCGTGGGTCGCAGTGCTGCTCCTCAAGCGCTGTCTTCTCTGCGTCAGGGTCGAAGCCGGCCGGGTAGTCGCGTCCCGGCCCACAGGCAAGCGGCAGCGAGGAGCGCCCGTCCCACACCTCGCCCAGGAATGTCGCGTCGATCTCCACGCGCTCGCCATCAATCAGAATGGTGATGTAACGGTGGACGTCGACAAGGCCCTCATCGGGGACGACGTCGGCTATCTCGGCGCCGAACAACTCACGTGCCTGCTCGCGATCAAGCGTGTAGACACGGTGCATGATCCACGGTCCGGCTTCGGGGAAGCGCTCCGCCAACGTCCGGGCGAGAAACAGATGCTTGGTCGAACAAGTGCCGCAGCCGTCACGCAGCATCCCCTCCACCGTGCGCTCCCGCGAGCGACCATAAGGCAGCGCACGCACAGCTTCCACGAGCTCGAGGAGGGATGCATCGGGATCGCTAAGGGCGTCGCCCGATCGGGCGCTGTGAAGCTCGCCGATCGTGAACAGCGCACGCAACTGAAGTCCCTCGTGTGCCAGGTGTTCACGGCCTCCTGCCTCTCGGTCGATGACGCACAGGACAGTGCCGATCTCTGCGCCTTGCTCGCGCAGCGCCTGAGCTGACTGGATGACCTGCCCAGCGGTCGTGACGATGTCCTCCACGATCGCGATGCGCTGGCCGCTGATCTCACCGCCCTCGGCGAGGCGGCACGTTCCGTAGCTCTTGGCTTGCTTTCGCACGAACCTTGTCGGTAGTCCTGAGAGCTGAGAGAGGACGGTCGCAAGGGGTATACCGCCGAGATCTAGGCCGGCGAGCGCGTCGAGATCGCCGGGGAGCATGGGGAGCATCGCCTCAGCGATGTCGCGCAGGAGGACGGTGTCTGACTCGAACGCGAACTTATCTATGTAGTGCGTGCTCTGGTCGCCAGAGCGCAGTACGAACTGCCCGGACAGGAGCGAGCGTTCGTGGATTCGGCGCGCGAGCTCGACGGTAGATGGCACGGGTCCGAAGCCTATTGGCGCGGCGATCACTCGCGCTCTGCGCTACATAGTCCGGTCGGGATCAGACTGCTGGTGGGAAGATCCAGCTAGTCGTCGGCACGCCTGCACGACCGCCATAACTAGCACCCACGGCCTCGTCCGCCTCCGACTCCTTCAGCCGACAAAGACCAACCTGGTCGCCGTCTTCCCGCCCTGTACGGACAGGGTGAGCTTTGCTGCGATCGGGTGGCGCATGCTGGCATGAGCGAACCTCTTCCTGCCTGCTGCGGTCAGGTACAAGACGACGGTCCCGCGCTTGCCCTCCGGGAGCGAGAACGAGCCCGTGGCGAGGATGAGCGTCGCCTTGTGGTCAGCCGCCGTCTTGCCCTTACCGTTCTCCGGAACCTGCACGGTCAGCTCGATCGATCCCCGACATGCGGCCGCCTGACACTCGACACCCACCGGAGCTGAGCTTCCCGCCACCACGAACTCTGACGCCATCAGGATGAGGAGCGGCGTGGCCACGGTGGACGTATCTGGACCTGCTGGCGTCGGCGCAGAGGGAGACGGTGTGGTCGTCGCTGGTGCGGGAGCGATCGTGACCTTGCCGGACGTGCTGGTGACGTTACCGAGCGTGTCGGCACTGTGAAGCGTCACTTCATAAGTGCCCGCCGCCGTATAGGTATGGGTGATGCTCGTGCCGCTCGCGGAAGCGCCATCGCCGAAGCTCCAGCTCGTTTCCACGGGAATCGACCACACGTCAAACGGCGAGACCGAGAACGTCAGCGGTTGACCTACGGTGCCTTCGGCCGGGATCGAGACGTTGTTCAGAGCAGGTCCGGCGACGACGTAGGCCGAGCCTCGAATGATGTTTCTGTCGTTCCCCCAGACGACGAGCACGTCACCCAGCCCATCGAAGGCGACCTGCGGGGAGTCATACGTGTTTCCGCTTCCTTCACCGGCAAGATCGGCCGATGACTGCCAATTCCCACCAGCCGGCTTGAGCGCAGACTGAACGGTGACGCTATCGCCCCACACGGCGATCGCATCACCATGCCAATCAAAGGCGACCTGTGGATATCCACCGGTCGTGCCGGGCGGCGAAAGTTCGACGGGCACCTGCCAAGCATCACCGCTTGGCTTGAACGCCGACATCACACCGCCGCTTTCACCGTATCCGCTGGACCACACGACGACCGCGTCACCCTGTTCATCGATGGCGACCCGCGGTTCATACGGTTCCTCCAAAGGGTCTTCTTCAGAGAGATCGACCGGCGCCTGCCATTCGCCGCCAGCCGGCCTGAACGCCGCCTGCACAACGCGATGCGACAGAAACCCTTCCGTCCAACTATCCCACACGGCGACCGCGTCGCCCCGTCCATCGACAGCGAAATCCGACCCTGGCCGCGCTACAAGCTTCGACTGACATCTCACAACCAACAAGTCATTTACACAAAAAAACCTGACAGTCCCACATCGACGCTGGCGGGCGTGCGTGGCCCACCTCCCGGACAAGTTCCCATAGGCACTCCAGCGCCTTCGCGAGACGCCGATCACGCACGCCGCCCCCGCTGCGTTTCCCTACTCGCACCTCTAGCTCAAACACAAACGCACAGCCGTACGGGATGACGTGGGAACGCCGGCTGGGCGCGCCGAAATGTGGGGGCAGACCGTCGCGCTGCAGGGCCGCTATCCCAGAGCGCTCGCCGTGCCCAAACACGAGTGGTGGACGGCGAGCGGCACACCGAGACGCTGCGCGCGCCGGGCCGTCTGGCGCAGAGATCCACGACACCAGCCAGGACCCCCCGAAGAGCTTTGCCTTCCACAACCCAGCTCGCCGGCTAACGTCCACACACTGCGCCAAGAAGGCGGCGCGAAGACGTGGAGGCCAGCCCGCGGAGTGAGTGGGGGGATAACGCCTATGACCCTGTGGCGAGGTGCTTCCCAGCGGACTACAGCAATTGTCGTGAAGCTGGAGTCCACGCCCCGTGAAGCCGATTGGCGGAGGACTAGCTCTGACTCCTTCAGCCGACCAGAACCGACATGGTCGTAGTCTTCCCGCTCTGTATTGAGAGGGTGAGCTTCGCCGTGACCGGGTGGCGCCTACTGGCGTGAGCGAGCTGCTTCCTACCCGCGGCTGTCAGATGCAAGAGGACGGAATCGTCCTTGCCCTCCGCGAGCGCGAACGACCCGGTGGCAAGCACGAGCGTTTCCCTGCGCGCCGTAGCCGCCCTTCCGCTGTGGCGCTTACTCGCGGCCTGCGCAACGAGCTCGATCGATCCGCGGCACGCGGCCTTGCTACACACAACGCGCACAGAAGCCACATTACCCGATATCACAAGCTTCGACCCCATGAGCGTAACAAGAGGCATCGTCTCCAGGAGAGGTGCCGCCGTGGGCACGCTACTCGTCAGTGCCGTTTCGACAACGGGAGGCGGCTTGATCGATTCTTCCCCGGTGGCGTGCAGCGACGCGTTAACATCCGAGACCGTGACCCCTGCCGCCACCGATACCGAATTGGCTTCGGAGAGGGATGCCTTGTCGCTGTAGTATTCGCGAAGATAGCTGAGGTTGAGTTCGAATTGGCCGCCGAATTCTACGGCGTCCTGGCCTACCGCGAGCTGTGACAGCGTGTATTCGCCGTTCATATCCGTGAACGCGCAACGCTGTTTAGACCCTTCGCTGATTGACAACGCACAGACTTCGACACCCGCGACCGCGGCCCCGGTCGCGGCGGCCGTCACCTGACCGGCGATGTTCCCGCCCGGCTGCATTGCCGCGTCGATTTCTTCGGTGACACTGCCAGCTATCACCGGCACCTTGGTCGCATTGAGATAGGACGCTTGATGGTTGTAGAACTGTCGGGCGTAATCAAGCGGACCTTCATACGGAGGGTGAAATGCGACAATATATTCCCCTGTCACCAGGGCAGACAATGCGTATCCTCCGTTCGCATCGGTGACAGTACACCGAGCGCGTTCACCTTCGATACCTGCCACACAGACTTCGATCCCTCCGATCGCGCCATGCGTAGAAGTGTCGGTCACCACGCCCATGATCTCGCCACCGGCCCGCATCGCCGCGTTGATTTCGCTCGTGGTGTTACCCGCCGTTACCGTCACTTCCGCAGATTCAGAACGGTGCGCCCTATCGCTATAGTATTGGGACGCGTAATCGAGCCCGCTCCCACTCCCGACGGGAGGTACGAAGAACTTGACGTTGTACGCGCCTGCCGACAGCTCCGGCATTGTGTATTCACCACTTGAGCTGGATTCTGCACACTGTCCACCATATTCCTGTCCGGTTGGCCGAGCACATATCTCGATGCCTTCGATGGCGGCATGTGTCGACGCATCGGTCACCGTGCCGGTAATCCGCCCGGTTTCTTCGGCGGCCAGGGCGCTCGGAGAAAAGGCGAGCGAGACAGCGACGACAACGAGCACAGCGAGCCTTCGCGATCCGCGAATCATGGCCGTAAAGATACCGGGGCTAATGGAGATGCGCAAGGAACTCAACCAGATCTTTCAGCTTGATCGCGGGTAGGTTCTTGAACGACGGCATTGGTGCGGTGGGGCCCACAAGCGCAGGTTCGATCTGCTCCGGGGATAGCGTCGAGCCGATATGCGTCAGATCAGGCCCTGGCCCCGTGTTGCCGTTGTCACCTATGCGATGGCACGCTAGGCATCCAGTCTGCGCGACGACCTTCCTCCCAGCCTCAAATTCCTGCAGCTCCTGGCCACCCGCGCGTCTGACAACCGCAGGACCCGGTACCGAACTTTCTTCTATCTCTCCATTGACCGGCGCACCGATCACTAAGCGCAACACCCGATCCCCTTTCGGACAGAGTTGACGAAGTCGTCTGGAGACTCGGCCGAGCCGTCTGGAAACGATACAGGCCTGGAACAAGACAAGCCGCAGTTGAGTGGATACGCGCCATCTTCCGTTGATCTTTTCCAGCGCGAGCCGAATCCCTTGGCTGCTCTGTTCGGTCTTACCGTAGAATAGACTGGCTCCGGCATGGTTTCCATGCCGGCTGATGCCGGCCACTTTGAGATTCCCGAGCGTACCCGCCGGCGGCGAGGGTTCAAACGGAGCGGAGACAGCAAACGCCTCGGCGACCCTCGCTTGACAGCTCGCGCGATGCGACACCTTGCGCGCAAGCTGACGAGATCCCGCTAGCGTAAAGTCCGAGCACAGAGCCCGAGCATCGCGATGCGCAAGCGCAATATATGGCGCTCGGGCGGCGGCCGTGATCTCTTCACGCGTATTTACGCTAGTGCTGGACTTGACCACCAGCAGTACGAGGGCCACGGGTAAAACGATTAGACGCCTGCGGGGCATGACCACGACTCCACGTTACGATCCACAATCAACATCAGCTCCGTTACTCGTCTTTCCGCACGGCCATATGTGGTAGTCCGATCGCGGCGTGACCCTCCTCCGTCACAACCCACCAGTCCTCGCACCCGAGGCGCTCGTCATGACCGTCTCGCATGCGCTGGGTACCCGCGAAGACTCCTCGAGATGTAGTCATGAGGCCCTGTTCCACAAGCCCTCGCAACCCCGCCTCGACGGCTGCACAGTCGTAGTCACCGCTTAACTCCTCGCACAGGGTCGCAGTCGTCTTACCCTTCTGCGGCGCTGCAGCACACAGTTCAAGCAGCTCACTCTCGAGATCGCCCAAACACGCCGTGTCCATACGCGCTATCTCGTCCGGATGAAGCCTTATCAGCTCCACCGTATCGGGACGCAGCGCGACAGGCGCCAGCACGGAGACGATCAAAAGAGGCGTCAAGTAGTAAGCAACCCACCTCTCCCCAAACTCCCTTTCACATCCGTCCACCATCTCGCCGTCGACGTTGATCTCTCGCGTCTTCCATGCCTCGTCATCGCTCGCGACGTCCTTTGCGGCCGCGAACAGGTCATCCCCAGCGTTTGGGTTCTCCAGCACAAGCCCCATCGCGACGTGGGCACGGGCCGCATCGGCAGGAATGGCGACCCGGGGGGCTCCCCTTTCCAGCCGCGCCGTCGTGCGTCGAGTCACCGTCACCCTCAGCTCCTCTTCCGCATCCGCCGGGCGATGAACGATCGAGCATATATCCCAGCCTTCGCCTTCTCTCAACCGCTCGCCGACGAACGAACCGGCGAGGCCGTAACGTGGGAGCGGTAGCTCTTCTTCGATGCTCATACGCTGAATACTACTACCTTCCAGGTCATCCATTCCGCGCGGCGCCTCGCCCAAGTGCTGATGCTCATCTTACGTTCCTGATTGTGCCGACTGCCGACTAGCAACCAATCGCAGCCCGACTGCCTAGGTCTCCTCTTCCACTTTCAGATCGCCGAAGACTTGTCGCAAGTGCTCGTTGTGCCTGCCCACTTCAACATACAAGCTGATCACGATCTCTGTTCCATAAGGAACAAATATTTCTTCTTGGTAGCTCGGGGTGCTGGAGTGGTTGTAGACGGCGGGGTGCGCCTCAATCGGCTCAGTATATGCAGAAGTCGCAACCTCGATCGTGATCTGTAGCTCCGAACTCTGTTTTCCCCGATCAGGAATGACGGCGTTGTAGTGAAGCATACCCCGACAGCCTTCTTCGTCGCATTGTATGTTGTCGATTGAACTGTGGAGTTGGGCATATTTGCCGTACTTAGTTGGATCTATTTCCCCGCCTTCTTCTTCTTCATATCCTCCGGCTCCGCCTTCGTTTGGGCTGGGGCGTTCCCCTTCTTCGCGGTGGATGCGTTCGGCGGTTTCGAGTGCTTCTTCTTCGGCTTTTCTCTTGAGCGCTTCCTGTTTCGCGATGTATTCGGCGATAGCCCCGGCGGATTCCTTTTCGTTCAGCGCTACAATCCCTGCGGCGATTGTGCTGGTGTACGGTGACTCGGTGCCGCTACCATTGGGAAAGGCGCCGGGGGGTATGACTGGGTCCGTCTGCAGAGAGCGGGCGACCTGGGGCACGTAGGACGCGCCGCCCTCGGTGCTCACCCCAGCGGACAACGATGGTTCACTCGATACTCCGTCGGCCCCAAGCCACGCGTACTTCGGTGGAGTCGTGCCCGGCTGAGGAACGCCAAATTCAGTGCTGTTGTACGTCGAGATGAGTTTTGTTTCACTTTCACTGAGCGACGCCGTGCCCACAATGTTGCCTTGAAGATCGTGCAGCTGCAGGACCGTGCTTCCGGCACTGGTTTGGATCGCGTCGAGCGCGCCGTCGATACCGGGAATGTTTCGCGTCCATTTTTCGGTGCCTTCGCTCGTCCATGTCGGTGAGCTGCCGGAGCCCGCGTAGTGGGAGATCACGGTCGAGCTTGTTTTGCCTTCGGAGACCGTTTCCATCGGACGGCCGTCCGGGTCATACGTGTAGTTGACCGTCTCTTCGTTCTGCTTCTGCGTGGCGACCTGGTTGTCGACATAGTACGTGCTCGTGATTTCGTGTTCGCCCGCGTCGATCGCCGGGAGCTTGGTTGTGTTACCGAGCGTTTCGTACTCCACGCCGCTGTCAATCAGCCGATTGACGCTGTCATAGGCGTGGCCTTGCACGACGCCGCCTTCCGTGGCACAGGTTTCGGTCGCCGATTCGCGTGCGGTCTCGCTCGTGCGGTTCGATTCTTCGTCGTAGCCGTAGACGCGGCTCACGCACCCTCTGCCCGTGGGCGTTTCTTCGGCTTCGACGAGGCGTCCCGCGGTGTCGTATTTGTATTTCTCTTTCGCCAGCGTGCTGCTTTGTTCGAGCGTTTCGCCGTGGATCGACGGCACGTCGCTGTCGCTGAACCATACCGGGGCGCCTTTTTCCGAGCAGGTTTTCGTCTTGATGTATTCGAGGTTCGTCGCCGTCCCGACAGAGCTGTACATCGTGTTGGCGCACATCCCGTTGGGATAGACCTCGCTCGTCATCTCTCCTTCGACGTCGTAGGAGGCGGTAAACGTCAGCAGGTTTGTTCCCTGAGCATCCACGAGCTTTTCCATGAACCCAGTCGTAGCTGAGTATGTGTACGCCTCGCTGCTCTTAGCTTCTTCGCCCTTGCCTTGGCTCAGTTCGAGCAGACGACCGTCGCCGCCTTCTTCGTAGGTGTATTTCGCGACGTTCCCTTCAGCGTCGGTGTATTCGGCGAGCTGCCCGAGCGTGTTGTCCTTGCTCGTGATCGTCTTTTCTTTCCCCGCGATCGTGGCCTTCTGCACTTCGAGCGCACCAGTCGCTTCGTTGTACTGGTTGGTTACCTCGGGCAGCGCGGTGTCCGTCGCTGGTTCGGCTTTCTCTTCGCTTGTCAGCGAGCGGCCTGCGGGGTCGTAGGTCTGAGTCTTTGTGAGGATTACGGCTTTGGACCCGGCCCCGAATTTTTCCTCGGTCTTTTCTACCTCATCCCACATGTTGTACGTGAAGGTGGTAACCGGGAGTTCCGGGGACGCGGCGATACCGGGCTGCGCGGCCGGTTCTGTTTGGCACAGCAGGTTGGCCCATTCGGGGTGTTTTCTGCACGCCGCGACTTCCGATTCTTCTTCCGCGGAGTAGTAGGCGGTTCGGGTCGTGTGCGCGCCTTCGTTGCCGGGCCTGGGGGCGAGGGTCCACTTCTGAATGCGGTTGTTTTTGTCATCGGCCACATACACGGCTCCGCTCGTCCCGAAGGCGATCTCCCACGGTTCTTCGAACTGACCGTTGCCCGTGCCCTTGTCGCCCAGCGTCGTGAGGAACGTGCCGGACGGCGTGAGCTCCTGCACGCGATTGTTGCCATCGTCTGCGACCCACACGTTGCCAGATGGATCTATGGCTACAGCCTTTGGTTCTTTGAACTGGCCGTTACCGCTGCCGGCGGAACCAAACTTGGAAAGATATTCATCTTTTTCGTTGAACTCCTCAATCCGGCTATTGCTGACGTCGGTGACCCACACGGTGCCATTCGCGACGGCCACCCCGCAGGGGTTGTTGAACTGTCCGTTACCCGAGCCCGCGATGCCGGCTTTGCAGCCACTTGTGCAGATCTCGTATTCGGCTTTTTCATTGCTGACGCCGAAACCGAAGGCTGCAATGAATTCTCCTTTTTCGGAAAACTCCTCTACCCGGTTATTTGCGCTATCCGCTACGTATACGGCGCCGCTCGCGGTGACGGCTATACCCTTTGGCCCATTGAGATCTCCAGTGCCCGCACCCGCGGTCCCGGCTTTGCAGGTGGTCGTGCAGACCTCAAGCTTGGCTTCGCCGTTGCTCACGCCCCATCCAAACGCCTGCACCCATTCCCGTTTTTCGTTGAACTCATCGACCCGGTCGTCCGCGGTATCCGCGATCCAGACATTACCTTTCGAGTCGACGGT
>JBEKAM010000032.1:0-22733 GCA_050015915.1 Solirubrobacteraceae bacterium
TCATGGGACCGACGTTTAGAGGAGATCGCAGCGGCGATCGACGCGCTGTGACGCTATGAGGGACCTGCTGGTGACCACACACACACCGGTGCTCGGCACTGGTCAGGCGGTGCGCACCTACGGCGTGGCGCGTGCCCTGGCGGCGCACCGCGAGCTTGACCTGCTGTATGTGCGTTTTGGGGAGGCCCAGCCGGACACGGCTTTCCGCGCGATTCCCGGCATTGCCCTTCACGAGGTCGTTCCCTCGCGTGGCCTGAGACGTCTGCTCACGTATGCGAGCGTGCGTGCGAGCGGCGTGCCTGCGGGGTTCGCTCGAGGGATCTCACCTGAGCTGGCGCGCGAGGCGCGGCGGCTGGCAGAAATGCCCGACCGTGGCCGCGTGATCGCCGACGGACCGATCGCTGCTGCCGCGCTCGCGCACCTCGCGCGTAAAAACCCGGTCATCTACAACGCCCACAACCTCGAGTCCGGCTTTCGCGCCGATGTAAGTGGCGCCTCCAATAGACAGGCACGGGCGCTACAGAGCTTCGAGCGAGGGCTACTGGCGCGAGCAGCGGAGTCCTGGATGGTCAGCAAGCCCGACCTCGAGGGCGCCCATGCGCTCTGCCCACAGGCGAAGCTGCGCTACGTGCCGAACGTGGTGGACGTCGCCGCGATCACGCCGGTGCCCGAGTACAAGGGACAGCCCAGGGCGGTGTTCGTCGCGAGCTTCACATATAAACCCAACCTCGGCGGTCTGCGCTTCCTGCTCGAGGAGGTCATGCCGCTGGTCTGGAACGAGCTCCCGGATGCGCGTCTTGCGCTCATTGGCGGCGGCCTGCAGCAACCGCCAAGCGACGACCCCAGAGTCGAGGCGCGCGGTTTTGTCACGAACCTGAGGGATGCCTACGCGGACGCCACATGCGCGGCCGTGCCGCTGCTACAGGGAGGCGGCACACCGTTGAAGTTGATCGAGGCACTCGCGTACGGGCTGCCGGTGATCGCCACGCCGCGAGCTGCTGCCGGGCTGCAACTGCGCGACGGCAAGCATTGCCTGATCGCAGGCGACGCCCAGACTTTCGCCGCGGCGCTCGTACGCGTGCTGCGCGCGGGTGCCCCCGAGTTTGCCCGCGCGGGTCGCGAGCTGGCCAGCGCGCGCTACTCGATCGAGGCTCTCAGCGCGCTCGTAGCGCCCTGAACAGGCCGACATCCACCGGCAGACATGCGTCCAGGGCCACCATGGCCGCTACAGCTCGCGCGGATTGCACCGAAAGATGACTTGCAAGGTTCAAGTAGAGGCGTGAACGCATCAATCCCACGGGGGAAAAGACACGCGCGCCTCTGCCACATCCCGAAAAAGGCACTCCCGTCGCGAGGCGGGTTCGCAAAGCCAGGGGTCTCCAGCAGACAGCCCGGTCACCGAAGGAGAACGCATGCACAGGACTCACCCCCGCCCCACCCGTGCCCTCAGGACGCTGATGGCACTGTCGCTCGCAGCATTCGTTGCCCTGCTGACGTTCGCCGCTGCCAGCGGCGCCGCCGCGCAGCCGAAGCGCTCCTCCTCTGCCCGCAGCCCTCGTCTCCTTGCCGTCACAGCGAGCCGCTCAGTACCACGGCCGTTGGCCGTTGCCGCACAGGTAAGTCGCAGTGCCGACCGCAACCTTGTTACTAAGGCAAAGCACTTGAAGAAGTGCCTCGCCGCGCACCCCGCCAAGCCGAACGCCTGTAGCGCGGAGCGCAGCGCCCTACAGAACGCTGGCGTTCAGCTCAGGCGTGCGCAGAGCAACCTCGCGAGCATCGCTGGCGCGAGCGCGAGCCCTACCTATCGCTCCAGCTACGGCTGGTTCGCGACGTTCCAGGCACCCAAGCTGACGATATCCGGCGAGAAGCTCAGCTGGACGCAGGTGGCTGGCCTCGACAACTACGTGTTCGTGCGCAAGGTGCCCGGACAGCCTGACCAGTACTCGACCGTCACCGGCACATCCATCACCCCCCCGCCGGTGCCCGGTGCCACGGTTAGATACAGCGTGCGCACGGCCGTCAACGGCAGCTCGTGGGCCAGCGAACAGGCGATCTCATACCCCGAACCAACCGAAACAACCCCAACCGAAACACTCCCGAGCGAACCGAGCGAACCGAGCCCACCGATCGACACGCAGGCGGCGCCAAAGCTCACCGCCTCCGGCCTGGCGCTCTCATGGAACGCTGTGGGCGAAGTGAGCGCGTACGTGCTCGCAATCAAAGTGCCCGGCAAAGTAGAACAGTTCACAGAGGTCAGCGGCACGTCGATCACACCTACCGCCGTTCCCGGGGTAGCTGTCGGCTACAGCGTGCGCACGGCCGTCGACGGCAGCGCGTGGTCACCGGAAGTCGTGATCACCTACCCCGCCAAGAGCACGCCTCCGCCGCCACCGCCGCCGCCACCGCCGCCGCCAACTGAAGAAACCAAACATGAAGAAACGCCGTCTGGCTCGATCCTGACCTCGCCGATGTGGGTGGGCGTGGATGTCGGTGGCTGGCCCTCAACCTTCGCGTCCGATGTCGCTGGAGCGGCTTCATACGTTCGCGTCAACTCACAGTCGAGCGTCCCCGGCTACATCGCTGCCGGGCTGCACGTGATCGACCTGCTGCTCGATGAAAACTCGGCCGGCGTCAGCGGGCTAAACGCCACCGAATATGCCGCCAAAGCTGTTGCAGCGGTGAAAGCCAGCCCGAACATGGCCGCATTGGAGGTGCTCAACGAGCCAGGTAACGAGTGGGGCGCGATGGGTCCAAACGCCGGTAGCGCCGCCAACGCCGCCGCTTATGACCATCTGCTGAAGGTCGTGCACGAAGCACTGGTGGCGAACTTCGGCAACAACTACCCGCCGGTGCTCGCCTCCTACGACGGCGGCGAGGGCCCGACGACCTGGGGCCAGGAGATGTGGGCTGCCGAACCGAACGTCGGCAACTACATAAATGGGATCACGCTGCACTCCTACGGCGGCACGAGCAATCGCGCCCATTCTGCACTCGGCGATCGCGGCATGATCGAAGCCGCCCATGCGCAGCACCCGGACATCCCCATCTACATCACAGAGGTCGGCTGGCCCACTGCTGTTGGTCAGCCATCGACAGGAGACTCGTTGCAGTGGACGGAAGCCGAACAGGCCCAGAACATCACCAACTTCGTCAACTGGGCCAAAGGCACCGGCTACATCCAGGACGTGACGATCTTCAACTACCGCGACTACGGATCGAACGACTTCTACGGCATCGAGACGGCCGGGGGAGCACACAAGCTCTCCTACACGGCACTGGCCGCGTTTCGACCCTGAGGTCAGCCACCTCACCTCTAGGGGGCCAGATTCCGGCGCGGTTGGGAGCAACTCCTGACCGCGCCGGGAGAAGTCCCCCGGGTCTGCGAGCGGGCACTCCGTCGTCTGAGCTGCGTGTCAGCACGATGCACCATGATGTGCCTGTGATCGAGCGCGAGCGCGGCGGGCACTACTAGTGTCCTTCCAAGCAAGAGGTGGGCTGCGCGAGCAGCGATTCGGCGTGCTCAATCGCTGGCAGCTTGGCGCGGCCGCAGCGATCGTGCTGGGCCTATTGGGCGGCTTTCTTGTCCATCACGAAGCGAGCACCGCGATCTTGGTGTGCGTAGTCGTGGTGGGGATCCTCGGCCTGGCGATGCTCGGCGACCGAGCCTTTCCGTGGGCGATCGTGGTCGTCGCGGTCGCGCCCTGGTACCCGTTCCTGACGGAAGCGGCAGAAGCGCCGATCGTCAAGCAGAAGGTCCTGTGCGCGGCGGTCGCGGCGGCGCCGCTCGCACCGTGGCTGTGGTCGCTGGCGCTTGGCGGGCGCAGGACGCGTCCCAGCCGCGGCGCGCTGTTGATGGGCCTGCTATTCCTCGGTTTGGCGATTCTCATCTACGAGAACCTCCACGGCCTGACCGCTGTAATCCAGTCCGGCATCGTCGGCTACGTCTTCATCGGCGTGACGTTCCTGTGCGCAAGGCGCTTCGGCAACGGCGGTGGCTGGCCCGCCGCGTCGTTCACGGGGCTGGTGGTCCTCGTGCTGATGGCCGCCGATGCCTATGTCAAAAACCCGTCTGGGCGGATCGGCTACTTCGTCGGATACCCGATCACCTACGGCGCACTGGTCTCCGCGCTACTCCCTGGTGCGCTGCTGTATGCCGTGCGCCGCTCAGCGCTGCTGGCTGGTGGGCTCGCCGCCGCCACCGCGGCAATGCTGATCTTCTGTCAGTCGCGCAGCTCGTGGGTGGCTGTGGTCGTGATGCTGATCATCGTGGCCATGATCCAAGCCAGAGCGGGAAACTACCGCGCGCTGCGGGCGATCGGGGCCGGCATCGTCGTCCTGACGGTGCTGATCCTCAGCACGAGTTCCCTGCACCGGCTCGTCGAGGAAAAGCTCGCCGCCAAGCAGGCCTCGAGCCAGTCAGT
Source organism: Solirubrobacteraceae bacterium (assembly GCA_050015915.1). GTDB lineage: Bacteria > Actinomycetota > Thermoleophilia > Solirubrobacterales > Solirubrobacteraceae > Palsa-744. Next base: position 4,422 of record JBEKAM010000032.1, read on the forward strand.
GACCCACCGGGAGTTCAGTTACGGCTACGGCATCCACGAGATCGGCCTACGCCCGATCTTCGGCGCCGAAGAACCTGGCTTTTCCGGGAAAGAATCGGCCACCAAAACGAACATTGGGGCGATCGACAACGGCTATGTGTCGATCGCGGTGGACATGGGCCTGGTGGGCCTGATCGCGGCGATCATCCCGATCGGGGTCGCGCTGCGGGTGCTCACGCGCTGCATGCGCTTCCGCGTGACGCCGACCTACGATCTGAGCCTGGCGCTCGGCATTGTGGGGATGGCGGTCGTGGCGGCCTTCTACGACAGCTTCTACTGGGCCCAGCTCGACCTGCTGCTGGGGGCGATGGGAGGCGTGCTTTCGACCCGCGTGTCCCGCATCGGACCGCCAGAGGAGGACGAGCACCAGCTCGCCGCAGTCGCTGACGATGGGCGATCAGACGGACGTCTTGACGCCGCGCTGGCCTGAGCCTGAGCGCCCGTTGGGTTGGCTCGGCCCCTCCTCCTCGTAGTAGTAGTAGCCCGCCTCCGTCGAGGATTTCACTTCCGTTAGCACCAGGCCAAACACGCGCCGCCCGCTTGCGGCCAGCACGCGGCTGGCTGCCTTCACACGATCCCTGCGGCTGAAGGAGCCGCGCGCGACCATGACCACGCCGTCCACCTCGGTCAGGCGCAGGAGCACACGCGTGTCAGCCACCGGCAAAAGCGGAGGCGAGTCCACGATCACAACGTCAGCGGAGGCCCGCATGAAGGACAGCAGCTCGCCCATCCGCCCGACGCTGAGCAAATCGGCGGCGTTGGGGGGGATCGTGCCGCTGGGCAGCACCGCCAGGTTCGGCTCGTCCTCGATGCTCACGAGGAACTCGTCGAGCTCACCGTTGGACACGAGCGTGTCGGACAGGCCTGGCAGATGGCGGGGAATCCCCAGCTGCGTGGCGGCCGCGGGACGACGCATGTCCGCCTCGACGAGGATCACCCGGCGACCACTCGCGGTGAGCGCCAGCGCGAGGTTGACCGCTACGGTGCTCTTGCCCTCGCTCTCCTCCGCGCTCGTGATTACGAAGCAGCGCGCGCGCCCAGTGGGGTCGAGGAAGCGCAGACCCTCGCGCAGCATCCGGTAGGACTCGCCGATTGGGCCCGCCAGCTGCTGCGCGAGACCCGCGTGCGAAGGGGTATGCGGGACGCTGGCGATGACCGGGTAGTCGGGCAGTGCCCGTTCGAAGTCATCGACGGTCTTCAGTCGCCGGTCGAGGAAGTCGACCAACAGCGCGAGGCCCGCTCCCAGGAACAGCCCCACGACGAACCCGAGGATCCCGTCGCGTTTGGGCTTGGGGGAGACCGGCGACGGATCGGGTTCTGCGTGGGCGATCAGCTCGGCGTTGCCGGTTTGCAGAGAGCGCAGCACACCCAGTTGGCGCAGGCTTTCACCGAGCTTGGCGGCCTCGGCCGGCGAGGCGGTCTTGATCGACTCGTTCACCAGTTCTTCGGCCTCTGCAACAGTGTTGCGGTCGGTCTGGCGGCGATACGTTATGTAGCCTTCCGCGAACGCGTTTGCGACAGCTGCCGCTTCACGCGGGTTCGAACGGGTGGCGGTGATGGTTGCGATGTTGGCATCGGCGTTGGGGCTCACGGAGATCGATCCGATCAGCGAAAAGACCGGTTCTTTGATCTTCAGCAGGCTCTCCGCCTCCTCGCCCACGGCAGGGGAGGTCAACACATCGATGCTCGTCTGAGTCGTGCGCTGCGGTTCTTCGGCACCACCCGAGGTGAACAGGCTGCTGCCGAACAGCGCCTGCGCAAAGCCGGTTTCGCGGAACAGCAGCTCGGAGGACGCCGAGTACTGCTTGGGCGAGCGCAGCGACAGGGCGACCGCCACCGCAACGCTGATGATCACCACGGTGATCACGATCAACCGGCGCCGCCACAGGACGGACAAGAGCTCGAACGGCGAAACCGTGGGAGCACCCGAAGCTTTATTGAGGGGATCGATATCAGCCACGGCTACGCGACTACTGCGGTCGTACAGGGCACCATGTCAATCATACGTTGCTCCCGGCGGCAAGCCGTGGCAGTTCTCATACCTATGTCGATATCGACTGCGACGCCACAAGCCTTGAAGCGCGCCCACAAACATTGGCACTGGAGCGCTAGTCTTTAGCGCAGAATCCTGTAGTTCAGAATCGCCTTTTCCAATAGGCGGGCCATGGGGGGGTCATGGATCACGTGGGGGCAACACAGGACGTTGAAGCCCGTACTGAAGCTACGGGCAAGCCCGGGTTCGCAAGCCAACTCCGGATGACCCAGCCACTGCCGTTGCGCGTAGGGCTGGCCGCACCGACTGATCCCGGCGACGCACAGATGGACTCCGGCGTCAGCAACTCGACGTTCACAGCGCTGGCTGAGGTCGTGGCGGAGGTCGTTCCGATCAGCGGCGAGCTGCCGCCGCGTGTTGCCAGGCTGGCGCATCTCGGGAGCGTCACCGCGCGCATGCGGCCGGGCGATCTGCGCGATCCCCGGCGGGCGGCCAAGCACGTACACAGCGCCGCACAGTTGGGACGCCCGACGATCGTGGCGCGTAACCGTCTGATGCGCCGGCGCCTCGTGGCCGCTGGCCACCTTGATGGGGTCGTGCAACGCAGCTGCAACATGCTGCTGCCGACAGGCCACCGGGTGGTGACGTTCGAGGACTCCACCGTCCTACAGGCCCGCGAAAGCTATCCATGGCCGCACTTGCAGGCGCTGACTGAGGCGGACTTCCAGCGCTATACCGAGCGCCAACGCAGGGCCTATGCGACGGCTGTCGCCTGCTGCTGTACGACCCACTGGGTCGCGGACAGCATCACCGGTAGTTATGGCATCCCTGCCGAGCGCGTGTTCGTAGTTGGTAACGGCCAAAATCACCCGGCCGTAGCGGTGGCGCCGCGTGAGTGGAGCCCGCCGCGCTACCTGTTCGTCGGCGTCGACTGGGAGCGCAAGAACGGGCCCGCGGTGCTCCGTGCCTTCAGCCGCATTAGCGAGCGCTACCCGAGCGCGCGGCTCGACGTAGTCGGCGAGCACCCGCGCCTGGATGTGCCCGGAGTGGTCGGGCATGGATCGCTTTCGCGTGTCAAGGAGAGCGATCGAGAGCGCATCGCCGCCCTTTACCGTGCGGCGACCACATTCGTGATGCCCTCCCTACACGAGCCCGCAGGGATCGTTTACGTCGAGGCAGCGAGCGCCGGCGTGCCGTCGATCGGCAGCACCAACGGCGGCAGCGCAACGTTGATCGGGCCAGGCGGGCTAACCGTGGATCCGCTCGATGACGAGCAGATCTACGCGGCGATGCTGCGCCTCGCCGACGCCGACACCGCGCGGCGGCTGGGCGAGCTCGCGCGCCAGCACTCCGAGCTGTTCACCTGGCGCAAGGTGGCCGAGCGACTGATTAGGGCGCTTGCGATACCTGGCGTGGACTGTGAGAGCTTGGCGGCGTTCCTGTGATCAGCGCCGCATGCGCATCCTCGACGAACTGCTCCTGCTCGTCGAGGTAGGAGTCGAGCCTGAACTGCTGCGCACGCGCGTGTGCGCGCTCGACGCGCGCGGCCGTGTCCTCTGTCTGCGTGAGCGTCCGCGTGAGTGCCTCGGCGGCCATCCGCGCGTCGCCGCGGGCGAACAGCAGCGCATGCTGCTCATCATGCATGCCCTCGCCGATGCCGCCCACATCGGCGGCGACCAACGGTACGTGCGCGAGCGCCCCCTCGATCGTGACCAAGGGAAATGGCTCTTCCCAGACTGACGGCACGATCAGGACGTGGGCGCGGGCAAGCGCGGCCGCGACCTCCTCGGGTGGACAGGAGCCGCGCCAGCTAATCGCCTCGGTGACCCCCAGACGCTGTGCGAGCGCGCGCATCTCGGCGCCATGATCTGGGTCCTCGGGACCGATCACCACCAGCCGCGCGCTGATTGCGTGCTCGCTACGTAGCAGCGCCAGTGCCTCGATCGCCACGGAAATGCCCTTGTAGGGGGTGACACGCCCGATGAACACGATCTCCGGCTCCGGCGCCGGCTGGCGCACGACTTCTGCATACAGGTCCCCGTGGCGCGGAACCGAGTGACCGACTCGCTCGAGCACGGGCTCGATGAACGGCTGCATCCGCACCATCCGCCTGATCGCCTCGGAGTTCCACGAGATCGCGGCGCGCACGGGTGCCGTCGGGTTCAGCCGCAGCGGCGGCAGCCTGTTGATGGTCTGGCAGCCCGCGGCCCACACGCTCCGCGCGAGGCTGCGCTTCGCGGGTAGCAGCTCACGCATGAACTGATCGTTGACGAACAAGCCGCTGAACCAGTGCTCGCAGATGCGGAACGCGAGCGGAACGTGGCTGTCAGCGATCACTCGCAGCGCCGCCTGGGGGACCGAGGAGCCGTTCCAGCAATACACGAGATCGGGGGCCCACTCGAGCGCGCGGCGGGCTGAGCCCACAGCGTCGAGCGACGCGCGTGGCGCGCGCAGTGCCCCTCGCGCATCCGGGGTCAGGCCCATCAGCTCGCGCCTGACAGCAGGGGTTTCATGTGCGCCCACGCGTGCGCGCCCGAAGTCGCTGGTCAGCACAAGCACCTCGTGGCGCTCGCGCAGACGCTCGACGACACCAGAGCACTCGACCTCGTAGCCGCCGACGGCCACCGGTGGGTAAAGGGTGGAGAGAACGAGGACGCGCATCCGCCTAGACGCTAGCCGGTAGCCGCCTATCTCGGCTCGTGGCTGACGGCACTAGTCCGGGAGAGCGCGTGATTACATAAAGCCGCGCATGATCCAGGCCGACATAAGAGATATGAGCGCAGTGGAGAACCGCGACCTGTCGGCGGCGATCGAGGCAGCCAGGCAGCCATTGAAGGCGCCTGCGATGCCACCAGCCGATCTGCGCGTGCGGCTGCGGACCTCCACACGTCTACGCCGCGTGGTGCCCACCGGACTGGTCATTCGCAGAGCGGTCGCCAAGGGACGCGCGGAGTGGAAGGACCCCGTGCAGCGCGAGCTGGCGCTGGCGAGCATGAACGCGATCCTCGGTGGGACCGAGCGCGCGGGCGAGATAGAAGCATGCGCACGTCGCCGGCTGATCGAGGAGGAGGTACAGCGGGCGCTGTACTGGCAGCCGTGGCCAACGTCGAAGGTGAGCGCGACCTCCGCTGCCAACCTCGAGCTGGCCCTGTCGGCGAACCGTCCGGTGCTGATTAGCGCCTGCCATCTCGGCCCTTACTTCCTGCAGATGTCGGCGGTGACCTCGCTGGGCCACAGCCCATTCGCCGTCGCGGCGCCGTGGTTCTTCGAGGACCCGACGCCGGACTACTGGGGCCGGCGCCTGGCGCGCTGGTGGAGCGGTATTGCCAAGCGCAACGAGCGGCTGGTGTACTCGGTGGGCGCCTTTCCGGTCCTGAGCGCGCTGCTCGAGCAGGGGGAAAAGGTGCTGATCTACTTCGATATGCCGGGGGGCACACGCACGGACTTCCTGGGCAAGCCGGTGATGCTCTCGAGCGGTAGCGCCAAGCTCGCGTTCAATGCGCAGGCGCTGATCCTGCCGCTGCGCGCTCGACGCGGGGGCGATCGCGTCTGGACGGACGTGTTCACCCCGCTTGATGCGCGCGACTACACCGACGCGGATGAGCTTCATAGGGCGCTCGCCGCAGTGCACGAGCGCTCGATTCTCGAACTGCCGGAAACGATGGAGGACCCCAATCGTGCCGGCGCTTGGGAGAACGGGGCCACCGAGCACGAATGGGTGCGCCGGGGGCCGCACGAGCAGGCGCCGTCATCGCCGCAGCCCGACACCGAGACATCTGCCCTCGGCTCGAGCTGAGTGCGGGTCCTATTCCTCAACGAGGGCAACCTCGGTACCTACATCATGGGTCAGGCGCAGCTCGAGCAGGCGCTGCAGATAGGGCTGCCCTACACACCGGAGGTTGAGGCCCGCTTCGCCGGCGTCGGCCCCCTCGGGCGCGTGGCACACGCGGCAGCCACGCGGCCGATCGGCGCATTGGCGAGCACTGGACTCGACTTCCGCACGCTGCGCTGGCATCTGGTGCAGGCGCTGCGCGCCCGCCGTGCTGTGCGTCGGGAGCTGCGTGCGTGGCCGGCGGACGTGGTGCACGTTCACAGTCATTCGATCGCCCTGACGATGGCCGCGACGATGCGTAGCGTGCCGGTGGCGCTGTCGGTGGACGCGACGGTCCGCGACTGGTGGTCGATGCCAGCGTGGAGCGATGCGCAGCGCCGTCATCACGAGCTCACGATCGCTCCGAGCGTCGCACTCGAGCGCCGCGCCTTCGATCACGCCGCGGTGGTGCTCGCGTGGACCGCGTGGGGACGCCGCTCGGTCGAAAGCTCGGCACCGGGGGCACGCGTGGTCGAGCACCACCCCGGCATCGATCTCGATCGCTACCGCCCGGCCCCGCGCCGCCCGCGTGAGCGCCCGCGGGTGCTGTTCGTCGGCGGTCGCTTCCTGGCCAAGGGTGGAGCGGATCTGCTTGATGCGCTCGGCGATCAGCTCGGTGAGGGCGTGGAGGTCGATCTGGTCACCCCCGAGGATGTGCCCGAGCGTCCCGGCGTGCGCATCCACCGACTGGGCGCATCCGACCCGCAGCTGCTGGATCTACAGCAACAGGCCGATCTCTTTTGTCTGCCCACCAAAGCCGACGCGGTGCCGTGGGCGGTGCTCGAGGCGATGGCGTGTGGCACGCCCGTGCTGTCTACACGCGTGGGCGGGATTGGAGATCTGCTGGACGACGGGCGCGCCGGTGTACTCGTCGCAGCCGGCGATCAGCGTGCTCTGCGGGAGGCGCTGCAGAGTGTGCTCGGCGACGCCCCCAGGCTGACGTCGCTGGCCGCGCGTGCGCGCGAGCGTTGTGAGGAACGCTATGACGCGCGCCGACAGCTGCCTTTACTGATCGAGCATTTCCGCGAGGCGCTCGAGAACAGCGCCGCTTAGAACCTCTCAGGCGGGCAGACCGCGCCGCAGCAACACCTGAATGTCGGCCGGCCCGAACGCGCGCAGCACGAACAGCAGCAGTGGGTAAAACACGCATGCCGCCGCCACCAACCCTACGAGGGGCGTGTGCGCCAGCTGCAACAGCTCGAGCACACCCGTGAGAGCAGCAGAAGCAGCCACCGCCCTACCGATCCGCCCAGGTTTGGGAATCGGCCGCTCGAGCGTCTTCAGGATCAGCTGCAGGCTCGCAGCGCAGACAACCACCTCGGTCAACAGCGTCATCCAGGCGGCGCCCATGAAGCCCACGAGCGGAACCAGGATCAAGTTTCCGATGAGGTTTACGGCCAGCGCTACGAGGCTGATCCGTAGAAACCGCTGCTGCAGCCCAAGGACGACCAGCAGGTTGCCGTTGAGGTAGCCAAAGGCGACGAACACGAAGGCCGCAGCGAGCACCGGTAGCGCCGGCGCCGATGGCACGAACTGCGCCCCAAAGATCACACGCACGAGCGGCGCTGAGGCGACAATCGTAAACGCCAATCCGCCGAGCGAAGTGATCGCCAACAGCTCTGCGGTCAGCCTCGAGGTGCGCAGCAGCCTGGGGGGGTCTGCCGGCCAGGAGGCCGCAATCACCGGTGAGAGCGTCGTCAACACGGAGATCGGCACAAAGTGCGCCTGGTCGATGAGGTTGTAGACGGCGTTGTATAGGCCGGCGGACTTACTGCCGGCAATCACGTACACGATGATCTGATCGATCTTTGCGTAGGCGATGATCAGCACGCCGGCGACGCCGATCGGCAGCCCGATGCGCGTGACCTCACGGAGGCGCTTGAACGATGGGCGCGGTAGACGCACGTCGAGTTTCAGCACCGCCACCGCCTGGACAATCGAGCCGAGCGCGTTGGTGCTCGCCATTGAGATCGCGAGCACGATCATGCTGCCGTGGTCGAGGTAGATGAACAGCACCGCGATACCCCACAGCACGCTGCGCAGCGTCAGCACCAGCATCGGCACACGGTTATCGACACGCAGCTGGAAGATGAGACCCAGCGTCCCGACGCCGTCGAAGGGCATCGTCATCACAAGGATCAGGCCGGATATGAGCATCTCGTGGCTGCGGTGCAACAGCACGATCACGCCGAACGAGACGATGATCAACGGCGCCAGCATGATCAGCCGCAGCATCATCACCGCGCCGAGCCACTCGTGCTGGTGCTCGGGATCGCGCGCGGCTTCACGCAGCGCAACACCTTGCATGCCGAAATTGGCGAAATAGCCGACGAGCACGAGTGTGGTGAAGGTGATCGACCATTCGCCGTAGCCGGTCTCGCCCAGCGTGCGCACGACCAGCGCCGTGACGACCGCCCCGACAGCGAGGTTGCCGATTCGCACGACAACCTGCATGGCGATGTCGCGGGCGGCGCGATGGCGCGTGGTTTCGCGAGCTAGAGTCGGCATTCAGACGTTGTCCCCGTTCGTGCCACAGTGACAGAATCCCTCCCCCCGCTCGGCGCTCAAGCCGACCAGGGCGGCTGCCGATGCGCTTGTACGATGGCGTGAGCCCCATCGCAACGCTCCGCGAGCAACGGGATGGGCAGCGGATCATCGTTGCACTCGGGCTCGAGGCCAGGAACTAAAGAGAGGACCATCAGGTGGCCAAAACGACACTAGTGACCGGCGGTAGCGGCTACATCGGCGCGCTGCTCGTACAGGAGCTGCGCGAGGCACAGCACGAGGTCCGCGTACTGGACTCACTGCTCCACGGCCAGCAGGACATCGCGGCCGAGCAGGAGCGAGCCGGCGTGGAGGTCATCCGCGCGGACATTCGCGACGCCGAGGCGCGTAAACGTGCGCTGGCGGGCGTTGACGCTGTCGTCCACCTCGCGGCTATCGTCGGCGATCCCGCCTGCGGGCGCGACCCTGAGCTCTCCGACGAAGTCAACGTGCAGGCAACCAGAGGTCTCGTGGCCGACGCCGGCGACGCGGGCGTGGAGCGACTGGTATTCGCATCCACCTGCTCCAACTATGGGCGCATGGCCGATCCGACTGTGCCGATCACCGAGGACGGCGAGCTGAGCCCTGTGTCGCTGTACGCCGAACAGAAGGTCAGCATGGAGAAGCTGATCCTCGGCGGCCAGCAGAGCAGCGTCAAACCGACGTGCCTGCGTTTTGCAACCGTTTATGGCGTCGGCAGGCGCATGCGCTTCGACCTGACCGTCAACGAGTTCACGCGTGATCTGTGGAACGACCGCGAGCTGGAAGTCTTCGGCGAGCAGTTCTGGCGTCCATATATCCACGTGCGCGATGCCGGACGAGCGGTACGCACGGTGCTCGAAGCGCCAGAGGAGAAGGTTGCCAACAACGTGTTCAACGCCGGCCGCTCGGGCGAGAACTACCGCAAGCTCGATCTCGTGGAGGAGATCGGCAAGCAGATCGACCGCGGCAAGGTTTCCTACGTCAAGCGTGACGAGGACCCGCGTGACTACAAGGTCAGCTTCGACAAGATCCGTGCCGAGCTCGGCTTCGAGACGCTGATGACGGTGCCCGACGGGATCGCGGAGATCATTGCCGCGCTCGACGCCGGCGCGTTCGGAGACCCATACGACGCTCGCTATCGCAACATCCCCTGAGCACGCTGCGATGACGGGGGTACGTGGATCATGAGCGAGTGGCGAGTACCGCTGACCGACATCGCCATGCCCGAGCAGGATGTGCAGGCGGTCGCCGACTGTCTGCGCTCGGGCTGGCTGACGCTTGGTCCCCGCACACAGGCCTTTGAGGGCGCGCTGGCGACACACGTGGGCACACCCCACGCGATCGCTGTCTCCAGCGGCACGGCGGCGCTGCACCTGGCGTGCCGGGCGGCGGGCCTGGGTCATGGCGACGAGGTGATCGTGCCTGCGTTTACGTTCATCGCCAGCGCCAGCGCCGCGCGCTATGTCGGCGCCACGCCGGTGCTCTGCGACGTGCGCGGACCGCACGACTTCAACATCGATATCGAGGACGTCGCCCGGCGCATCACCCCTCGCACGCGAGCGGTGATCGCGGTGCATTTCTGCGGCTATCCAGCGGATGTGCTCGCGCTGCGCGAGCTGTGCGACGAGCACGGCCTGACGCTGATCGAGGACTGCGCGCAGGCGATCTGCGCACAGGTCGACGACAGCGGCCGCCAGGTGGGCACGGTCGGCGAGCTCGGTGCGTACAGCTTCTTCTCCAAGAAGCAACTGTGCGTCGGCGAGGGCGGCATGGTCACGACTGCGGACGAGGAGCTCGCGGCGAAAGTGCGGCTGCTGCGCTCACACGCGATGACTAGCGGCACGTGGGATCGCCACAGCGGCCGCACGGACACCTACGACGTGGTGGGACTGGGCTTCAACTACCGCATCGACGAGCCGCGCGCGGCGCTCGGCCTAAGTCGTCTGGAGCGCCTGGACGACGACATCGCCAAGCGGCGAGCGATTGTGCGCTCCTACCGCGAGCAGCTCGCGGATGTCCCCGCGCTGGAGCTCCCGTGGGATGAGCCCGCGGTGGAGCGCTCGAGCCACTTTGCGTTCCCCGTGCTGCTCAGCGACCGTGAGGCCCGCGACCGCTTCCGCGACGAGCTGAAAGACGACGGCGTGCAGACAACCTGGTACCCGGCGCTACACACGTTCACCGAGTGCCGTCACCTGGCGCCCGCGGGCGGGCTGCCGGGCGCCGAGCAGGCCGCTGCGCGTCACTGCGCATTGCCGCTCAGCTCGACAATGGACGAGGCAGCTGTTGCGATCGTCGTCGAGGCGGTCCATAAGGCGCTCGCGCACTGAGCGCATGGCGGACGCCAGACCCCTGTCACCGCTGATCGTCCAATATCTCTACGTCCATGGTGATGGGGAGGCGTTCTTCTACCCCACGAGCCGCTCCAGCTCGGCCTCCCAGGTCGCCAACCGCTACCTCGAGTGCGCGCTCGCGCAGGCAGCCACGCTGCGATTGCGCGAGGTCGACTGCGATCTGGCGCTCGTCACCAACCTCGGTGATCCAGCGTCACTGGGACATGATGGCGCCAAGCTGATCGGGCGGCTCGAATCGCTCGGCGTGCAGATCATGCCCACCGAATACCGTCACCGCCCAGTGAACACGGGCGAGCATTACAAGGACTACATATCCTCGCGCTACGTGTTGGACGCGATCCTCGCCGCAAGCGTAGGACAGCCGCCCGATCGGCAGCTGTGGCTGACCGACCTCGACTGCGTATGGCCGAACGCCGAGCGTGTGTTCGCGGCTACCCCGCCCCCGCCTGAGATCGGATACGTGTGCATCCCCTACCCGCCGGATTGGGATGCGGTCGGCTTCGGCTCGCACGGCACGCGCACGGCGATCGGCGCTCTCGCGCTCGGCATGGGTGGTGGGGATGGCCTGCCGAGCTGGGTTGGCGGCGAGCTGTTGACCGGCACGCCGCAGACATTGCGGGCCCTGGTCGATGCGTGTGTAGGGATCGATCAGCGGCTTGCCGCGGAGGGCGTAATGTTGGCTACCGAGGAGCAGACGCTCACGCTCGTGGGGGCAATGGGTCTGGCGCAGTTCTCAGACCTCTCCGACGTCGCCCGCAGGATTCTCACCGGTCCACGTCACGGCGCCCCCAAGGTCGAGAATCCACTCGACTACGGCCTCTGGCACCTGCCCTCGGAGAAGGGCTTGAGCCTACGCCGCGCCGCTAACGAGATGCTCTCAGGGCGTCTGGCGAGGCTGCGCAGGGACCTGGCGGACCCCAGGCGAGCTGCCCGGCGCTTCAACGTCGCAGGGACGGGGCTCGGCCGTCGCGTCCGCGACGATGGGTGGCTTCTCGCCCAGCGTCTACGTCAGCGGCTGCGTCATTAGGCTGAGACCTTCGCCGTCTCCAACGCACTCAGGTCGGCGTTGACCATGCGTTCGACCAGGCCCTCAAAGCTCAGCTGCGGGCGCCATCCGAGCGTCTCGCGAGCGCGCGTGGGATCGCCGATGTTCAATGTCTTCTCGGGGGGACGCACGAGCGTGCGGTCAACGTCCATATAACGCTCGGCCTCGAGGCCAACGCAGCTGAACGCTGCCTGTGCGAACTCCCGCACCGTATGTCCAACCCCGCTCGCCAGCACGTAGTCGTTGGGGTGATCCTGCTGGAGCGTTAGCCACGCGGCCTGCATCATGTCACCGGCAAACGACCAGTCACGAACGGCGTCGAGGTCTCCCAGACGTAGCTCCTGCGCCAGCCCCAGCTTGATCGCGGCGGCGCCCCGGGTGATCTTGCGCGTGACGAACTGCTTGGGTCTGCGCTCGGACTCGTGGTTGTTGAAGATGCCCGAGCACGCATACAGCCCGTTGCTATCGCGCAACAGCCCCACGAGCTCGTGGGCGGCAAGCTTGGCGATCGCATATGGACTGGTGGGATGGCATGGCGTGTCCTCGCGCTGGGGACTTTCGGGCGCGTCACCGAAGATCGCAGTGGAGGAGGCTATAAAGACGCGTGTCGAGCGGTTGACATCTCTCACCGCCTCGAGGACGCCTGCGCTCGAGCCGATGATCGCCGTCATCGTCTGCGCGGGCTGCTCCCACGAGGTGGGAACGAACGAAGGCGAGGCGAGGTGATAGAGCTCATGTGGTCGGATCTCTGCAATCGCCTCACGCAGGCCCCTGACGTCGAGCAGGTCACACCACAACAGCGTGAGTCGGTCGCGCAGTTTCTCCGAGCAACCGAGCGAGCGATCCGGAGCGCCGCGCATAACCCCGGTGACGTCGTAGCCCTTCTCGAGCAGTAATTCGGCCAGGAACGATCCATCCTGGCCCGTGATCCCGGTGATGAGCGCGCGCCGCGGCTGTTCGCCCATCGCAGCTTGGTCGGTGCTATTGCCGCTGAGCTCCCTGTCGGCGGGGTTGGAGGAAGAAGTGGGCATCTCCGGCACCTTACCGGCCGCCATGGTTAGTCCGGAGGGATCAAGCGATCGCGCACCGACTCGAACTCCTCCTGGGCCTGCTCGTAGTCTTCGTGGCGCCCGATATCCAGCCAGTAGTCATCGCTCGGCCACGAGCGCACGACCTCTCCCGCGGCGATCAGGCGGAGAATCAGGTCGGGGAAGTCCAGGCGCTCTCCCGGCTCGATGAACGACAGCGCGCGGGGCGCGAAGCAATAGACGCCCATGCTCGCGGTGTAGTCGATCTTGGGCTTCTCGTCATAGCCGGTCAACCGCGTCACGTCTGCATCGTCGCCGAAGCGCAGCACCCCCAGCGATACCTGGATCTGGCGAGTCTTCGTCGCGATCGTCGCCGCGGCGTCGCTCGCGCAATGGCGGTCAATTAGCGCGCCGTAGTCGATGTCGGTGAGCACGTCGCCGTTCATCACCAATATGTCGTCGGTCGCCAGCCCCTCGATCAGGGCAAGCGCACCCACCGTGCCGAGCGGCTCGTGCTCGCGGTAGTAGTCGATCGGGATCCCGTAGGCGTCGCCGTCGCGGAAGAAGGCCTCGATCAGCTCGGCCAGGTAGCCGGTCGCCATCGTGATCCGCTCGAACCCGTGCGCGCGCAGCTGCCGCACAACGATGTCGAGCACCGGACGATCACCGATCGGCATCAGCGGCTTGGGCAGGACAGTCGTGTACGGGCGCAGGCGGGTACCCTCGCCCCCTGCCAGGATCACCGCGCGCTTCACGCTGTCTGGACCGCCGCCGCGGAAAGCTCGCTCACGTCGTGGAGAATAGGGACGCGCCTGGACGCTCCGGACAGTTTGGACGGACGTTCACGTACGAGCACTGCTACTTGCACCCGCCTCACCATCGGTGCTCGCGTGCACGGCGGCCAGGAAGTCCTCCCAGTGGGCCGTGTGGGGCGCGATCACCTCGAGCAGGCGTTCGAGCGCTGTCCAGTCCTCGTCGGCCTCCCAGCCCCAGTGAAGCGCTATCGGTGCCCACAGGGCCATACGCTGCTCGATCAGACTCTGCGCCGCAGGCATGACCTCGTGCGCGTGCCCGTACAACGGGTGATAGGACGGCAGATACACCGCCTCGCCCCGCCATAGCGGCGTGCGCTGAAAGCCGATCAGCCCGACCGACTCGGGTCCGCCGCAAACGACGGCAAAGCGAGACGCAAGCACGTCGTACTGCTCGACATCGAAGCGGTTGTAGGGCGCGATAAATACCTCCGCGGAGATCCCAAGCGCGGCGAGCTCCTCGATACCGGTGTCGATCAGTTGCTCGGTGGCGTGGCGGTCGAGACCGCAGAGCTCGCTGTGGCGGCGCGGCGATGAGAAGCGCGTTCGGTGGTCGAGGCCGTGTAGGGCGAAAGCAACCCCCTCGCTGGGGAGCTTGGCAAGCAGCTCCCGCTCCCCATTCTCGGGCGCCCGCCAGCGGCTCTGCTGCGGATCTAGCGGCGCGTGGCTGATACGGGGCGGCACCGCGATCAGATATGGCACGCCCGCGCCGGCCATGAGCTCGTGAAAGCGACGGAAGCGCTCGGTGCCGTAGCGCTCCGGCTCGTCCCAGGCGAGATAGTGGGGGAACTCATCGACGCGTACGAGGAACCGCGGCGCGCCAGCGGCCTGTGCCCCCAGTGCAGCAAGACGAGCCGCCTGTAGCGGCTGGGCCACCGCGCGCTCGTACTCGAGGCCGCCGAGCTTGCGCTGCACACGCTGCAGGAAGCGATGTGGCGACGACGGCGCGCGCCGGGAGCGCACCGCTGAGCGCACGGCGCGCGAGCACAGCATCTCCGCCGTGAGCGCATCGGCGGGCATGTCGAAGCCGAGCAGTAGCCGCGCGCTGCGTGCCTCATCGGCGTGCGAGCGCTCAGACACGCGCGAGCACTTCACGGTAGAGCTCGTCGGTGCGCCGTGCGATCGCGGCCCAGGAGAAGCGCTCGTCGGCGAGCTGCGCCCCCCGCTCGCCGCGACGCAGGCACTCGGCTGCACCCGCATCGATGCTCGCGCCAAGCGCATCGACGAGCGCGTCGACGTCTGGACGTGCACAGAGCCAGCCGGTCTCGCCGTCGATTACCGCCTCCAGGAGGCCGCCAACGGGATAGGCGATCACCGGGCGGTGGAAGCCGTAGGCGAGCAGCAGCACGCCGCTTTGGCTCGCGCTGGGGTACGGCAAGGCGACGGTATCGGCGGCGGCGAACAGCTGTGCGGCCTCGGCCATCTCGAGGAAGCCCTCGCGGACCGTCACGCGACCGGCCAGCTCGAGGCTTTCAAGCCGCGTGGCGAGCACACTGAGCGCGCCCAGGTCCTGGCCGCCGATCAGCAGGTGAAGCGTAGGCAGCCGCGCGAGCGCCTCGACGACGTCGCCGAGGCCCTTGTCGGCGCGCAGCTGACCGAATATCAGCGTGACGGGCACCTCCGCGCCTATGCCCAGCTGCGCGCGGGCAGCAGCACGCTCGACGCTGCCGCCTGTGCGCGCGAGGCCACCGTACTCGCCGTGGGGGATTACGACCGTCCGTGCACGCATGGCGATCGGTAGCAGTGCCACATCGGCCCGGGTATGGACGATCGTGCCGGCGGTCAGCCATCCCTTGGCCCGCGTGATCAGCCGCCGGGTGCGGGTCAGCCTGCCAGAGCGCTCGACGATCCCGTGCAGCGTCTGCACGATGGTTGCGCCGCCAAGGCGCATGCAGACGATGGCGAGGAGCCCGATCTCGGGGATCTCCCATCCCTGGCTATGGACGATGTCCACTCCTTTTGACAGGCGCACCAGCTGCGGCACGCTCGCCAAGAAGCGCAGGCCGTTGACCACCGGGCCCAGGTGGGCACGGCGCAGCGCCCTGCGAAGCGCCGTGTCGTCACGCATGTAATGGAAGACCGGGTGCACGACCACGCCTGGAATCTCGGGGAAGAGGTGATCGTCAGCGGTTGCCAGCTCGACCGTCCAGCCGAGGTCGAGGAGCGCGCGCACGAGCTCGCCGGTGTAGTCGCCCACTCCCCCGCGGCCGCCCTGCTCGATCATCAGCACTCGCTTGTGCGGTGGCACGCTCATACAGGAGCAGGCGAGCGCACGCCGCGGGACGCGATCGCATCCTGCAGCAGCCCCTCGATCATCTGCGCAACCACGGGCGCGGCGTAGGTGCGCTCCGCGTGAGCGCGAGCCGCGGTGCCCTCGCGCGCGGCACGCTGTGGATCGTCGAGGTAGCGCACGAGTAGCGCGCGTAGCGAGGCGGGGTCGTTCTCCGGGCTGGCGATGCCGCCGATCTCTGGGCTGATCATGTCTGAGACGCCCTCCGCGCCGGTCGCCAGGCACGGCCGTTCAGCGAGCATCCCCAGGATCACCGCGCGGGGCGCACCCTCGGTGGGGCTGGGGCAGAACACCGATACGTCGAAGGCGGAGAGCACGTCGGGGACCTCGGTGCCGGGGGTGGAGATGAAGTGCGCACGCTCGCCGAGTGGCGCGGCCAGCGAGCGCAGCTCGGCTTCTGTCTCGCCGTCGCCAGCGAGAATCAGGTGGACGCGCTCGTCGTCGAGCTCGTCCACCGCGCGCACGACCACGTCGTTGCGCTTCTTGGGGTGAAAGCGCGAGATGCAGCCGACGACGAACGCCTGCTCGGGGATACCCAGTTCGCTGCGCACGCGTGCGCGGCCCGCCTCGGTGTAGCGAATCTCATCGGTGCGCAGCACGTTGGGGACCATCACGACCTTCTGCGGGTTGACGCCCACGTCAACGACTGAGCTGCGGGTGCCCTCCGAGACGGCCATCACCAGAGGCACGGCGCGTGCGGCAGCAAGATACGCGGCGCGGGGTATGCCCTTGCGCAGCGGGAAGGGGACCGGCCCCCACTCGTCCCAAACGACCGTCTTGCGCAGGCTCGCAGGCAGCCACGGCACGAGCAGCTGCTCCTTCTTGTAGTGGACGAGCAGGATGTCGTAGGGAGCTTGTTCGCGTAGCGCGCTGCGTAGTCGCGCGAGCAGCAGCGGCCAGCGCGCTGCGAGGCCCATCCAGCTGCTGAGCGAGAGCTTCGGACCGATCGAGATCGGCCGGATCTCGACCTCTGTATCGCGTCCGATCTCAGGCGCGTCGGTGAGCATCACGGTCTCATGGCCGCGGCGTCGTAGCGCCTCAAGCTGCTCCACGGCGGCGAACTCGGCACCACCGCTGGAGTCCGTGGTCATCACGCTCACGATCTTCATGCGAGCCATTATCGCGATCGCACGGGACAGGCCCCCGGACGACCTGTCCGCGAACGGCTCAGGTGGTTCGAATGATCAGCACCGAGCAGGGCGCGTGGTGTGAGACCTTGTTGGGCACGGAGCCCAGCAGGAAGCGCTTGGCGCCTGTCATTCCCTTGTTGCCGACCACGATCAGATCGGCTTCGCGCTCCTCGGCGATGTCGAGGATCGCGTCGGCGGGATCGCCTTGGCGTGGGTACACATCGACCTCGACTCCTGCTTCGCGGCCAATTGCGGCTGCGGCCTCGAGCGTCGCGTCGACATCCTCGCGCGGATTGATCGCCCATTGCAGGTCCTCAGGTGCCTGGCGGCGTTCCTCGCTCAGGCGCTGGGCGGGTACAGGCTCATACGCGCTGACAAGCTCGAGCTTCGCCCCGACGGCCTTCGCGACGTCCACGGCCTGGCGAACAGCCTGGGTGGCGGTATCTGACCCATCGGTTCCAACCACGATCGATTTGAACATTCGCTTCTCCCTTGCGTTTGCGCCACAAGCCATCGCCACACCTCAGCGCAGCGATCATACCCGCCCACAGAAGCACCTGGCCAGGTGTGCACGCCTCACATCAGCGTACGCTTGGCCTCGCCGATGATCGACTTGCATTGCCATGCGCTACCGGGTATCGATGATGGCCCCGAGACGATCGAGGGCTCAATCGCGCTGATGCAAGCCGCGCGAGCCGCGGGGATCGACACTGTGGTGGCAACCCCGCACGTGAATTCGAGCACCCCAAATGACGCGGACACGATCGCGGCGCTGACGGTCCAGCTGAACGAGCACCTGGTACAGGAGCAGATCGACGTGAATGTCCTACCCGGCGCTGAGATCGCCATGACCCACCTTGCAGAGCTGGATCCAGCCGAGCTCTCTGGGCTGACCCTCGGCGGTGGCGGCTGGCTGCTGATCGAGCCTCCGTTCACGCCTGTGGCTCCCGGGCTGGAAGGTCTCGTGATCGGACTCCTGCGCCAAGGCCATAACGTCGTACTCGCTCATCCTGAGCGCTGTCCGGCTTTGCAACGCGACCACGAGGTCGTGCGCCGGCTCGCGGACGCGGGTGTGCTGATGTCGATCACTGCCGGCTCGCTGGTGGGACGCTTCGGCAGCGAGGTGCGCCGTTATGCGCTCGAGCTCGCGCGGGAGGGGCTGATTCATAACGTCACCTCCGATGCCCACAACGCCAACAGACGCCGCCCGGGACTACGCGAGGAGAT
>JBEKAM010000033.1:0-21885 GCA_050015915.1 Solirubrobacteraceae bacterium
CCACAACTTCCGCAGACTCAGAATCCGCTACGAGCGCGACCCCGACATGCACACCGCGTTCCTCACACTCGCCTGCAGCATCCTCTGCTGGCGACGCCTCAACTCATTTTGAAAGACCTTCTAAAGGGCGCACGTGGGCCAAAGATAGGCAAAACGTCCTATATCCGCGGACTTACGGACTGGCTAGGCTCCGTCGCTCGGCTGGAGCCCAAACGAAAGGATCACCGGATGTCGCATCGCTTGAACACTCGCGCGTGGCTGCGGGGCAAACTGTGCGCGGCTCTGCTCGCGTCCAGCACGCTTATGGCTCTGACGGCTGGCCTGCTGGCCTCCGGCACCGCGCAGGCGTCGACGCTGCCTACGCTCACGCTCGCGCTCACAAAGTCCTCGATCACCGTTGGGGGAACGACGCAGTCGGGTGCGGTCAACGTCGTCTCCTCTGATTCCGGGGTCAAGGAAGGCTTGACGATCCTGTTCGCGATCAAGCCCGGCTACACCGTCGCGGAAGTGGAAGCTGCGCTCAAGGCCGGTGCGGGGAAGGATCCCAATAGGGCCGACAAGTATGGGGCGATCGTGTTCGATGCTGAAGTGAACCCTGGCCAAACGAACGAAGCTCAGACAGTGCTCACGCCTGGCCAGTACGTCGCGCTAGGCGGTGCTGGGGAAGGCGGGCCGAAGCTGAAAGCTCCCTTCACGGTGACGGCGGCGGCGGCGCCAGCGACGCTGCCTACGGCAGAAGCCACGGTGCGATCGATCGAGTTCGGTTTCCGTGGGCCCACGACGCTGCACGACGGTGAGCTCGTGCGCTTCGAAAACGAAGGCTTCCTGGTGCACATGGATGTGGCGTTCCCTGCCAAGAGCCTGAAGGCCGCTAAGGCGATCGTGAAAGGCATGCTGACAGGCAAGGAAAAGGGCCTTGAAAAGCTCGTCAGCGGGGCGCCGTTTGCATTCGCTGGACCGCTGTCTCACGAAGGCTTCCAGCAGGAGACGATCACCGCTAAGCCGGGTTGGTACGTGCAGGCGTGCTTCATGGATACCCAGGACGGGCGCAGTCACACGCTCCTGGGCATGGAGCGCATCTTCAAGATCGTCAAGTAGTCGGCGCGGGAGGCTCGTCCAGCGCGGGCGCTGTCATCCCGCCGACAAGCATTCCCGATCCGAGGTGGGCGCCAAGCACGGGGCCCACCTCGGTACAGAACAGCGGTGATGAGCCGAACAACTCGGTGCCGGCAGAGACCAGTTGCTCTGCATCCGCGCTCGACTGCGCGTGCTGGACGATCCAGTGACTTGCGCCCCGCTCGTGCAGCTCGTGTAGATAGGCGAGCATCCGCTCGAGCGCGCGCCGATGGGTCCGCACGCGACCGACGGGCGCGATCTCAGTGCCGAACGTGAGGATTGGCTTGACTTTCAGCGCGGTGCCGACCATCGCCTGTGCGGCGCCGATCCGCCCGCCACGGCGCAGGTACTCGAGCGTGTCGAGGCAGAACCAGATATCGAGGCTCTCCCTGCCCTGTTGAACGCCCGCGACGATCTGCTCGAGCGTGCAACCCCGCGCGGCGAGGGCGGCGGCGAGTAGCACCAGGCAGCCGAGCCCGCCGGCGCCGGTCTGGCTGTCGAGCACGTGGACCGTGCCCGGCTGCTGTTGATCGGCAATCGTGCGCGCGGCTTCGCGTGCGCTCTCGCAGGTACCGGACAGTCCACTGGCGATGTGGATCGAGACGATGTCTTGCCCGGCGCGCAGCAGGGGTTGATAGCACGCCAGGAAGTCCCCTACCGACGGCTGCGAGGTGGTGGGCAGCTGCGGCGAGTCGTGCAGTCTCGTGTAGAAGGCGCCGAGATCCCGGTAGTCGCTCTCTGGTTGCAGGTCCCCATCCCAGCCGACATAAAGGCTGACCTGTTGGATTCCCCAGCGCTCGATCGAGGACTCGGGGAGGTAGGTGGTGCTATCGGTGACGATGGCGACGCTACGGCGCTCGGGAGCGCTGTCAGATGTCTGGAAGTCGACCATCGACCGCGTAGCCTATGGCGCGGCGCCTACGCTTGTCTATCAGCGAATCAGGCGATCCATCCTGGTCTCCGTGATTGTTTCGCGCAGCGTGTCCAGCGCGTCGTGGCGAGGGCGCCAGCCGAGCTCGCGTCGTGCCTTGGCAGCGCTCATGATCACGGGCTCGCGGAACGCGGCAATCCACTGCGCTTGCGCGGGTAGGAAGCCCAGCCGCCCAACCATCTCAGCCACCGCGTCCACCGCCAGCTCGGGAATCGGAATCGAGTACCAGCCGAGCTCCTCTGCCAGCTGCTTGACCGTCAGCTGGCCCGGGCCGGCAAGGTTGTAGACACCGGGGTGCCCTCGACCCAATACCGCGGCGCGCATCGCGCTGGCGACGTCATCGTGGTGCACTAGCTGAAACGGGGTACCGGGATCGGGCAGCACGGGCTTGAGGATCGGCACGCCGTCGAGCAGCCCCAGTACCGCTGCGGGTAGGCGCTCGGAGATCTGTGTGTACGGCAAGCTGTCGATCAGCAGTGGCGCTTTGGGTCCCGCGACGACACACGGGCGAAAGACGTAGCTGGCTGTGGTGCTGCCCGCGAGCGTGTCGGTGAGCAGCTTCTCGACCTCGGCCTTTTGTGCGGAGTAGTAATGCGCGGCGGTTCCCCGTGCGGGGACATCCTCGGTCAGTGGCTGCGGGTTGGCACGATGAAAGCCATAGGCGGCCACCGATGACGCGTACACGAGCCGTTTGGTGCCTGCTGCGACGCTCGCCTCGAACACGTGGCGTGAGCCGACGAGGTTGACCGCCCGGCTCTCCTTTGCCCCGCCCATGATCATGAAGGCCAGGTGCACGACGACGTCGGCTTCGGCCACCAGGGCATCGACAGCATCGCGGTCGAGCACGTCACCACGCCGATATGAGACCTTCTTCCAGCCCTGCGCCAGGGGATCGAACGGCCGGCGCGCCATGCCGAGGATGCTGCCGACGTCGCGTGAGCGCTCGAGCGCGTCCACTACTGCCCTGCCGATCTCCCCAGTCGGCCCTGTGACCGCGATGGTGAGGCGCTGCTTGGCGGTGCCACGCGAAGCCATGTCCCTTTGTAGCGCATTGGCGATGGTCGCCCCGGCACCGCCGAGAATCTGGCCCGCGGTTCGCTGGAATCTGTCGGGGTGCGCTTGGACAGGCGGTAAGTCGGGTAGCGTCAGAGCGCGATGAACGGCCGGCTAGCGGGCGTACTGCTGATCCCGCTGGTCCTGCTGCTGGATGCGACGCATGCGCGCTCCGCGTTGGCACAAGCATGGCCGCCGTTCGTGCTGGTCGCGGGCTTGCTGCTGATCGGATTGGTCGCGGGTCGCGACGGCCTATTCGACGCCGCTGCTTCCCGCCTGGTGCGGTTGCCCGGTCCACCGGTTGTGCTGGCGCTCGCGTGTTTTGCGCTGGTGGCGGCCGTGACGGCGCTGCTCAACCTGGACACGGCGGCGGTGTTCCTCACGCCGGTGCTCGTCAAGACGGCACGACGCCGCGGCCTGGACACTGGGCCGTTCCTCTATGGGGCGATCTTCATGGCCAACGCGTCCTCGCTGTTCCTGCCGGGCTCGAACCTCACCAACCTGCTTGTGCTCTCAGGCGAGCACGTCTCCGGTGCGACGTTCTTCGAGCGCATGTTCCCGGTGGCGATCGCTGCGACGGTGATCACGGCAGCGGGGCTGCTGGTGATCCATCGCCGCGGCCTCTTCGGCGGTGCCGCGTCCAGCGACGAGCTAACCGCCGAGTCGATCGAGGAGCCTGTGACGCGTGTGCGGCTGGGGCTTGGGTTCTGGGGAGCGCTGCTTGCGGCAGCTCTGATAGTGGCTCTGCACAATGCTGCTCTGCCGGTGCTCGCCATCGGGTTGGTCCTGCTCGCGTGGCGCACCCGTGGCGGGGAGCTCGCGTGGCGTGAGAGCCTGTCGTGGCTGGACACGCCAACCCTCGCGGGGCTCTTCGGGTTGGCGGTCGCGTTGGGGACGCTGGCCCGCGCGAGTGCCTTCCCGGCGGATCTGCTGCACTCGCCAGGGACTGTCGCGACGGCGGGGATCGCGGCGCTGGGCAGCGTGGCGGTGAACAATCTCCCAGCGGCGGTTCTGCTCTCCTCGACGGCCCACCTGCCCATGAGCGCGCTGCTACTCGGGCTGAACGTGGGCCCCAACCTCGCTGTCACGGGCTCGCTAGCGGTGGTGCTGTGGTGGCGCTCTGCGCGCGCCGCGGGAGCGACACCGTCCGCGCTGTCTTACTCCCGCCAAGGATTGATACTGGCACCGCTGGCGCTGCTCGGCGCACTGGCGCTAAACGCGATCTAGGACGCCGCTCCAGGCCAGCACCGTACGCTGGTGTCAGTGTTCCTCGCGTCAGCCTCGCTCGGTCAGAGCATCAGCACATTTTTCGACGCGGTGGGCCAGTTCTTCGAAGACCTGGCGGCTGTGCACTGGCCCGCGCTGGTGCTCGGCCTGCTGTTCTTCGGCCTCAACCTGACGCTACGCTCGCGGGGCTTCTTCCACAGCCTGCGCGCGGCGTATCCGGCGGTAGGCTTTGAGTGGCGGCGTGTGTGGGGGGCGTACTTCGCGGCGGTGGGCTTCAACAACGTCGTCCCGGCACGCGGCGGGGACGTGATCAAGCTGTTCCTCACGCGCTCTTCGATCCCCGGATCGCGCTACCCGACGGTGGCGGCGGCGTTCTTCGTGGAGTCGATCTTCGACGCGAGCGTAGGTGTGCTCGTGCTGATCTTTGCGTTCACGCAGGGGGTCTTCCCCAAGCCTCCGGACTTCTCCAAACTGAGCTCCTTTGACATCTCCTATCTGGCCAGCCACTTTCGCCTCACGCTGTTCTTGATCACCGCGTTGGCTGTGCTTGGTTTGGTGGCGTTTGCGCTGCTGTCAGAACGCGTGAAGTCGTTCTGGGCACGCGTCAGGCAGGGCGTGACGATCCTGGGGGACCGGCGGCGCTACCTGCGCGAGGTGGCCTCGCTGCAGGCGTTGGCGTGGATCTGCCGCTTCACTGCCTTCTGGTTCCTGCTCGATGCCTTCCGGGTGGGCGGCTCGGTCAAAAACGTGCTGCTGGTGTTCGGCGTCAACCAGGTTGCGGGCGCCGTCCCGTTCACGCCTGGCGGCGCTGGCGTGCAGCAGGCACTGCTGGTGAAGGTGTTCGCGACGAACGCTCCCACCGCGGTGGTGGCTGCTTACTCGGTCGGCCAGCAGATCGCAATCGCCGCGTTCACAGCACTCGTCGGCCTCGGAGCGATCGTGTTCATCTTCCGCTTCCGCTCCTTCAAAGAAGTGATCCAAGCCGGGCGGGAGTCGCGTGACGCCGAGCGCGCGGCGGAGCAGCAGCAGGCCGGCGCTTACTGAAGCCCCTCGCGCGCCTCGCGCACGAGAGCTACGGCCTCGGGGAAGACGCGGGCCATGACGGTGCGGATCTGTTCGGCCTGGGCCTCGGCGTTGCCTTGGACGTTGATGCGGTTGACGGCGGCGACGGTCATGTCGACGGCGAGCTTGATTGCGTTGTCGGCCCAGGCGAGCCGCTGGTTGCCTTGCATCTGTTCGGCGAACTCTGCGAGGCGCCGCTGGAGCTCCTCTGGGTCGCCGAACAGGTCACCGAGTCCACCACTTTCCATGCTCGCATCATAGACTGCCGTAGCTCATGCCCAGCGCAGGCGATATCAGCACACAGGTGGCGGCCGAGACCGAGCGTCGTAATAGGCTCGCAGTGCCGTCCTTTGCGGGGGGCTTTCTGTACCTGCTGAGCGCGATCATCATCTCCTCGACGGTGAACGCCGCGCCGTCGGTTGGCTTGCTCCAGGGCCTGGCGCCTGCCCTGGCGGGCGTGTCCAGCCCGGCGATCAGCCCGCGGACCCCGTGGGTCAAATACATCAGCCGCCATGCGTTCGGCTTGATTGCGGGCGGCGTGCTGTCGGCGATTGCACTGAGCGTGCTGACGCTGATCCTGCTGCTGCTCGTCGGTGCGACGAGCTTCCGACGTCCCGAGAGTTGGCGGATGGCACGCCCGCTAATCCTGTTGGGCGGGATCGGCCTGGTGCTCACGAGCGTCGCTCACGAGGTGGTCACGGCGCTGGAATCGCACAGCTTCGTGGTTGGCCACGATCACTCGAACGCTGCGGTGGAACACGCGCTTTTGACGAGCCCGGCGAACGCGGTGGTGGGCTACATCGAGCTGCTCGCTGGGGTGGCGCTCGTGGCGGGCATGATGGGGGCGGTCATCAACGCGATGCGCGTGGGGCTGGTTCCCCGCTGGATGGGCTTCCTTGGAGTGTTCACGAGCCTGTTGATCTTCCTGCCGGACATCAGCGCGGAGTTGCAGGTGATCCCAGCGTTCTGGATGGTGATGATGGGCATTCTGCTCATGGGGCGCTGGCCGAAACCGACGGGCGACCCGCCGGCATGGGCAGCAGGAGTGGCGATACCGTGGCCGCCGCGTGGCGGCGGACGGGTTCGTGGCGCACAGCCGGCGGCTGCCGCGGCTGGCGGAGGCTCAGTGCCGGCGCCGGTGGCACCAGAATCCGGCCGCGCCTCGCGCAAGCGCAGGCGCGGCGCGCGCAGCTGAGCGTTCGGCGGCTGGTCCTCTCCGAGGGCCATGGCGCCCCCGCCGCGTGAATCCGAGCGGTGCAGGCAGGTCGATGATTAGTTCTGCCTGTGTGCGGGAAACATCTAAGGAGGGGAAGCGGGGACAGCCGCGTCTCTCTGGCTCAAGAGGGATTACAGGTGTGATGGCTGCCTCCTGGCGGGGGCGGCGCAAAGGAGGCTCTCATGGCGGCAGCAACTGTTGAGCGCAATCGGCGCGAGGACCCTGTGCGCCCGGTGGCGGTTCCCGAGGTCGGCTGGAAACCGGCGGACCCGGGCCCACTGGGCCTGGCGGCGTTTGCGATGACGACGTTCGTGCTTTCGATGTTCAACGCGAACCTGGTGAACGAAAAGGGACTTCCAGTGGTCCTCGGCTTGGCATTGGTCTACGGCGGCATCGTGCAGCTGCTGGCGGGCATGTGGGAGTTCCGCACGGGTAACACGTTCGGGGCGGTGGCGTTCTGCTCGTTTGGTGCGTTCTGGATCTCGTTCTGGGCGCTGAACGTGTTCTACGCCAAGCAGATCGGTGGCAACGCGGGGCACTCGGTGGGCCTGTACCTGTGGGCATGGGCGATCTTCACGACATACATGGCGGTGGCGGCGCTGCGCACGAGCGGCGCGGTGCTGCTGGTGTTCGTGTTGCTGGCGGCGACGTTCATCCTGCTGGCGATCGGCAAGGTGGGCGCGAACGAAACAGTCACCCACTGGGGTGGCTACCTCGGGCTGGCGACGGCGGCGGCCGCCTGGTACGCGTCGTTTGCGGCGGTGATCAACTCGACGTTCGGGCGAACGGTGCTGCCCGTGATTCCGTTGTCACGGCCTCCGGTGGCGCCTGTCGCGCAATGAGGCTGGCGAGGGCTCGTGCAGGAGCGACACAGCCGGTGGCAATATGAAGGAGTGAGGAGACTTCGAGAGAGGGAGAGTGAGCGATGACAGTGGAATCGGATGCGATGACCGGTGAGGAGTTGGACGCAGAGCTCGCCTCCCTACTCGAGGTGGAGAAGTTCGAGCCGCCTGCTGCGTTTCGCGAGCAGGCGCTGCTGAAAGACCCGGAGGTGTACGAGCGCGCGGCGGCGGACCCCCTGGGTTGGTGGACGGAGCAAGCGCAGGAGCTCGATTGGTTTCAGCAGTGGAGCCGCGTGCTGGACGACGACAATCCACCGTTCTACAAGTGGTTCACTGGCGGCACTCTGAACGTCTCATACAACTGCCTGGACCGCCATGTGATCGCCGGTCGCGGCGAGCGGGTGGCGTTCCACTGGCGGGGGGAGGCGGGCGATGAGCGCGAGATCACGTATGCGGAGCTGCTGGCGCAGGTGGAACGCTTTGCGAGCGCTTTGAAGGACCTGGGGGTGGGCAAGGGCGATGTGGTGGGGATCTACCTCCCGATGATCCCGGAGGTGGTGGTGGCGATGCTCGCGTGCGCACGCATAGGAGCGCCACACAACGTGGTGTTCGGCGGCTTCTCGGCGGAGGCGGTGCGCGAGCGGATGGAGTTCTCCGAGGCGAAGGTGCTGATCACGGTGGACGGCGCGGCGCGCAAGGGCAAGACGGCGCCGGTGAAGGACCGCGTGGACGAGGTGATGGGCGACCTGCCAACGCTCGAGAAGATCGTGGTGGTGAGGAGCAAGGGCACACCGTGTGGGATGCAAGAGGGGCGCGACGTGTACTACGAGGACATCGTGGCGGCGGCGGAGCCGAGCTGCCCGCCGGAGCCGCTGGATGCGGAGCACCCGCTGTACATCCTGTACACGTCGGGCTCGACGGCCAAGCCGAAGGGGATCCTGCACACGACGGGCGGATACCTGACTGGCGTATCCGCGACGCACCGCTACGTCTTCGATCTGAAGCCGGAGACGGATGTGTATTGGTGCGCCGCGGACGTGGGCTGGGTGACGGGTCATTCCTACATCGTGTACGGGCCTTTGTGCAACGGCGCGACGTCGGTGATGTGGGAGGGCGCTCCGGACTACCCCCACCAGGGGATCTGGTGGGAGATCGTCGAGCGTTACGGCGTAACAATCCTGTACTGCGCGCCGACGGCGATCCGCGCGTGCATCAAGTGGGGTGCGCAGTGGCCGAACAAATACGACCTCTCCACGCTGCGCCTGTTGGGGTCGGTGGGCGAGCCGATCAACCCGAAGGCGTGGCTTTGGTACCACAAGGTGATCGGCGGCGAACGCTGTCCGATCGTGGACACGTGGTGGCAGACGGAGACGGGCGCGATCATGATCACGCCGCTGCCTGGCATCACGGCGACGAAGCCGGGCTCCGCGACGCAGCCTTTCCCGGGGGTGTTCGCCCGAGTGCTGGACGAGTCGACGGGGGAGCCGATCGAGGAGGGGCAGGGCCTGCTGGTGCTGACGCACCCGTGGCCGTCGATGCTGCGCACGCTTTACAAGGAGCAGGAGCGCTTCATCGAGACGTACTTCAAGCGCTTCGGGCGCGAGACATATCTCGTAGGCGACGCGAGTCGCCGCGACCGCGACGGCTACTTCTGGGTGATCGGGCGGATCGACGATGTGGTGAACGTATCGGGGCACCGCTTGTCGACAGCGGAGGTTGAGTCGGCGATCGTGGCGCATACGGACGTAGCGGAGGCGGCTGTGATTGGCCAGCACGATGAGGACTCGGGTCAGGCGATTGTGGCGTTCGTGACGCTGCAGGGCGAGCTGGAGGGCGACGAGGGTACGGTGGATGGCATCCGAGAGACGGTTGCGGAGCGGATCGGCAAGTTCGCGCGCCCGAAGCGCATCATCTGGACGGACGACCTGCCGAAGACGCGCTCGGGCAAGATCATGCGCCGCCTGCTGCGCGACATCGCGGAGGGACGCGCGCTGGGCGACGTGACGACGCTGCGCGATCCCGCGGTGATGGGCCAGCTGGAGCAGCAGGTGAAGGCGATGCAGGCGCAGGAGGATTGAGACGGGGCTGGGGCGCGGAAAGCGAGGCGGCCACCGGTTCGATCCCAATTAGCTCCATTTTTCTGGTCGGCAAACAAACCGTTGCGGCACCGCTCAGGCTGCGCCGCCGGTCAGAGTTCGCGAGGTCTCACGGCAACGCCGAGCCGTGCAACTCCCCGGAGCAGCCGCTCATCGACGCTCACAAGCCGACAGTCGAGCATCCTTGCCAGAGCGACGTACTGCGCGTCATAGGTCTTCGCCCAGCCGAGTTCATCAGCCACACGCCAAGCCGCCCGAATCAGGCCGGACGGCGTGCGGACCTTCACCGGAGCCTTGAGCAGGCGATCGAGCATGATTACGGCGCGAGGCTGGGTGATCTCTTCGCGCCATGCCATCTCATGCAGCACCGAACTCGCCTCGACAAGCATGAGCTGTGGCGCGACCAGCTCGTGCCCTCGTAGGTTCGCGAAGCCCATCGGCGTATGGCACGCAGCGACTGCCACGGACGCATCAACGACGAGCACGGCCGTCAGTGGCCGCTACGCGACCGATGCAGCGCAGCAACCCAGTTGGGCGCTGGTTTTCCGTCATCGCCAACCTGCCAATCATCGGGCAGCTCAGCCATCGGGAACAGCTCATCCTCAATCGAGCGCAGGTCCTGATCCTCGATCGCGTGGCGGTGCCCGACACGGCGCGCAGGCAGGCGCCCCGAGCGGATCCAGCGACGGATCGTCTCAGGGTTCTTGCCGACACGGTCGGCGGCCTCAGCTACGGTCAGCATGCACAGATGGTACCCGCGGCTGCGGACCCCCGGCCCATCAGGGCTCCATCCGCCCGGACGCCGCCAGCAGCGCAGTCTGGTTGAAGGCCCTCCCAAGGCTCAGGGCCCACTGATACCCTCGAATCGTGACCTCAAGCGCTTCTAAGAAGCCGTGGGATCAGCGGCTCACCGAACGATGGGCGCACCAGGCGAAAGAAGCCGCGAATGACCCGACATGGCGCACAGTGTCCTGGCGAGACCAGGTGAAGTCACCTTGGTACTGGGCGGCGTTGCCAGCGATGGGCCTCTTCTTCGTTTTCGGTGGCTTCCAAGGGGTGGGAGCAATCTTCTACGTGCTCGCCATCGCCCTGGTCCAAATGTCTAGACGCGCGGCACGCCGCAAAACGAGCAGCTAGAGCACCGCCAGCTCAAGATCGCCTAGGCGCGACGACGCGCTTGCGGGTCCTGGCTACCCGAGAGCCAGCGGCATCGCCACCATCAGCACATGGTTTGCGCGCCGAGCAGTTTCGCCCAGCCAGCTGCGTTCGCGCAGGGCGGCTTGGCTCTAGCGTCTCGGCGGGCGTAGCTTTCGGAGGTGGCGGATCGCGATCGGTAGTTCGTTCGTCCACGGCCTACCGCATCGAGGGCAGTAGTAGGTCTGCTGTCCGTGTATGCACCAGAGCGCCGAGGGCACCGGGCGCGACGGCGCCCGACAGCCTCGGTCATCGCGAGGGATGCAGCAAGGGCGCCACGTGCCGTCCTTGGTGCGGTTGAGCATGCTGCCACGACGGACTGAGCATCCGCACGTCCGCTTGGTGTTCATACATCTCCTTTGGCTCGCTCTTTCCTTGACTGCCTCCCGTCTGCCTGCGGATCTGTATCGACAGTCGGGCTGTCATCACCCCGCTTGTAGCGGCCCCACAGGTCGCGCTTCGGCGGGAACGGGAGCCCCTTGAAAAGCTCCTCCGGCGCGACATCGAGCGCATGTGCCACGCGATGCAACGTCATCAGGCGAAGATCCACCCGCCCCTGCTCGATCTTGCCGATCTCCGTGCGGTGCAGACCCGTGATATCAGCAAGGCGCTCCTGGGAAAGCTGGGGACGAACCTCGGCCCGGAGCGTACGCACGTTCTTCCCGAAAGCTTTTAGGTAGTTCGCACGATCAGCCTTGTACGCATCACTCGGATCTGCGCCCATGCGCGCACTCTCGCGAACTCACTCTGGAGACGCCAGAGACGATCAGCTGGCATAAAGCCATATGCCAGATAGCTATCTGCAGAAGCTTCTAGGACGAAATCGCCACAGTTAGCTCGTGCAGCGTTGTGATCCTCACGATGTGAGCTGGGCCAGGCGCGGTCCCGAGGCGATCGAGCCAGACGCCGCGCAGTCCTGCCCCAACAGCTCCTTCGGCATCTAGGTCGAGCCTGTCACCGACATGCGCCGCCTGCCCTTCCTTCACCCCCAGGCGCTCGCACGCAAGCGCGAAGATCTCTGCAGCCGGCTTTGCCACGCCCTCCTCGCCAGAGGTCACCACCACACCGAAGCGCTTGCTGAGGCCGATCGCGGAGAGCTTTGCTCGCTGCGGCTCACCCTCGCCGTTTGTCACCACGCCCAGCGCCACGGACGGGTGCGCCGTCGCCAGCGCCGCCAGCGCCGGGAGTACATCATCGAAGGCTCGCCACGCAGCGCGATAGTGACGCAGATAGGTCCCGAACCAAGCGTCTGCCGTGAGCTCATCTGCCGGTGCGCGCTCCAGCGCCGCGTGCATTCCCTGCACGCGGCGGCGGCGCTGCTCCGCAAACGTGCACTCGCCTCGTGCGTATTCGTCGTAGTGGAGCGCCTCGAGGCGCTGCCACTCTCTCTCTAGTCGTGCCAGCTCATCTGCCTCTAGCCCCGGCAGCCAGCGACTGAGGTGCGCTTGGATCCCAGCAGTGCGTGCCTCATCGTGGTCCATCAGTGTCCCGTCGAGGTCAAACAGCACCGCCCGCAGCATTTGCAGGACCTTAGGGGAATCCCCTATATGGGCTTGAGACTGCGCTGGCATGATTGAGTGATGGCTTCCGCGCAAGCACCGGCAGGGCAGCCCCGGGCGCACGCCGCATCACCGCTGCGCCGGCCGCTTGACCGCGCGCTGCTCGGCGGCGTGTGCGCTGGTCTTGCGGACCGGATGGGCGTGGAGGTGTTGGTGGTGCGGGTGATGGCGGTGATGGCAGCCACGGTGGGCGGCCTCGGCGTGGCGGCGTATGCGATGGCATGGGCGCTGATTCCTGCGACCCCCGACAGCACCCGTTCGGGTCGCCGACCGGGTGCCTGGCGTCAGGCGCCGTTGGTTGTGTTCACGGTGGCGGCGCTGTTCGCGGGTGTGCATCTCGCGGGCTCGCACCTAGGTGAGGGACTGTGGCCGCTCGTGCTGGGGGTGTGCGGGATGGCGCTTTTGTGGCGGCCGGCGGTGGTCGGAAATGATCCGCTGGAGAGACGGCGCCCGACGCTGCGCGAGTACCTGAACCGCCCTGCCCAGGTTGGCGCTCCACGTCTGATCGCGGGGGGCCTGTTCGTGGCGTTCGGCGCTGCCGCGCTACTCCATGCTGTGGGCGTCCAGCACAGCATCGGCAAGGCAATCTGGGCGGTAGCGATCATCGGCCTGGTGGTTGGCATGGTGGTAGGCCCGTGGGTGATGCGGCTGGGTACTAGCCTTTCGTTTGAGCGGGCTGCGCGCATCCGCGAGCAGGAGCGCGCGGAGGTGGCGGCGCACCTGCACGACTCTGTGCTGCAGACGCTGGCGCTGATCCAGAAACGCGCGGGTGATCCCCGGCAGGTGGCGGGACTAGCTCGTCGCCAGGAGCGCGAGTTGCGCAGTTGGCTGCTGAAGCGTCCGGGCGAGGCGGAGGAGGACAGCGTGGCAGTTGCGCTGGAGCGGGCGGCGGCGGAGGTGGAGGAGCTGCACGGGGTTCCGATCGAGGTCGTCACGGTGGGTGATGTGCCATTAAGCGGAGGTCTCGAGGCGGTCGTCCAGGCCGCGCGGGAGGCGATGACCAACGCGGCGAAGTTCGCAGGCAGCGAGCGGGTGGACCTCTACGCAGAGGTAGAGGACGACCGCGTGGAGGTGTTCGTCCGCGATCGCGGCGTTGGCTTTGACATAGATGAGATCCCAGATGATCGACGCGGGGTACGGGACTCGATCATCGCCCGTATGGAGCGTCACCATGGTCGCGCTGCGGTGAACAGCAGCCCGGGCAAAGGTACGGAGGTCGAGCTGGTGATGGAGCGCACAGAGTGAGCTCCAAGCCGCGCGTGGTAATCGTCGACGACCACCATCTTTTTCGCTCGGGCGTGCGTACCGAGCTCGGCGAGGAACTGGAGGTGGTGGGCGACGCCGGCACGGTCGTCGATGCGGTGGCGCTGATCCGCGAGCAGCACCCGGACGTGGTGCTGTTGGACGTGCATATGCCTGACGGCGGTGGCGTGGAGGTGATCGCACAGGTGAGCGGGGAATGCCAGGAGGTGCGCTTTTTGGCGTTGTCGGTGTCGGACGCTGCGGAGGACGTGATCGCGGTCATTCGCGCGGGCGCGCGCGGCTATGTGACTAAGACGATCTCTGGCGCGGAGCTGGCTGAGGCAGTGCGCCGGGTGGCGAGCGGTGACGCTGTCTTCTCGCCGCGGCTGGCGGGCTTCGTGCTGGACGCGTTCGCACAGGACAGCGGCACAGCAGGCACGGGCGCAGAGGAGCAGGCGGTAGAGGATCGTGAGCTCGACCAGCTGACCCCGCGCGAGCGCGAGGTACTGCGCCACATTGCACGTGGGTACATGTACAAGGAGGTCGCACAGAGCCTGGGCATCTCGGTGAAGACGGTCGAGGCGCACGTGTCAGCGGTGCTGCGCAAGCTGCAGCTTTCGAGCCGCCACGAGCTCAGCCGCTGGGCGGTGCAGCGGCGGCTGGTGAGCCTCGACGGGCCGCCCTAAGGGCAATCCCTGATTGCGGTCGCTCGTTGCTGGCGATAACAATGGGCAGCGATGGATCAAAGTTCCTCTCCGGCGATTGAAACCGTCGGCCTGACCAAGCGCTTCGGCGAACGCACGGCGCTGGACGGCATCGACCTGCAGGTGCCGCGTGGTGTGGCATTCGGCTTCCTCGGGCCAAATGGCGCGGGCAAGACGACGATCATCCGCACGCTGCTGGGCCTCACGCCGGCGAGTGCGGGGACGATGCATGTGCTTGGCCATCCGGTGCCAGCCGAGCGTTCGCAGGCACTGCAGCGGGTGGGGGCGATCGTGGAGGAGCCACGCTTCCACATGCATCTGACCGGACGCGAGAACCTGCGCATCGTCGCGGCGGTGCGTGGCCCGGAGACGCTCGAGCGGATCGACCCGGCGCTTGCACGGGTGGGGCTGTCAGAGCGCGCGAGTGACAAGGTCAAGAGTTACTCGATGGGTATGCGCCAGCGGCTAGGAGTCGCGCGCTGCCTGCTGGCCGACCCGCTGCTGCTGATCCTTGACGAGCCCACCAACGGTCTGGATCCGGGCGGTATTCAGGAGTTCCGCGAGATGATCCGTGCGATGGTCGAGCAGGAGGGACGCACCGTGTTCGTCTCCTCGCACCTGCTGGACGAGGTCGAAAGGACGTGCGACGCAGCGGCGATCGTCGACCGCGGCAAGATCGTCACGCAGGGGGCGATTGCGGATTTGGCCGCCGGCGGCGGCGCCCGTCACGAGTTGATCCTGAGCGTGGACGACGTCGACCGAGCGCTCGGCGTGCTCGACGCGAGCGAGCTCGTGGCAGAGGCCCGCCCAGCAGACGAGGGCGTTCGCGTGGTGCTCGCCGGGGAACCGCAGACTGCTGCGCAGGTCAATGCCTCGCTGGTTCAGGCTGGGGTCGGCGTCACGCGCCTGGAGCCGGTGCGCCACAGCCTCGAGCAGCGCTTCCTGCAGATCACACAGCGGCTCGACGCTGACCTGGTACCCGAGGAGGTGAAGGCATGAACCCCACGATCGCGTTGCGCATGGCCGGAGCGGACTTCCTGAAGCTGCGCAAGAAGCGCAGCACGGTCATCTGGGCGCTGGTGCTCGCGGTTGCACCGCTGGTGATCTACTTCATCTTTAAGGGCGTGCAGCACTCTTCGAGCCCGGCTGAACACGGTCCGGCGGGTGGCATCCACGGCTATGAAGACGCAATGCCGGTGTTGGCGTTGTTCTTCGGTCCGCTCGCCGCGATCATGATCGGCACCGACGCCGGCGCGGGCGATCTCGCGGCGGGGGTCTTCCGTGACCTCGTCGTCACCGGCCGCTCGCGCGTAGCGTTGTTCGCTGCACGCGTCCCGGCGGCACTTGGCCTGTGCTGGCTGGTGATGCTCTTTGCCTACGCGGTGATGGCGATCGGAACGTATGCGCTTGCATCTGGGACACCCACACCGGGCGGTGCGCTGATCGTCAACGGCCTGCTGTTCACGCTGTTTGCAACCGGCATCGTGTGCGTGGTGGCGGTCGGCTTCTCTTCGCTCGTCGGCTCGCGTCCGGCAGCGCTGGTGGCACTAATCGGCTGGCAGCTGATCGCGAGCCGCATCCTCGAAAATATCGAATCACTCGGCCACTCGCGTAGGCTGATTCTGAGCCAGGCGATCGCGCATTTCAGCCCGATCTTCATCGGCGATCACCACGGTCCGCGGGGGGGTGCGACGGTGACGATGTCGACGGGCATCGCGGTGATCGTGTCGCTTGGCTGGATCGTCGTGTTCCTTGCGCTGGGCGCTTGGCGCACACGCACGATGGATGCCTGACGCGTCGAGCGTACGCTCTCCTTGGATGGGGCCGACAGCGGTAGTTGCACGCCCGGGCATCCCGGCGGCGCCGAGCGCCGGCCTGGGAGTCAATCTGCTTGATATTCAAGCTTGTTGACGGTATGGTCGTCTCATGGACGAGCTCGATCTCGCCTCAGTCGCCACACCCACCCTGATGCGGGCTGCGCGGGGCGCATACGCAAGCTCCATCCGCGGTCAGTTGCAGTCGATCGGCATCGATGACCTGCCTCGAAACGGCGCGTTCGTCCTGGCGGGAATTGACGCCACGGGCGGCCCCAGGCAGGACCTGCCGTATGACCTCGGCGTTAGCAAGCAGGCGGTCAGCCAGTTGGTCGACACACTGGTCAACCGCGGCTATCTCGAGCGTAGTTCTGACCCGGACGATCGCCGCCGGATCAAACTGGAGCTGACTGGGAGCGGACAGCAGGCGGTAGCTGCGGTGTATCGCGGCGTGGAAGCGGTCGATCAGCAACTGCACGAGCGCGTATCGCCCGAGCAGGTCGAGGACATGCGATCAGTGCTGTATGCGTTGGCTCACATCAAGAGCGAGAGCATCACGACTGGGGCCGGGACACGCCGCTCGCGTCGTCAGCTCCAGCGCTTCAGCCCGATATTCCCGGTGGCGGACGTGGCCGCCGGTCTGGCTCACTACGCGGCGCTTGGCTTCGACACATTCGCATACGAGGACGGGGATGAGTACGGGTTTGCCGATCGCGAAGGTCTCGGCCTGCACCTGGCGCGCGACCCCGGCCACGATCCCGTGGACAACTGCTGCTCGGCATATCTGTACGTACGCGATGCTGATGCGCTGTATGAGGAGTGGAGCAGGCCTGGCATCGGCGGCCAGACTAGGCCGGTGGGTCTTATGCCTTACAAGCTGCGCGAGGGATCACACGTGGATCCGGATGGCAACTTGATCCGCTTTGGCTCGCCTGCGGAGGAGTGAGTTGGGCTACACCTTGCGGTACTCGGGTACCCATGAGCCGTCGTCCTGACGGCTGAAGTCCTGGAACAGGCCAGGTGCCTCGGCCTGCATGATGCGGGCGATCGAGTCGAACACCAGGCGCAGCTCCTCCTCGGCTCCGTCGCTGGTGCGCATCTCGATCACGTGACGCAGCGTGCGTGCGTTAGCTGTCCAGAGGATGTCTGTGCTGAGGCCGATTGGCGCGAGCCTGCGCAGCGCGGAGGTGACCTCCTTCTTGACGTGGAATGGCACGCCCTCCTCGTCGATCCCGAGCTTCTCCGCCGCTTGCACCTGGAATTCCTCGAGCTGCTCGACGATTGAGAGCACCTGCTCGCGCACCGGCTCCAATGCGGGCGGGACGCGGAAGCCGATGTCGGTGAGGCGCACGTAGCGCAGGCTCTCCTGGCTGAAGGCCGAGCCAGCACGATGCCTGACAAGCTCGTGAGTGAATACTCTCGAGCAGTTTCGAATAGCAAAACTGTAGTTCGCGTGCTCGAGCACGCTGCCGTGCGCGGAGCGCAGGATGTTGGCGAAGTACTCGCGTTGATCGGTACGCACCCTCGTCACGTTTGGGTTCAGGCCGGGCTCCCAGCTGCGATAGCAGGCGCGCCCGCCGAACTCGACGATCAGCTCGCCGCCGTTGGGATCGCCGTCGGCCTCCTCTAGCCTCCGCTCGAGCCACGACTCACCGCCAACATCAGCCAGGTACGCGCGCATCCCATCGAGGTCGAGCGACGGGCGGGCGAGGAGGAACACCTGGGGTTTGGTCTCGTGCATCGGGCGCACGATGCTAGGAGGTCTCCCGGACGGCCGCGGATGCCACGTGCGGACGGCCGATGGATGTTGTGGATGCCTGGTCACGGCGCATGTGACGCCCGGCGACTGCGCACGCCGTTGGCCGCGATCAGCCCGAGGGCGAGACGGCGAGCACGCTGTTCGGCGCGACCGTGAGCTTGATGCGATCACTTGGCGAGGTCAGCTCAGCGCTCAGCAAGCCCGTGCGCGTGGGACCCAACGTCTCGATATTCGTGCTGCTGACGCCGCGCAGGATCACCGATTGTGGCGTGCGGTGCTCGTTGTCGAGGATCAACAGGCCGGTGCCGGCGGGCTGGGCGACGGCGGTTGCGACGAGCCCCCGGACTGTGAGCGAGCGCAACGAGGAGCCGATCGGTAGCCACTGCTGAAGCGCCGCCAGGGCGCTCTCCAGTGGCCGGTTGAGCACTGTTTCGCCGTCAACGACGAACGGGTCGTAGGGTCCGCCGCTGAAGTGGAAGCGCACCTCCTTGAAGCCGGTCTTCAGCGCGGAGAGCACGAAGCGCACGGCCCACACGGCGGCGGCAGGGCTGTCGGACACGCCCGCCACGCCACCGCACGATGCGGAGTTTGCCTCAGAGATGATCGCCTGCGCGTTCGCCGCGCCCGCGTCGGCGACGACCCACGCGAGGCTGCGCGGTGTTTCAGCCGCCTCGCTTGACAGCAGGCCGGGGATCGTGACCGCCTTGGGTGTGGCGCAGGAGGTCAGCGGATATAGGTGCACGCCGACGATCTGCTCGTGTAGCTGGGAGATGACGCGCGGCAGTTCGTGCTGCCAGTGCGCGGGTCGCGCCAGTTCGGGTCCGATCACAGGAGCTTCGCCGAGTGCCGGTTTGAGCTGTTCGGCGATCTGCAGGTAGGTGTTGACGGCTGCGGTTTCTTCGTTGGCTTGCGGTTTGTCGAGCTCGGCGTAGTTGGGCAAGTAGTAGAGGTCGGGCTCGTTGCCGAGCGAGAAGTCGAGCCCATTGGTTGCCGCGCTCTGGGCCCCCGCGACCATCTGCGCCGCCCACGAGATCTGACCCGTGCGCGCGTTTAGTCCCACCGTGAGCGGATCCTTCGCAGTGTTGAGCAGGCAGTGGAGCTGGCTCCAGAATGTTGCAGGCAGCGTGTATAGGGTCGCTGCTTCCCAGGACTGCGAAGGGTTGGCAAGCACACCGCTGGGCGCCGTCTCGTCCTGGCTGTCCCCTGCGAGCGCGAGCGGCGGCGAGCCGAGCTGCTGCAACTCCGAGACGAGGGCCGGCGGGGGACAGGCGCCCGCGCCGAGATCCTGGGCCATTATCGGGTACTCAAGCGAAAGACCCACGGGTGGCAGCGTGACTGGGACACCGCCTGAGCCAGTGGTGGGGGTGAGTGTGACCTGTGGTGGGGGCGGTGTCTTCTTGTGGTGTGCCTGCTTGGCTGGGCGTTGGCTCGTCGCCGCTGCGAGCGACGAGGTGGTCTGCCATACGCCGCCCGACAGCACGAATCCGAGCGAAACCACCAGAGCTGCTGGAGTGGTCATGCGCGCAAGGTAGCGGTTGTCTGGTACCAGCGCTTCACCGTGCGATTGGAGGCTCTAAGCTGGGCGACCATGGCAACCGCAGCCCACGCCCAGCCGAGCGATCCCGAGCTGGAGGCGACCGCCTGGGACCTCGAGCCGCTCGTGGATGGGGAGGGGCAGGAGGGCGTCGAGCGTCGTTTGAGCGAGGCGCTTGGGCTAGCCCAGGCGTTTGCTGCGCGTTATGCCGGCCAGTTGGATGAGCTTGACAGCGCCGGGCTGGGTGAGGCGATGAGCGAGTTGGCGAGGATCCATGATCTCGTTGCGCGCGCAGGCTATTTCGCCGCACTGCGCTTCTCCACGGACACCGCCGAGCCGGCCAACGGCGCGCTGCTACAGCGTGTGCAGGAGCAGGAGACGGCGATCGAGACGACGCTGCTGTTCTTCGAGCTCGAGTGGGCTGCGCTGCCGGACGAACAAGCGGAGGCACTTCTCGCGGGCGATGGCCTGGAGTTCTGCGCCCACCACCTGCGCAACGTCCGTCGCTACCGCGACCATTTGCTGAGTGAGCCTGAGGAGAAGATCCTCACCGAGAAGTCGCTCACGGGCGCGAGCGCGTGGACGCGCCTGTTCGAGGAGCTCACCTCAGCGATCGAGGTCACGCTGCCGGGCACAGGCGGATCCTCAGATCAGGATGGTGCTCAAAAGCTCGCACTGGACGTGGCGCTCAGCCGCCTGTCGCTGGCCGACCGGGAGGTCCGGCGCAGCACCGCGGAGGCCGTCACGGCGGCGCTAGCGCCTGGGCTGCGCACGCGCGCATACCTGTTCAACACGCTGCTCGCGGACAAGGCCACCGATGACCGCTTGCGCCACTATCCACACTGGCTGGCCGCGCGCAACCTCGCCAACGAGGCCAGCGACGAGTCGGTGAACGCGCTGATCGATGCGGTGCGCGCGCGCTATGAGATCCCTCGCCGCTGGTACCGGCTGAAGGCGAAGCTCTTGGGAGTGGAGCGGCTCGCGGACTACGACCGCATGGCTTCGGTTACCGAGGACGAAGCCACGTACTCGTTCGCCGAGGCTCGGGAGATCGTGCTCGACTGCTATTCGTCGTTCTCCCCCGAGCTCGGTGCACTGGCCAAACGCTTCTTCGACGAGCGCCGGATCGACGCGCCGGTCCGCCCGGCCAAGCGCGGTGGAGCGTTCTGTGCGGCAGCGGTGCCGGAGGTGTTCCCTTACGTGCTGCTCAACTACACGGCCCGCAGGCGTGACGTGTTGACGCTCGCGCACGAGCTCGGCCACGGCGTCCATTTCGCGCTGGCCGCGCGCCAGGGGGTGTTCCACCAGAGCACGCCGCTGACGCTCGCTGAGACCGCATCAGTGTTCGGCGAGACGATCGTGTTCGGGCGGCTGCTCGCGGAGGACTCACAGCCCGCCTCGCGTCTGGCGCTGCTGGCGGAGAACTTGGAGGACACGATCGCGACGGTCTTTCGCCAGGTGGCGATGAACCGCTTCGAGGACCTCGTCCACACGGCCAGGCGCGAGCAGGGCGAGCTCTCAGCTGATCGCTTTGGCGAGCTGTGGACGGAGAGCCAGTCGGAGATGCTGGGCGACTCGGTCGAGCTGACCGAGGGCTATCGCGGCTGGTGGTCCTACATTCCGCACTTCATCGGTAGCCCCGGCTACGTGTACGCGTACGCATATGGGCAGCTGCTGGCGCTGTCGGTGTATGAGCGCTATGAGCAGCTCGGCGAGGAGATGGTGCCGCGCTATCTGGAGCTGCTCGCCGCAGGTGGCTCGCGCAGCCCGCAGGATCTCGGCGAGATCGTCGGCGTGGACCTGGGCGACCCCGGCTTCTGGACGGCGGGCCTGGACCTCGTGGAGCGCCAGCTACAGGAGGCGGAAGCGGCGGCGCAGGAGTCGGGACGGCTGTAATGAGCTCAGCGTTCGCGGGCAAGACGGTTCTGGTGACGGGAGCTTCCCGCGGCATCGGCCTGGCGACTGCGCGGAAGTTCGCCTCGCTCGGTGCGCAGGTCGGCCTCGTGGCGAGCAACGCGCAACTGCTGTCTGACGCAGCGAAGGAGATGCAGGGCAAGCACTATGTTGTGGCCGCGGATCTCACCGATCCGGGCGAGTGCGCACGCGCGGTCGCCGAGGTGAGCGAGGCGCTGGGGCCGATCGACGTGCTGATCAGCTGCGCGGGAGTGCTGCGACGCGACTTCGTTGAGGACGTGAAGCCCGAGGACCTCGAGCAGAGCTACCGTCTGCACGTGGGTGCCGCCGTCTGGCTTACCCAGGGTGTGCTCGCGGGCATGCGTGAGCGTGGCTACGGCAGGATCGTGCTCGTGTCCTCGGAGCTGGGGCTGATCGGTGGCCCCTCCTACACCTCCTACTGCACGAGCAAGTGGGCGATGGTGGGGTTGGGAGAGGTGCTAACCCACGAGCTTGCGGGTAGCGGCGTGCGCGCGACTGTGGTGTGCCCGGGTGATGTGCACACCGATCAGCTCGAGGAGGAGCACAAGTGGGGTCCCACAGGTGGCGTGACGCCCGATAAGGCGATGTCCGCGGACTATGT
>JBEKAM010000034.1:0-21729 GCA_050015915.1 Solirubrobacteraceae bacterium
GATCGTCCGGGAGCTACAAGCGCTCCTGGCCTGCTGGCACGGAACATGCCCCACCTGCCACAGAGCACTGCCGCCCGACCACCACCTACACCCACCACCAACCTAACGGAGCACTACTAGGCAGCCCGCGCGTCGGCGGCTGCGGCGCGAAGGAAGTCGGCGACCTGCGCCAGAGACTGGTAGCCGACTGTGCCAATTTGTTGAACGATGCCAGCAGTCTTGAGGACGTCATTAGCTTGAACAGCTAGCTGCCCAGCAGCTCGCGCATCTTGCGCGATTTGGTGTAGGCGCCACGACATGTGGGGCTGTCCTTCGAGAGCAGCTAGTTCTCTTGCGCGTGTTCGGATCGCGTGTTGGCGACGCTGGTCGAGTGTGCTCGCTGCGCCGTTCGGGCAGCATCTTTCGTCATCGCACATCACCTTTGGACGCATGCCTCGATGTCCGAGCAGCGTCTCACCGATTGCAGATGAGAAACTACGTCTCAACGGCTCGAGGTAGATACCGAGCGGCGAGCCTCCGCTTTGCTTCTTGCCGGGCTTCGGCGGTTTGCGGCTGTTGATGACCGCAGACACGTCACTGCGCTCACGTGTCCCGATGCCCGTCTCGTAACCGTCAATACCAGCCGCTACCAAGCCGAGTCCATAGATCCCCTGCCGCCAGGCGATGACACGGACCCCCGACCGCTTAACGCGCCTGACAGCCGCGAAGAGTCGGAGCACCTTGCTGTAGGAGTCTCCAGAGGCACCAGCGGGAGAGAGACATACGGCGATCGCCTCTGGGCCAAGGTCAAGCGCCGTCTTTGTGAATCGGTCGATGCCGTCTGCCCAGGTGCTCTCGGCACCCAGACCTTTTAGCTGGGCACAGAAGACAGGCATTACGGGGAGAGCAATCCCTGCTTTCGACATAAAGCGAGCTGTCGCGCGCATGAAGTCCAGCGAGATGCTGAAGAATGGGTCAGCAACAGAGCTGGCATACAGATAGGGCGGAATGATCGCCGTCGCTCCCCGTTCGGCCTGGTAGGTAACGGCCTGGGCAGTGAGCTGCTCGATGGTGAACTGGTTGAGATCCGCTGGCTTGAGGCGCCGTGAGCGACCAAACGGGAGCAGCGACCACTTGTCCTGCTCGCGGAGTTCGCCTTGCCAAAGGGGCGTCAGGGGATCGATCAAGACGGGAACACCGACGCTGCCAGCCGCGTCGGCAAACTGTGGCCTCAATGCCGCGACATGCGCATCGATCACAAGTCTGTCGATTATGGGCCGCGACCTAGGCAGAAACACCGCGGCGCCGCCCGGCGCGAGCAGGTCTTGGATAACCCCGTGATCATTGATTCCGGGGCGGATCAGAAGCTCAGGCATCGCCAGCTCTCCATGTCGCGGTACATGCTACCATAGATGTCGTAATGGGTGTCGTTCTAGATGTTGTTCGACAGGATACTGAAGGAGAAGCTGTGTCTCGTTCGCAAGCGTTGGCCGAGTCGGGCCTTTATGCGCGTCTCGTTGATGATCTCCGCGGGGCTGTATTGACGAACGGCGAACTGGCCGCGATTACTGGGGTCAAGACGCGACAGGTTCAGCACTGGATTTCGGGTGCCCATCGCCCGCAAGGCGAGGCAAAGGATCGGCTGCTTGAACTTCACTACCTCATCGAGCGCGTCAGCGAGGTGTACACCCCTGAAGGTGTAGATATCTGGATTCACTCCCGCAACCGCGAACTTTCCGGTCGCAAGCCGATTGACCTGTTGATTGAAGGAGAGTTCGAGCAGGTGCTCGCAGCCATTGAACGGCTTGCCTCGGGAGCGATGTAGCGTGGATAGATCCCTCGCTATTGCAGTGGCTCGCGCAAGCACCGTTACCATCGAGGGGGCCTTTCAGCGTCATGTATCGCCGCGGCATCGAGCCCTTACCGGCAGCGCGGCAGGCGGCCGATGGGGACCACAGGGGGCCTTCCCCGTGTTCTATCTTGCGCGACCAACCGCGTCGGTGATAGTCGAGGCGTACCGCCACCTGGTCGAGCCAGTAGAGGGAATGAAGCCTGAGCTAGTGGCTCCCCGTCGCCTATTGACATGCGAAGTGCGAGCGACCTCGATCCTCGACCTCCGAAGCCTCGACAACCAAGAGATCGTGGGACTGACCATCGACGATCTCATGAGTGATATCGGCAACTACGCAGGGTGCCATCGCGTCGGCAAGACGGCCCATCAGCTCGGACTCCACGGCATCATCGCACCCGCGGCGACGGGGCTCGGCGAAACGCTCGCTTTGTTTGAACGCCATCTCCCAGCGGACGAGCAACCAGTCCTGATCAACGAGGAGCGATGGGAGCAACTGCCAGCCGACCCTCGTCAGCTGCGGATCGCCGACCCGGCCGATACCACCGGACCGCGTCGCTGACCAACTGCGTATTTACCAGTGCGCATCGACCGCTGAGCGAGAATTGGCGAATCGCGATTATCGTCGCTCACGACGCGGGAAGACCTAGAATCGCGCGGCTCGATTTTGGCCCACCGAGGCAGCTTGGTGGGCCAAATCCACCGGAAAGCCCCGGTAATCCGTAGGCAACAGCGCATCTGGGCGCTAGCCGCGCACCGCTTGCTAGAGCCGTTTCTTGCGCTTCCTCGGGAGTTTCCCGTTCCGCTTCACACGCGAGAGGTCGCAGGTTCGAAACCCGCCGCGCCCATTTGTCCGCCGTCACCTACGCGCGAGCGCCTTAGCCCACAAAGACGCAGGCCCCAGCTCACCGACCTCGTCTCCTGCAATGGCTGCCGCCAGGTTCACGGCCCCTTGAATTAGCTCGTCCAGCGCCTGCGTTGCCCGCTCAGCCGGCACTCCGTCAACGAAGTCAGCCCCCGTGAGGTACACCGAGACGGGCACAACCAGCGCGCCAAAGAACGTGAGCACGTCCCGCAGGTGCCGGTCAGCTCCCAGGAAGTGGTGGTCGCTTCCCCCCATGGCGACCAGTGCCACGACCTTCCCCTGCAGCACAGGCACTGGCAAAAGGTCGAAGACGTTCTTGAGCGCGCCTGTCATCGATCCCCGATAGGTGGGCGTGGCAAACACCACCACATCGGCGTTCTGCACTGCCTCCACCACGGCGCCGGTGTCATCCCCAAAGCTGTCCGGCTCCCGCCCGTCCGCCAAGGAGATCCGCCGCTCGCCCAGGTCGATCAGCTCCGCGGCTCCCACCGATGGACGGACTCGCTCGACGGCCTCCTCGACGGCCCGGCGCAGCCGCCCTGGCGGCGTCACGCTCCCGACCACAGCCAGCAGCCGCAACGTTTGGCTGTGCTCCTCAGCGGACATCCACGCTCCCGGCGACCTCTAGTCCCGCGGTCCTCTCCGTCCTCGACCCGCCTACTGTGAACGGCACACTCGAGCCGCCATTGCCTGCTCCTCCGTTCTCGCCGAAAGCGGTGGATTGCTCCGGCAGACCGGCCCAGAGTCCCCGCTCGCGCAACACCGGCAGCACCCCCTCAGCGAACCAGTATGCCTCCTCCAGGTGCGGGTAACCGGACAGCACGAACTCGCTGATGCCGAGCTCCGCGTACTCCTCGATGCGGTCGGCGACTTCCTCATGGCTGCCCACCAGCGCCGTGCCTGCGCCGCCGCGCGCGAGCCCTACGCCGGCCCACAGGTTGGGTGCGACCTCCAGATCAGATGCCGACCCGTTGTGCAGCGAAAGCATCCGCCGCTGCCCCTCGGACTCGCTGTGCCGCAACCGCTGCTGGACACTTTCGATGGTCTCCGCCGGGATGCCGTCGAGCAGCCCCTCGGCCTCGTGCCATGCCTCCGCGGCAGTGTCGCGACAGACCACGTGTAGCCGTATGCCAAGCCGCAGGAGCCGACCTTGCTCTGACGCCCTTGCCGCCACAGCAGCAAGCTTCTCGCGCAGTAGCGACGGTGGCTCACCCCAGCTCAGATACACCTCCACGTAGCGGGCGGCGACATCGAGCGCGGCGGGAGAGGAGCCGCCGAAGTAGATCGGCGGGGCGGGCCTGGGCAGTTGTTCGAGCTGAGCTCCGGACACAGACAACCGCTCACCTTCCAGATCGACCTCCTCGCCGCGCCATAGGTCGCGCACGATCGACAGGAACTCGGCGGTGCGCTGGTAGCGCGCGTCCTTGTCGAGGTGGTCGCCGAGCGCGCGCTGTTCGGCGCTGTCGCCGCCC
The DNA here is from genome assembly GCA_050015915.1 of Solirubrobacteraceae bacterium. GTDB lineage: Bacteria > Actinomycetota > Thermoleophilia > Solirubrobacterales > Solirubrobacteraceae > Palsa-744. Next base: position 4,166 of record JBEKAM010000034.1, read on the forward strand.
GTGACGACGTTCAGCAGCAGCCTGCCGCCGCTCTGGCGCTGGAAGGTGGCGGCCATTTGCGCCGCGAGCGTCGGGCTCACGAGGCCGGGCCGGAACGCGATCATGAACTTGAGCCGCTCGGTGCGCTGGCTGAGCATCGCAGTGGTCACCCACGCGTCTTCGCACCACAGCCCGGTGGGGGTCAGCGCGCCCTCGAATCCGAGTTCCTCGGCCGCCAGTGCCACCTGTGTGAGATAGCCGAGCGACGCGACGCGAGGCCCGCCGGCGATACCCGGGCTGCGGGTCGCCTCGATCAGCCGGCGCCCGTCTCCCTGCGTGGGCAGGAACCAGTGAAAGGCGAGGCCGGCCATCACACCTGCCCGTGCTGGGGCGGGAACACACCAGTGAGGGTGTAGCGACCGATGTGCTGGAGCTTCCAGCGCACGGGGTCGTGGAGCGTGTGGGTGCGAGCGTTGCGCCAGTGGCGATGGAGGTTGAGGTCGTTGGCGGCAGAGCGAGTGCCGGACAGCTCGAACAGAGCGCTGGCGGTCTCCACAGAGATGCGGTCTGCGAACGCCTTGGCGGTAGCCACGGCAATCGATGCCCGGGCCGAGCCGGCCTCGTCGACGCCGTCGCCTTCGACCGTGTCGATCGTGCGGGCGGCGTCGCCCAGTAGCGCCTGCGCGGCCCGCACGCCGATGGCGAGCTCGCCGACGCGCTGGATCAGCAGCGGATCGTCACTGGCGCGCTCCACCTCTGCCTCAAACCACGGCCTTGAGGCGGTACGTACGAACTCGCACGCGTCTTCAAGCGCGCCGACGGCGATGCCAACGTCGATGGCGGTGTGGATGAGCTGCGCACGCGCGCCATACACCTGCGGGCGCTCGAACATGCGGTGATGGGGCACGACCATGTCCGCGGGCACAGCGACGCGCTCCAGCTTGACTGTGCCGCTGGCGGTGGTGCGCTGGCCCATGCCCTTCCAGTCGTCGACGATCGTGACGCCGTGCGTGTCGACGGGCACGATCGCTACCTGGGTGCGCCCGTCGTCGTCCTTGGCGAGCACGGTAAGCCAGTGCGCGAGCAGCGAGCCGGTGCAATAGAACTTCTCGCCGTCGAGCACGTAGCCCTCGTGACGATTGCCGTGCAGACGGGTGCGAATGTCAGCGACGGTCTTTGACCCTGCCTCTGATTGCGCGTTTGCAAGACGCCCGCCGGCAAGCACCTCACCGAAGATCAGCTCCTGCTGGGCAGGTGTGCCGAGCTGGCGGATGAGCTCCAGGTAGACGAAGTGGCTCTGAGGGATCTGCGCGACGTTCGGGTCTGCGCTCGCGAGCGTGCTGACGACCTGCGCGAACGTCTCGAGCGTCACCTCGGCTCCGCCATATGAGCGGGGTACGGTGATCGCGAGCAACCCCTCCTCGGAGAGCAGCTCGATCTCGGCGGCGGGCAGCTCACGTAGGCGGTCGCGCTCGGCGGCACCGGCGGCGATCTGCTCCCGCAGGGCCCACGCCCGCGCGAGCGCCTCCTCGTCGGAGTCGATCCGGTGCGCGCGAGTATCCGGCGCGGAGTGCAGCTCGCTGGTGCTCATGTCGAGAGCGTGGGCTGGGGGACCTGGCCGTTCAAAGAACCGCCATCTGCAATAGGCGCCGGCTGCGGCTCGAGGCCGAGCTCTGCCTCGAGCTCGCGGACGATCGGCAGCACGTGCAGGCCGAAGTAGTCGACCTCCTCTTGGAAGTGAAGGAAACCACTGAGAATCAGACCGACGCCGAGCTTGCGGTACTCGATGATGCGCCGTGCGATCTGCTCGGGGGTGCCGATCAGCCCGCTGCGGAAGCCGTCGTTGTACTGGACGAGGTCCTTGAACTCGGAGTCCTGCCACATGCCGCGCCCGTCGGCGGAGGACTGTCCGGCCTGCTTGACGGCAGCACCGAAGCCCTCGACGGCCTCGCGATCGGCCTTGGCGATGATCTCCTCGACGACGTCGCGGGCCTCTGACTCGCTGTCGCGCGCGACGATGAACGCGTTGAGGCCGAAGCGAATGTCGTGGCCGGGCCTGCGTCCGGCGGCGAGCGCGTAATCGGAGACCTCCTGCACTTGCGCCTGCACGCCCTCGAAGGAGTTGCCGTTCATGAAGTACCAGTCGGAGACCCGACCGGCCATCTGGCGGGCCGCGGTGGAGTTGCCGCCCTGGAAGATCTGCGGGTGGGGTTTCTGCAGCGGCTTGGGTTTCAGCGTGTATCCGTGCAGGTTGTAGAAGTCCCCTGAGAACTCGGCCTCGTCCTGTGTCCAGCTGGCCTTGAGAACGCGGATGAACTCCTCGGAGCGGCGGTAGCGCTCGTCGTGCTCGAGCCACGGCTCGCCGAGCGCTTGGAACTCGCCCTTGAACCAGCCGGAGACGACGTTGACGGCGAAGCGCCCGCCGGAGATGACGTCGGCGGAGGCGCCAAGCTTGGCGAACACGCCTGGCTGCCACAGGCCGGGGTGGATGGCAGCGATGACCTTCAGTTTCTCGGTGGCCAGCAGCAACGCGAGGCTGAAGCCGGTGGACTCGTGCTGGTACTCGGCGCCGTAGCTGGCCATGTAGCGGACCTGGCTGAGCGCGTACTCAAAGCCGCGGTTCTCAGCGAGCCGCGCGAGGTCGCGGTTGTACTCGATACCCCAGTCAGTGCGCTGCTCGATCTTTGAGACGACAAGTCCGCCGCTGACGTTGGGTACCCAGTAGGCGAACTTGATCGGATCCTCGCTTGTGATGGCCATCTGCGGACCTCTCTTTCTCATTATTTTTATTGTTTTTATGAAGATTGGAGTGCGTTGTTGCTACCCCTGCGACCCCGCAGGGGAAATCTCAGCCGATGTGTTCCAGCACGGCGACCCGTCCGCGCCTTGCCGGCCGCTTGGGAGCAGCTGGGCGCTCGCGCTCCAGGCGCGAGTAGGAGCCGCGGAAGAACAACAGCGGCGCTACATCATCAGGCGCGCTCGACATCGACAGCGCCTCGCCAATGACGATCATGTGATCGCCGGCTTGGTGCATCGCGCCGACGCGGCAGGCGACGGTGGCGAGCGCGTCGGGCAGGCACGGCAGGCCGGGGGCGTGCTCGCTGAAATCGACCTCCTGCGGCCGCGCCTCTTCACCCTTGGCGGCAAAGCGGCTGGAGTGCTCGCGCTGACTCTCAGTGAGGATGCTGACGGTGAAGTGCGAGGTCGCCTGCACGGCGGCGAGCGTCTCGCTGTCGTGGGCGAGACACACGAGCAAGAGCGGCGGCTCGAGCGACACGGAGGTGACAGCGTTGACGGTGGTGCCGACGGGGCTGCCGTCGCCACGGCGCGTGCTGACGACACACACGCCGGTCGCAAAATGACCCATGACGGTGCGCATGTCGTGCTTGGCGGCGCTCATGCCGCGTGCTCCAGCGTGTGCCCGAGCCGCAGTGCCTTGGAGAGCATGTAGTGCTCGGACTCGGGGTGCGACTCGACCTCGATTGGGACCTGACCGGAGATCTCCAGGCCATACCCCTCCAGGCCGATGATCTTGCGCGGGTTGTTGGTCAGCAGGCGGATCGTGGAGAGCCCGAGGTCGGCGAGGATCTGCGCGCCGATGCCGAAGTCGCGCAGGTCCGCGGCGAACCCGAGCGCGAGGTTCGCATCGACGGTGTCAAGGCCCTCGGTGTCCTGTAGCTCATACGCGCGTACCTTGTTGAGCAGGCCGATCCCGCGTCCCTCCTGCGCCAGGTAGACGATCGCACCGCGACCCTCGGCGGCAATCTGGCGCATCGCCTGTTGTAGCTGCGGGCCGCAGTCGCAGCGCAGCGAGCCGAACACCTCGCCGGTGACGCACTCGGAGTGCACGCGCACAAGGACGTCGGGCACGCCTGCGACCTCGCCATAGACGAGTGCGAGGTGCTGTCCCCCGTCGGTCAGCGAACGGTAGCCGTGCAGGCGGAAGATGCCGTGGGGTGTGGGAAGGCGCGCGCTGGCGACGCGTTCGACGAGGCTCTCGCGCTGGCGGCGATGCGCGATCAGCTGTGCGACCGTGATCATCTTCAGGCCGTGGCGAGCGGCATAGGGAATTAGGTCGCCGACCCGCGCCATCGTGCCGTCCTCGTTGAGGATCTCGCAGATGACACCCGCGGGCGTGAGGCCTGCCAGGCGCGCGAGGTCGACCGCCGCCTCGGTATGCCCTGAGCGCTCGAGCACCCCGCCGGTGCGCGCGCGCAGCGGGAAGATGTGCCCGGGCTGGACAAGATCGCCGGCGCCACACTTCGGGTCGATCGCCGTTTGCACGGTGCACGAGCGATCGTATGCGGAGATGCCAGTGGTGACGCCGTGACGTGCCTCGATCGAGACCGTGAACGCGGTCTCGTGCAGCGACTCGTTGCGGCGTGTCATCGGTCGCAGGCCGAGCTCATCGCAGCGCTCGGCGCTGAGCGCGAGACAGATCAGGCCGCGTGCCTCCTTGGCCATGAAGTTGACCGACTCGGGTGTGGCGAACTGCGCGGCCATCACCAGGTCGCCCTCGTTCTCGCGATCTTCGCCGTCGCACACGATCACGGTGCGTCCCGCGCGGATGTCGGCGAGCGCGTCGTCGATGGTGTCGAACGGGCGGGTCATGCGACGCGGCCCTTTGGAATGGCATTCATAGCTACGAGGATGGTGGCTGCGAAGGGCGCGGTCAAATAGGGATCGTGGAGCGGGTGATAGGGCGTGCCTTTCACACTTGTGCGACGGTGGCGGCATACGCAGCGGCCTCCTCGGTGAACAGCTGATGGAGGTCGCGCGTGGCCCGCGTGGGCGTGCCCGAGCGTCGACGCTGCACCACCAGGCGCACGCCGGTGGCGTCATCTGCGAGTTTGCGTGCAGTGATCGCGCCGCGCTGCTCGAGCGGGTCGCCAAACACGCTGTAGCTCGGGAGCACGGTGACGCCGAGTCCGGCAGCGACCATCAGCTTGCCCATCTCCGCTCCGTCGGCTGAATAGGAGAAGGAAGGTTTCTCGCCGCCGAGCAGGCGGTTGATGTAGCGGTGCATGGCATAGCCGGAGCGCATCGCGATCAGCGGCTGCGCGATCAGATCAGCCGTGCTCACCGATGAGAGCTCAGTAAGCGGACTGTCACTGTGGATGCAGACGACGGGACGACCGCGCAAGAGCTCGACAGTGTGTAGCTCGGGCGTTACCTCGTCGCCGTCGAGATAGTTGACGAGCCCGAGGTCGAGGCCGCCTTCGAGCAGCGAGCGGTGTAGGAGCTGTTGCTGGACCAGCACAACATCGACCTGCGTGGTGGGGTGCGTCTCGCGGAACGCACGGATCGTGGCGGTGAGCAGCGGAGAGGTGGCGGCGCTGACGGTTCCGAGCCTGACCGTGCGGCTGCTCTCGTGCTGCTCGTCAGCGGCGGAGCGCAGGCGCTGGGCGGCCTCGATCACCTCGAGCAGGTGCGGCAAGAGCTCGCGTCCCTCGGCGCTCACGGTGGCACCGGTGCGCTGGCGGTCGAGGATGTTGACACCGAGCTCGGCCTCCAGCTTGCGCACGGTCTCGCTCAGCGCGGGCTGTGAGATGTGCAGCTCCTCGGCGGCGCGCCTGAATGATCCAAAGCGCGCAACCGCAGCTGCGTATTCGATCTGCTCGATGCGCATCGGCCCGAGTTACCAACAATTTCTATCAAGAAGCTTGGGAATGATGTCGCCAAGCGTATCACGCAGACCGCCCCCCGATAGGAGATGACTATCGGGAGTTCGCGAACGCGTATTGGACGACGGCCCACTTCCCAGGGATGCTTTGCGCGCTTTCCCGACCGGATTTATCGAGAATGCCTCCTGGGGCGTTCACGAAAGGAGCCCGCCCCAATGATCGAGGTAACCGCACTAACCAAACGCTACGGATCGCTCACCGTCCTCGACGGTGTCGACTTCGCGGTGCAGGCAGGTGAAATCGCGGCGGTGGTCGGGCCGAGCGGTGCCGGCAAGAGCACACTGGCGCGCTGCATCAACTTGCTCGAGAAGCCGACCTCGGGCTCGATCCTCGTCGACGGGAAGGACCTCACGCGTCTCTCCCGCGGAGAGCTGCGCAGCGCCCGCCGCGCGATCGGCACTGTGTTCCAGTCGGCGAGCCTGCTGCAGCGGATGACGGCTGCGGAGAACGTGGCACTACCGATGCGCTTCCTCGACATCTCCCACTCCGAGCGCGTCAAGCGCGTGCACGAGCTGCTCGACCGGGTGGGAATGCTGCACCGCGCCAACCACTACCCCTCGCAGCTGTCCGGTGGACAGCAGCAGCGGATCGGACTAGCGCGCGGCCTCGCACTGAAACCGTCGGTCCTACTCGCCGACGAGCCGACCTCGGGGCTGGACCCGCAGACAACCTCCTCGATCCTGACGCTGCTAGCGGAGCTGCGCGACGAGCTGCGGGTGGCAGTGGTGCTGATCACACACGAGATGGACGTTGTGCGCAGCGTCGCAGACAGCGTCGCACGCCTCCACGAAGGAAAGATCATCGAGCGCGGCCCAGTCGCGGAGGTTGTGCGCACCTCTGACTCAGACCTTGCGCGGGCGCTATTGCCACTACCTCCGGGCCCAGCGTCCCACAACGAGCCCACGGTGTGGCAGCTGCGCTACGAGCGCCCGGACGTCGACCCGGCGTGGCTCACATCGATCGGCCGTGAGCTCGACACCGACATCTCTGTGCTGGCGGGGTTGATCGAGACGATCGACGACGGCGGCGCCGCCGGTCGCGTGACGGTGCGCATCGAGCGCCCGCTGGCGGCTACAGAGGTGCGAGCCGCGTTCGCGTCGCGGGGCATCTACGCCACACAGGGGAGCATCGCGCAGGCTGACGAGCTCGAGTCCGAGCCCGAGGAGCGCCAAGTGGCGCTGGCGAGGAGTGCCGCATGATCCTCGCCACCGCAACACCCTGGTCTGGAGTGTCCTCACTGCTGCTACCCGCGCTCGGGCAGACGGCCGCGATGGTCGGCATCGTGATGGCCATCGTCGTCGCACTCGGCCTGCCGCTCGGCCTACTCATCTTCAACACCTCGCCACGCGGACTCACTCCGCATACAACTGTGCACGCGTCGATCAGCTGGATCGCCAACCTCGGGCGTTCGCTGCCGTTCCTGGTGCTGATGGCCACGGTCATCCCGTTTACCCAGCTGGTGGTGAACACGACGATCGGGATCAAGGCAGCGATCATCCCGATGTCGCTGGCCGGCATCCCGTTCTTTGCGCGGCTCGTGGAGAACGCCGTCCGTGAGATCCCGCGCACGCGCCTGGATGTGGGCATCGCCTCCGGCGCGAGCGTCCTACAGGTGATAAGGACGATCCAGCTCACCGAGGCACTCCCCGGGATCGTTGCGGGGCTTTCACTGAACATCATCGCGATGATCGAATACTCGGCAATCGCGGGGGCCATAGGGGCCGGCGGTCTCGGCTACCTGGCCGTCAACTATGGCTACGAGCAGTTCGACAGCCACATCATGATCAGCTGCATTGTCGTCCTCGTGCTGATCGTGCAAATCGTGCAGTTCGGCGGCGACCGGATCGTCCGGTCGCTCACACACTGATCAGCAAAGGAGCAGACATGGCAACTGATGTAAAGACCCGATCACCGACCCCCAACCTCCCACCGCAGGACTTCCAGCTGCGTGGCGGCTCCAACCGCCGTAACTGGTTCGCAGCAGCGGCAGTGCTGGGGGTAATAATCGTGCTACTCGTCGTATTCCTCGCAAAAGGGTCGTCGTCAAAAACCGTCGCCGGGAGCCACTTTGGCACCACGCTTCCCGTCGCGTACGAAGCCTCCAGCAGCTCGGAGCGCGCGTTTCTAGTGTGGCTCAACCAGGCGATCGCGCCCACCTACGGGCTCAAGATCGAACCCGTTGGGATCCAGGACGGCAACCAGCTCGACGAAGCCACCGCGCATGGAGAATTTGCCGCGAACATCTACCAGCACATTCACTGGCTCAACGAGGTCGTCAAGTCCACGGGGATGAAGCTGACGGCCATCGGACCGGTGTTCCAATGGGCCTACTCGGTGTACTCGTCCAAGTACCCGAGCCTGGCGGCGATCCCCAACGGAGGGCAGATCGCGCTGCTGAACGACCCTGCCAACACGGCGCAGGCGCTGTGGCTACTGGAGCGGGCAGGCGAGATCACATTCAAGCCTGGCACTGTCCCGTGGGAAGCGACCACAAGTGACATCGCGTCCAACCCGCACAAACTGCAGTTCGTGTTCGTCGACTATGGCGCCGGGCCGCGCACGCTCAGCTCGGTGGACGCGGTGATCGCCTACAACATGCAGTTCATCGCAGCAGGCACACCCACGAAGGACCAGATCTACGCTCCGGCTGCGCCACGCAGCTTCGCCGGACAGCTAGTTGTGGGTGACGCTTACCGCAACGACCCGCAGGTGAAGAAGCTCATCAAAGTGTTCTTCGACCCGCGCGTTCAGCCGTACCTCCGCACCACCAACAACCCGGCGCTCAAGGACCAACTGAGCCCCGTCGCGCCTCCGGAACCGGAATCGGGATCATGAGCCGTTGAGGCATCCCGCTGGGTCTTCCACGAGCCCCCGCCAAGACCGGCAGTTGCGGTTGCGGCGGGGGCTCGCGGTCGCCAACATCCGGGGAAGCGAGGAGCTCCTTTCCTCCGCTATACAGCGGAGCGCGGATGGAAGCCGGCTTGAACCAAGGCCCAGAACAGGCTCTGGACCGTCTCGCCACGCCTCGACTCGACGCCGACTGAGTTCCCCCGAAGCAAGGTCTAGGCTCCGCAGCTTATGGCTTGGAGAGTTGTCGATCTGTTTTCCGGCGCAGGAGGGATGAGCTATGGGTTCTCCCGCTATCCCGGCTTCCGACTGGTCGGTGCAGCCGATGCCGAGAACGGTAAGCCAAGCATGGGTCATGGAACGCTGGAATGCAACGCGTCATACAAGGCCAACATCAACCTGGAGCCGTTAAGGCTCGACCTTTCCACGGTCAAGCCGGCCGAGCTACGCCGTCGTTGGGCGCTGTCGGACGATCCGACCGTGCTTCTTGCGTGCCCGCCATGCACCGGCTTCTCGCGCACTCTCTCCAAGAACCATCTCGTGGACGATGAGCGGAATAGCCTGGTGCGGCGGGTAGCTTTGTTTGCGCACATCCTGCGCCCGGCGGTGATTGTGATGGAGAACGCCCGAGAGCTTCTCATGGGACGTTTCGCCAACCACTTCCGGAGCCTTGCGAGCGACCTTGAAGGACTCGGCTACGACGTGCATGCCGATACGCACTTCCTGACCAGATTTGGGCTTCCACAGAAGCGCGAGCGCGCACTCGTTGTCGCAGTCGCGAAGGGCCTTCCCAAGCGAGGACTCCTCGATCTCTGGGACGGGTACGAGGTTGATCCTCGCGCGTTGCACGTCCGACACGCAATCGGCGACCTACCGGCGATCGGGCCGGGAGAGATCGACGCGCACGACGCCATGCACGTTTCTCCGGGCATCAACAAGCCCATCAACCATCGTCGCCTGGCTGCCATCCCCCACGACGGTGGCTCTTGGAGCGACCTGCTTAACCTCCCGGACGCTGACGAACTGCTCACTCCTGCGATGCGACGCCGTGCCGAGATTCGCGACTTCGGCAGTCATCCTGACGTTTACGGCCGTCTCTCGTGGGATAGCCCCGCGGCGACGATCAAGCGAGAGTGCGGACACATCGGCAACGGGAGATACGCCCACCCCGAGCAAAACCGACTCTGCACGGTTCGTGAGCTCGCGATGTTGCAGGGCTTTCCATCCTCGTACATATTCGCGGCGGCAAGCATCACAAATATGTATCGCCATGTCGGTGATGCTGTGCCCCCTCTAATCTCCTATCAGCTCGCGGCACTCGTCTCCTGGATTCTTGGCGCTCGTCGTCCAATGCCGCTCGACTTTGTCCTTCCGGAAGCTAGCCTTCGTGAGTCGGATATCTATCTCCAGGAAGCAGATCTCGCTGCATGATCGCAACACCCATTCGTGCGTCCTCACCGTCAGTGCGCAAGCGCATGCAGCGGCAACGTGAGCGCGATACCACACTCGAGAGACAGATCCGTTCTTTGCTTCACGCACGAGGTCTGCGCTTTTATGTCCATCGACAGTTGTTGGCGGATGTTCGACGCGAGGTGGATATCGTTTTCCCAACAGTCCGTCTCGCAGTGTTCGTCGATGGGTGCTGGTGGCACGGTTGCCCACAGCACGTAACTTGGCCAAAAAGCAACGCTCAATTCTGGAGACAGAAGATCGAAGCGAATCGCGTGCGCGACATCGATACGACGAGGCGACTGGAAAATGAGGACTGGAGAGTGGTCCGCATATGGGAACACACGACCGCGAACGCCGCCGCAATGCTCATCGAGGCCAACGTTTTGGATTACCAGAACTTCCGGAACGGCTAATGTCGCCTCGCGAAGAGCTGGCTGAGCTATACGTAGGACTCAAGGACGCACAGAAAGAGTCCCTCGCAAAGTTCGTCTCTGCCCTGGGACCTGCGAGTAGCGACCGGAGTCAGCTCCTGGATGTGCTGGCCGATCTTGACGATGAAAAAATTCGCCGGGTCCTCAGCATCACACGCGCGCTGGCACGAGACATTCGAGAGGTGCTCAATAGCGGCAGCCTCGTCGTGACACGCCCGTTCGCCGACGAGTTCCGTATGCGGCTGCTTGCCCACCACGCGACGCATACGACCAAACTGGACCGACTCGGATTCGAGAACGCTTTCCTCGCCGCAAGCAAGGCCGCAGGCCGCGAAACGGAGGAGGCACCGAGCAGAACCACTCGCTTCTGGGACGTACGGGTGGATGATGTGCAAACTGCACTCAAGAGCGAGGGCGCCAGGAACATGAAAGCCGACTATCTGCATATCTCAAAGCTCTCCGAGGCGGCATGGATACAAGATGTCAGATCCGCCAAATCCCGCCACGAGCATATGGTGGCGTTTATGTTCGACTTCCTCGACGCTGTGGAAGACATGTTCGTACTGCGCATCTCCTACGCTCGCGACCTGGTCACGTACGAGTTGGTCGAGATCCCCGTTGACCACTTCCGGCGAATCTTGGATCTCCCAATCTCGGCGTTCGATAGCGATGCCCCACGTATTCCGATTGAGGACGAGCACGGCAGCATTATGGAGTTGCGGCTCGACCGGAGCGATGCAAAGATCACAATCAGCAAACTCCGTAAGGATCGGTGCATCGTCCATGCGACATGGTCGCTCGATCCCCGTTAGGAGTCAATGCATCCGGCACACTTCGCCGTGACCAGACGCAGCCCCACATCGAGCGTCGCCTGCGCTCGTAGGTTTCCGTAGCGGCGATCCCACTCACCGCTCTCGAGGTCGCGCCGGAGCCGATCCAGGCCGCTGTCCACAATTGCTGGTGAGAGCAGATGCCATACAGACGAGGCCCTGCGCACGTCTGGGTCGAGGTGCATCTCTGGCCGGCTCCAGAGAGCGATGCAGAAGCCGTCCGTGCAGTCGCTGGGGACTGGAACCGTGTCCACCTGAAGACCCGGAAGAGCCGTCCGCAGGTCGTCAATCGAGGGGAACGTGGCGCGATCGTGCTCGGAGATCTCCGGCAGGTAATCTCGACAGAGCCACATCTGCGCCGTCACATCCACGTCGAGGGTCAAAAGGACGACCCGCTCACGGGTCACCCGGAGCACCTCGGCGAGACCGAGGTCGACGTCATCCCAGTGCTGCATCGTGAACACGCCCATCGTCGCGTCGACGCTGTTGTCCTGCAGCGGCAGGGACTCGGCAACGCCCTGGATCGCGGGTGCGGCACCAGCTGGGCGCTGGGCGATCATCACCGGCGAGGGCTCGACTGGAATGACGTCGCAATCGAGCGGCTCGTAAGAGCCGGCGCCCGCGCCAATGTTGAGGACACTTCTCGCGTCTCCCAGTGCGCTCCATATCGCCGCCTCGAAGCGCGGGTCGGCACGACGAACGTCGCTGTAGCTGAGGCCGATGCGGTCGTACGCGGGTGAGCTCATTGCTTCGCACCGTAGCGATCAACGTGCGCCGGACGGATCCCCGGCCGGCTGTGAGGACCCCCGCCGCGACGCATCGGCCCCGGCCAGGGGACGCGGAGGGCTGACCGTGACCGTCGCGCCGCCCGGCAGAAGCTCCACCCGCAGCACCGCCGTGCCGAACACCGCCATGATGTTTCCCGCCCGATCGAGCGCCCGATCGATCGCGGGAGAGAGGACCTGGCACGTCTCCAGAAATCGCCGCACGTCGCCCCGGTCGAGCTCCTGCGCGTCCGCCTCCAACTCCTCGATATGGGTGCGGGTGGGGATGACCGTCATCTCTGGCACGACGATGCAGGCCGCCATGTCATCCGGGGTGCTGAGCGCCTTTGCCTGCACCTTCGCCAGCAGCTTCTCAGCATCGGGCCGCGCGCCGAGCCCAGACAGGATCTCGGTCAAGCGCCTGCGTCCCAGCAGCCGTCGCTCCTTGCAACGCGCCTCGATCAACCCATCGGTGAAGAAGCACGCAACGGCGCCGGGTGGAAGCGACACCGTCGTCTGACGACGCCCCGTCGGCACGTTCCAGCCAATCGGCGCAGAAGCGCACATCGTCAGCGGCTCGCGCGTCTGCAGACCCTGCAGGATCGGCGGCGGATGGCCGGCGCTCGCGAACACCAGGCGGCCCTCACGCGCGTGGTAGACGGCAAGCGCAACCGTCGCGAAGTTCTCCATGCTGCGGTCGGCCAGAACCCTCCCCGCCAGCGCGAGCGCCGCGCGCGGCTCCATACCCTCCTGCAGATAGGCCCGCAGCGTGTAGCGAGTGAGCGCTGCATGGGTCAGCGCTCCATGCCCATGCCCTACGACATCGCCAAGGATAATCGCGATCTTCCCCCGCTCTGGGACGAACACGTCATAGAAATCGCCTCCCGCCGCCGGGCCATCCGCAGGCCGATAAGCAACAGAGACCGACAGGCCGCCAACACGAGCGGGAACCTCCGGCACGAGCGCGGCCTGCATCGCATCCACATCTCGTAGAAGCGTCGCGCGTTGGCCCTCCAGGCGTCGAGCGCGCCGCCCCGCCATGCGCGAGCGAGTAGCGAAGCCGATCACCAGTAGCAGCAGCAGGAGGATGATCGGCTTGCTCCAGTCGGGGACAGGCAACGGCAGCGGAATGTGCTTGCCAAGCGTGTCCAAGGGGCTGTTGGAGTGCCCACCTGAGCGCACCCTGCGAGACCCGCTCAGGGGGGGCGAACCGCCCGATGTAGAGGGAGCGCTTGCAAGACCGCCCGTGCCGCTGGCCAGAACCTGTGTGCCCATCCGATGCCGTGTGCCTCGCGACGGCGATTTACCTTCAGGGCCTCCACCGCCCCGCCGAAGCACACTCCGCGTAGATTCAGCGGACGCGCCCCGATCCTTGGTGGTATCCGACACCGATGCTGCGGTTGCTATGTCAGAGCCGCCGCCCGTTGCGGACGCCGAGCCGCCAGAGGACGATCCACCGCCACCAGAGTTCCCGCCCCCCGGGCTGCTGCCACTCGGTGCCTTCCCCTGCCCACCTTCCGAGCTCTTCGGTGCGCTGCCTTCGGTTTCACTTTTTGTAGGCGAGCTTGGCGTCGACGCGCTCACTTCCGGAGTGGACACGCTAACTGTCGGCGTCGACACGCCCACTTCAGGCGCCTTCACATTGACGCCGGGAAGCGAAACCCCAACGCTCGGCACCGTCACTCCCACGCTGGGCACAGTCACGCCAACGCTCGGCACCGTCACCCCGATGCTTGGCACCGTGATCCCCACGCTCGGCGGCGACAGCCCGATGCTCGGAAGCGCCGCAGACACGCTCGGCGGCGACAGGCCACCAGACGCGCTGCCCAGCGAAAGCAGGCCTTGTGCATCGGCGACGCCGCCCGTACAGAGCGACACGAACACGCCGATCAGACAAGCAGCCAACGCAGCTCGCACCCGCCTCGCGCACCAGGCTCTCAGCAGCCACCGGGCTGGGGCGGAGCGGGCACTCACACGCGTGCCTTCGAAAGACGGACGGTCGTGTTGCCAGAGCCGACACACAGCTGCACAGCGTCCATTACGCGTGTCATCAGCTCGAACCCACGCCCGCGATCGGCGCCCATGGCACCAATCGGCGCATATCCCGAGAATGTGCCGTAGTCGCGCACCGCAAACGTCAGCCTGTCGCCGTCCGCGCTCACGCTGAGATGTATGTCTCCGTGAGCGTCGGGGCGACCGTGTCTGATCGCGTTGGTCACCGCCTCGTTGACCGCAAACGCGAACTCGTAGCAGCAATCAGGATCGAGGCCGAACGCCACGGCAGCCTGGTGCGCGTATTCGCGCGCGACCCTCAGCTTCGCGGGCTCGGCCGGCAGGCGCAGATCACCGATCGTGAGGCCAGCATCGCTGTGATCGACCACCGTGCCCATCTCAATCGGCCACAGCCAGTTCCCGTAGCGCTTCCGCACGCGAGCGATGGACAGCTATCAGGCTTTCGATCCCCGCGATCTCGAAGATGCGCAGCAAGCGCCTGTTCTCATCGGGGCAGACGATCAGCAGCATGCCGCCACCGAGCTCGTTCAGCAGCGTCGCCACCGACACGAGCGCACCGATGGCGGTCGAGTCGACAAACGTCGCACCCGACAGGTCGAGGATCAAACGCCTCGAGCCGGCGTCGATCCGCTCAGTGAGACGGTCTTTGAGCTGGGGACTTGCCGCGAAGTCGAGCTCGCCGCCCGCAACCATCACGGCGACATCGTCGCCATGCGAGGGCTCCTCAACCGCCGACTCATCACCGATGTAGAAAAAGCCCATCCGCCGCTCCCATGCCTGGGCACCAATCGCTCTCTGCCCCAGAATGCACGCATTCAAACATTTGGGACTGATCGCGCAGTCTCGCGAACCATCACGTTACAGAGCGCACGCCCGAGCCCCAGCTTCAACGGCCAAGACTCGACACTTGTACGACCGCAACACCCGGGCGCCTGTCGGGTTGGCGTCAAACAGAGGGCTCCGACGCACCCGCCACGATGCCCCTGGAGACAATGGCTCTGAGAGACAACGCCAGATGGCCCACAACCCCGCATAACCGGTCGCGCAAGCAGACCGGCGCGCGCACAATGCTCGCCGCCCTGACGACCGTACTGGCATTGGGAGCGTCGCTCGGCCCATCCGCGGCCCAGAGCGCCTCGTCGCTCAACTGGTCGGCGCCTGCGACGTTCGACGCAGGCAATGCGCCCACCGCCGTGTCGTGCACCTCGGAATTCCTTTGTGTCGCGGTCGACAGCCAGGGGGATGTGTTGCGCACGTCCGATCCAACTTCCTCAGCTCCGTCATGGAGCACACCCGAAAAACTGGATTCCGGCGCGTTCACCGCGGTCTCCTGTGCTCCCACCGGACCGTGTGTAGCCGTTGACGGCCGTGGCTACGCCTCAGTTGGCTTCAAGTCCGGCTCGCCCACCTGGACTGCACCGAGGGAAATCGATGGCGGCGCTCCCCTCGCCGGCATCTCCTGCCCGTCCGCGTCACTGTGCGTGGCGGTGAACAGCGCCGGTGCAGTTGTCACGAGCACCAACCCGGGCTCGGGCTCCTGGCAAGTCGCGACCATCGACTCCGAACACCCCCAGCTGACAGCCGTGTCCTGTGCCTCGGGCTCACTGTGCGTGGCGGTCGACGCCGCCGGTGACGTGCTCTCGAGCTCCGACCCGAACGGCGGCTCGAGCGCGTGGCATCTACAGAAGCTCGACGCCGCGGAACTACGCTCGGTGTCCTGCTCTACGACGGGAGTGTGCGTGGCCGTGGACAACGGTGGCCAGGCCCTCGCGAGCGCCGACCCCGCCACTGTGCCAGCCACCTGGAGCGTCACGCCCATCACCGGCGAACGCCTCACCAGCGTCTCCTGCGCGACAAGCGGGCTGTGCGTGACTGTGGATGCCACAGGAGAGGCGCTGACTAGCGACGATCCCACCTCGCCGACCCCAACGTGGAGCGCGTCGAGCGCCGATACGGGGGCACTGGCAGGGATCACCTGTCTTGCAAGCGGGTTCTGCCTGGCAGTCGACACCGACGGGCACTCCGTCTCAGCGCGCGTCCCCGCCCCATCCGTAACGACGCTGGCGCCCACGGAAGTAACCGCAACCAGCGCGGTCATGGCCGGCGTTGTTGACCCAAACGACGCCGTACTCAGCGGGTGCAGCTTCGAATTCGCTGCAGGCAGCGCGAGCGGGCCCTACAGCCAGGTGATCCCCTGCGCACTGCTGCCGACGGCGGTGAGTGGCGAGCAAGCCGTCTCTGCACCGCTCTCCAGCCTCGCGCCGGGCACCACCTACCACTACCGCCTGCTTGCTTCGAGCCCAAGTGGAACGAGCGTGGGCGCCGCCCTCGAATTCACGACACCGATCTCCGAACAGGTAGCGCTCGTTCATGCAAATCCCTCGATCACCGGCACCCCAGCAAACGGACAGCAGCTCACATGCCACGCGAACCTGCCCACCGGCGCCTCCGCACAGCTGAGCTATGCGTGGCTGCGAGACCTGATCCCAATCGGCGGGGCAAACGGATCGACATACACGGTCAAAGGACAGGACACCGGCCACCATCTCCAGTGCCAGGTCACCGCAACCAACGGCGGCGGTAGTGCAGCTGCGACCAGCGCGTTCGTCACGATCCCCGTTGGCGGCGTGCCGACGTCCGCTGGAGAGACCACCGTCGGCCAAGCCGCATTCAAGAGCGGCAAACTGGCAGTGCCGCTCGTCTGCTCTGCGCAGGCAAGCGGTGGCTGTGAGGTGACGCTGCGCCTGACCGCCGTTGAGACGCTCGACGGCCACCGGATCGTGGCGATCGCCGCACGACGCTCGGGCCGAGCTCGCAAGTCCGCGGCGGCCGTCCATCACGCGACCGTCACGCTTGCCAGCGCGCGCGTACACCTTGCGCGTGGCGCCTATCAGACGGTCCTCGTCACGCTCAACTCCAGTGGCCAGCGTGTACTACGCGCGCTGCATCACTTCAGCGCATACGTGTACGTCACCGGCACGGTCATCGGCGTGATCGAAGCGCAGCTCACCCAGCAGTTGCTCACCCTCAGTGCCCCTTCGCACAGTGCATCGACCCATGCTGCGCGCCACCGCTAGCCGCTGGAGCGCAGCGGCGGCGCTACTCGCGGCCACGCTTGTGCTCAGCATGCCGCAGCCCGCTCCCGCCGCGAGCGTGCTCGCAGCGACCCCGTACATGGGCTGGGACACGTATTTCGCGCTTGGCGGCAACTACAGCGAGTCCACCATCTTGCAGCAGGCAAGCCAGATGCTTTCGCTGGGCCTCAAGCAGCGTGGCTATCGCTACATCTGGCTCGATGTCGGCTGGTGGCATGGCACCCGCAACGCAAGCGGCGAAATCACCGTCAGCCCGAAGCAATGGCCGCACGGGCTCGCGTGGCTGACACGCACACTCCACGCGGCCGGCTTCCGCGTCGGTCTCTACACCGACGCGGGCCCCAACGGCTGCGGCGGCGCCGGACAGGGAAGCTACGGCCACTACCAGCAGGATGTCAACACGTTCGCCGCGTGGGGCTTCGATGCAGTCAAGGTCGACTTCTGCGGCGGTTCCGAATACCACCTCGAT
>JBEKAM010000035.1:0-21679 GCA_050015915.1 Solirubrobacteraceae bacterium
TAATGGACTGGCAGGAGACCCCGTCACCTGTTCCGTCAGAGACAGGCCCCGAGACCGAGCCACCATCCGAGTACGTCGAACATGCAGTCAAGGTGTTCAACGCGAGCGAGTTCCCGCGCCGCGTGGCCGGCGTGACCCGCTCGTTGGGGGCACCGTTGGTAAACGTTCGCTCCGCCGAGCACCTCTCGAGCGTCGTATCGATCGTCGTTGCCTGGGAGCTTTGCTGGTATCGCTATGAGGTCGATCTCAGCGAACCTGTCGTTGAGGCGCAGGTGATCGCCCAGGGCACCGAGCTCGCGGAGCTCGCTCGCGAGGACCGTCGCCCAAACGCCACTGCCGGCGAGTCCGGCAAGCTGGAGCTCGCAGGGGTGTGACGATTCCGTGTGCGCCGCTTGCGTATTGGCGCGTGCGGAGTAACATCGAGGCACGATGATCTACTGCGTGGTACCAAGACCCCTTGCAGACGAGCTATACCCGAAGCTCGTAGAGCACTACAGCGGCGACGAGAACGTCACCGTGATCGTTGATCGACGCGAGTTCGACAGGCGCGCCCGCTACGCCCGCACGAACGGGAATGCGTCCGTTGGCGAGGACGCCCACCAGCGTCGCATCGTGCGAGACCGTCGTCGTGCACGAGTGCCCGGCGATCTGCTGCCGCTCGCGCAAGCGTCCTAGGCTGGCGAGGGTCGCGGCCCATCGACCTTGGGAATCACCTGTGGGGGAACCGTTTGCCGTGCGCTGCGCAGCTTCGTCCCCAGCGATCTTCATAATCCCGGCGCGATGAAGCTGATAGCCCACGTAGACGGAGGCGCAAGAGGCAACCCAGGCCCAGCGGCCGCCGCATGCGTCCTAAGTACCCCCACCGGCGAGGTCGTCGACGAGCAGGCGCAGCTTCTTGGCAAGGTCACCAACAACGTGGCCGAGTACCGGGCTCTGCTGCTCGCCCTGGCGCGAGCAAGCGAGCTGGGCGCCACCGAAATAGACGTGATCGGAGACTCTGAGCTGATCGCCAAGCAGGTCAAAGGTCTCTACAAAGTCAAGCACCCATCAATGCGCCCGCTGTACATAGAGGCGATGGAGGCACTCAGAGGCTTCGAGAAATGGTCGATCCGCACGGTGCCAAGAGCCCAAAACGCAGACGCCGACGCGCTAGTAAACGCGGCGCTAGACCAAGCCGCAGCGGCCTCCCGCTAGCCCAGGAATATTCACTCACCACTGCTTCGCTAAGCGGAGACCTTCCCGCCGCTACGCCATGCGCACGGGTACCAGCTCGGCCCGGCCGCCTTTCAACGCGGGGGTGAAGCGGAGCGTCGAGGTCGATTTCGGGAGCCCACGCGAAGCGTCACGGACGAAATCGACCTCGACGTGCAGCGTTGCCTCAATGCAAAGGCTGCGCCGATTTGGCAATCGTAAGCATCTGCGCGTTAGTAAGTTCCTCAAGCAGCGTGTTGGTCAGCCAGTACAGGACGTGCCCTGAGACCCACCCGACGATGTGGATGTGTGAGCCGTCTTCCACGATTTTGTATTCGATGCCGCCGATGGCCTCCGAGCGTGAATGCGCGAACAGCGGCGGTCCCAGCCAGTCGGTGGCCTCGAAGTCGTAGTAGCCGCCGATCACGTTTTGCTGCCACACGATCACGTAAGCGTGGTGTGGCCTGCCCTGCTCGTCTTTCAGCGTGTATGCGCGGACCGTCTGCTGTTCGGCGGGTCCTGTCTGTAGCGTCGGGTAAAGGGCACGGAAAGGCACCGACAGCGATTCTTTGACCAATTCATCCTCGCCCGTGGATGACGTCGGATATAGGCCGATGTCCGCGGGGGAGAAGCTCGCGTGATGACTCGAATGGTGATGGTGGCTCGAGCTGCGTTCACTGGAGGGTTTGGATGCCGGTGGCTGCGTGTGTTCGCGGTCGTTGAGGAACGTGTTGAGCGTCTGTTGCTCGAGTTCCGGCGATGAGGTCACATAGTCGCCGCCCCCCGGGACCTGGTCGTCGATGTTGGTCGTCAGGAACTTCACTTGGCGCAGCGGCTTGGTCTGTGAGAACGCGACCAGCTTGGCCAGCAGGATCAGCTCGCTTGCCGATGCTGGGAAGTTCGTCCTGATCGCGTGCCCAACTGCTTTGGCCACCGTTTCGATCTGGCCTAGCTCGTTACTCGGGTTGATCTGCTCGCGCAGGTCGCGCAGGAAGTCCTGCTGGCGAGCGACGCGCACGAAGTCATCGTCTGTGTGGCGATAACGGACGTAGTCCAGCGCGTTTTCGTAGCAGAGCTTCTGGTAGCCGGGCTGCAGGTTGATGGACGTGTAGTCCGTTTCTGTGGTGCCGACGTTCTCGTTGTAGTAGCGATGGTCGACCATTACGTAGGCGCAGCCGAGCGTGTCGACCACTTTGATGAAGCCAGAGAAGTTGACGTCGACGATCCCGTTGAGCTTCAGCGACGGGAAGACTTCCCGTTTGATCGTTTCAGCGGCGAGTACGGTGGCCTCGTTGGAACCGCCGATCTGGCTGCCGATCGTGTACGCGGCGTTGATCTTTTCCTGTGCGTAGACCTGGCCGCCGGGGGTCCTGATGTTGACCATCAGATCACGCGGAATCGACAGCACCGAGGTCTGCCCCTGTTCGGGGTCAAAGCGCACCAGCAGGATCGTGTCGCTGTGTGGCGAGGCGTCGCGTTCTCCTTCGTTCTTGGAGCCTGAACGGCGGTCCGAGCCGAGGACCAAGAACGTCTGCGGGCCGCCCCCGTATTCCGCCGTGAGCAGTCCTTTGGGTGCGCTGATGTGACTTAGTTCAGGGAAGACCTGGTGCGCGATGCTCGAGACCTCGTTGAGCGCCACCGTCGCCGTTGCGGCGCCACTGAGCCCGACGATAACCACGCCGGCGATCAGGAAGCGCTTCCACATGCTCCACCACAGCGAGGGTGGGCGCTCGTCATTCATGGGGTGTCGATACGTGGCAGCTCATAAGGCCTGAGGTCGGGCTTGCGCCTCCCCCTGGCGACGTGCTCCAGTTGCAAGGGTAGCGGGCCAATCGGAGCGAGAGTAGCGGTCGGATCGGAGTGCACGCGCCGGGATGATGGGTACGCTCGGTCGGATGCTCAGCCCCCGCAACCGAGAGCTCCTGGGCCTTGTGCCCTCCGCGCTGCTGGTCACCGCTGGTTTTACGGCGATCTTCATCCAGGCGCAGAACAACACCTCTCAGGCCGCCACCAACGTCACCTTCAACCACATTTCCAGCGTGTCGCTCAGCTACGGCGCCCTGTTCTTGGCGCTGTGTCTGGCGGCGCACCTGGTGATCCGCTTCGCGCTACCGCACGCGGACCCTTATCTGTTCCCGCTTGTGGCCGTGCTCGCGAGCGTGGGGATCGTGATGGTCTACCGCATCGAACCGGTGCTCGCACGCCAGCAGGCACAGTGGATGGTGCTCGGGCTGGTGCTGTTCGCGGCCACGATCCTCGCGCTGCGCAAGACCGGCGTGGGGGTGCTCGAGCGCTACCGCTACACGATCGCCGCGGTTGGTATCGGCATGACGGTGCTGCCACGCGTCCCCGGCATCGGCGAACAGGTAAACGGCGCCTACCTGGACATCCACATCGGCAGCGTCTCCTTCCAGCCCGCCGAGCTCGGCAAGGTCGCGATCGTGATCTTCCTCGCTAGCTACCTGCGGGACAACCGCCAGATCCTGGTGACCGCGGGGCGGCGCGTGCTCGGGCTCACGATCCCGCCAATGAAGCAGTTCGGACCGATGCTGATCGTGTGGGGGGCGGCGATGGTGACGCTGCTGCTCACCGACGAGCTCGGCACCTCGCTGATGTTCTACGGCGCGTTCCTCGCGCTGCTGTACGTGGCCACGGGGCGCCTGTCGTTCCCTTTGATCGGGATCGTGCTGTTCGCGCTCGGCGCCTGGTACCTCACCGGCCACGTCAGCCACGTGCAGGCGCGCGTGCAAGCTTGGGAACAGCCATTCAACGAACACCTCTACTACCGCGAAGTGGGCGGTAGCTACCAGCTCGCGCAGTCGCTGTTCGCGCAGGCGGACGGGGGTCTGCTCGGGACGGGCTTCGACCGTTCGCTGCTGCAGTACCCATACGAACTGGCCAACCATCACATCGTGCACCGCTCGATCCTGCCGGTGCCTGAAAGCGACATGATCTACGCGGTCATCGTCGACGAGCTCGGCCTCGTGGGTGCCGCGGCGCTGCTGGGCGTCTACCTGATGCTGATCGCCCGCGGCTTGAAGACCGCCGTGCTCGCGCGAGATTCCTTCTCCAAGCTGCTCGCCACGGGGCTGTCGTTCATCATTGCCCTGCAGGTGTTCGTGATCGTCGGAGGCGTCACCCGCGTGATCCCGCTCACCGGCGTGACGTTGCCATTCGTCGCCTATGGGGGATCCTCGGTGGTGATGAACTTCGTGCTCGTGGCGCTGCTGCTCGTGGTCTCGGACCGCGCGCGGCGCCCATACGAGAGTCGCGCACGCTCGTAATCACTCGAAGGTGAGCCTGCGAAGCCGTCGAAAACCCCGTGATGATGCTGAGCACCACAAGCACCCATGCGGCTCCACGCATGTCCATCAGGACATCGCGCCCGCTCGCCAACATGGGTTATCGAGATCTGCTCGACGGGGGAGTGCTCGCCGAGGAGTTCTGCTCGCCAGCTGGTGGGCACAAGCGCCCGTGGCTCGAGCGTTTGCGGCGCGCGCTGGCCGACGATCTGTTCGTGTTGCACTTCCAGCCGATCGTCTCGCTCGACAATGGCCTCGTCGCCCATTACGAGGCGCTGTTGCGACTCGCCGATGAGCCGGGGGAGCTAGTCGCGCCAGGTAACTTCCTGCCCGCCGCCGAGCGCTACGGGCTGATCCGGGAGATCGACCGCATGGTGCTAGAGAAGGTCGCCGCGCTGCTCGGCTCACAGCGTGGCTCCGAGAGCGTGTCCATCGCGATGAATCTCTCTGCGCTGTCGGTCACCGATCACGCGATGCTCACGCACCTCGAGCGGCAGCTGACGCTCCACGGCGTCGATCCGTCGCGGCTCGTGATCGAGGTCACAGAGACAGCTGCAATCTCCGATATGGACAGCGCCAGGGCCTTCTGTGCTGGTGTGCTGGCGCTTGGCTGCGCGGTCGCGCTCGATGACTTCGGCGCGGGCTTCGGCTCGTTCCAGTACCTCAAGTACCTGCCCTTCAGCTACCTGAAGATCGACGGCGACTTCATTCGCTGCCTGCCCGTCTCGCGTACCGACCAGCTCGTCGTGCGTGCGCTCGCCGGCGTCGTACGGGGGATGGGCCGGCGCACCATCGCTGAGTTCGTTGGCGATGAGACAACCATGAGCATGCTGCGCAGCTACGGGGTGGACTACGCCCAAGGCTTCGAGGTCGGGCGTCCGAGCCCGCATCTTCCGCTGGCCGTGTAGGCCCAGCTCCCGCTACTTGGGCTGTGGAAACTGGGCGCGCATCGCAGCGTCCCATGCGCGGTCGCTGAGCACGCGCCTAGTCGCGAGTAGGACCTTTGCAGATGGGGTGATCGTGATTCGCGCCGGCGGGTGGCTGCGGGTGATCGCGCGCTCGATCACCTTCGCCACACGCTCAGGGCCCGCTCCGAAGTGGCGCATCGGGCCGTCGTAGGCGCCGGCGGTGACCGCCCCGACGGTCGCGTTGAAGTGCCCGTAGGGGCTCGCGTCGGAGCCGTCGCCGTCGGTGCCCTCGATGTCGGTCATGCTCGCGGTTGCGGCCTCACCGAACTCGGTCGTGATCAGCCCCGGCTCGAGCAGGATCACGTCGATGCCGAAGCCGCGCAGCTCGAAGCGCAGCGCATCGGAGATCGCCTCCAGCGCGTACTTGGTTGCGTGGTAGTAGCCGCCGCCCGGGAACGTCAGGCGCCCGCCCATCGAGCCCAGGTTGACGACCTTGCCCCAGTGTTGTGCCCGCATTTTCGGCAGCACCAGCTGTGTGAGCTGCACGAGGCCAAACACATTCGTCTCGAACTGGCGGCGTACCGCCTCCATCGGGACCGTCTCGATCGCGCCGCTCTGGCTGTAGCCGGCGTTGTTGATGAGCACCCCGATCGCTCCCTCGGCCTGCTCGACGGTATCGACCGCAGCGCGCATCGAGTCCTCGTCGGCCACATCCAGCGCCAGCGTGTGGCAGCCAGCGCTTTGAAGCTCGGCGATCGACTCCAGCCGGCGGGCGCTCGCGTACACCGTCCAGCCGGAGCGCGCCAGGCGCAGCGCGCTCGCGCGACCGATGCCCGACGAGCAGCCGGTTATGAGCACCGCCTTGGAAGGCTCAGCCATCGCCGCAGCATAGGTGCTGATGGGCGCCTGCGCGAGGTAGGCTCTGCACATGACCACTATCTCCGCTGACACCCTCCCCGACGCGCTGAGCGCCCCCGCGCGCGAGTTCATCGCACAGCCACACCGTTTGCTGATCGGCGCTGAGCGTCTGGATGCAGCAGATGGGCGCACATTCGACACGCTCGACCCGTCCACCGGGAGGGAGATCGCGCAGGTCGCGCTCGCCGGCCCCGAGGATGTCGCGCGGGCCGTTGCTGCCGCGAGAGCTGCCTTCGCCGACGGTCCTTGGTCCTCGATGCCTGCTGCCGGGCGCGAGCGGCTTATGCACAAGCTCGCCGATGCAATCGAAGCGCACGCCGAGGAAATCGCACAGATCGAGTCGCTCGACAACGGTAAGCCCGTTGGGCTCGCCCAGTACGTGGACGTCAATGGCGCCGTCGGGCATCTGCGCTACTTCGCCGGGTGGCCGAGCAAGATTGAGGGCGGCGTGCTGCCGGTGACGGCGCCCAATATGCACTGCTACACGCGCCGTGAGCCGGTCGGTGTATGCGCGCAGATCATCCCGTGGAACTTCCCGCTGCTGATGGCCGCGTGGAAGCTCGGGCCGGCGCTCGCCGCTGGCTGCACCGTCGTGCTCAAGCCCGCCGAGCAGACGCCGCTGTCGGCGCTGCGTGTCGGTGAGCTCGCCCTCGAGGTGGGCTTCCCGCCGGGTGTGCTCAACGTGCTTACCGGGGATGGCAGCACGGGCGCGGCGCTCGTCGATCACCCCGATGTCGACAAGATCGCCTTCACTGGCTCCACCGCGGTTGGGCGCGAGATCGGCGCGAAGGCGGGCAAAGCGCTCAAGCGCGTCACGCTCGAGCTTGGCGGCAAGTCGCCGAACATCATCCTGGCCGACGCCGACATCCAGGCGGCAGTCAAGGGCTCTTTTCAAGCGATCTACTTCAACTCCGGGCAGGCGTGCAACGCGGGCTCGCGCCTGTTCGTACCAGCCGAGCGCTTCGATGAGGTCATGAGCGGTCTCGCCGACGCTGCCAACTCAGCTCAGCTCGGGGCGGGCCTGGAGGCGGGCACCCAGCTCGGTCCGCTCGTCTCCGCGGAGCAGCAGGAGCGCGTGCTGGGCTACATCAACGCTGGACGCGAGGAGGGCGCGGAGGTGCTCGCCGGCGGTGAGGCGGCGCTGACAGATAGCGGCGGCTACTTTGTTGCACCGACCCTGTTCGCCACCACGTCGGATGAGTTGCGCATCTCGCGCGAGGAGATCTTTGGCCCGGTGCTTGTCGCCTCGCCATACGACTCGCTCGAGGAGGTTGCTGAGCGTGCCAACGCAAGCGAGTACGGCCTGGCCGCGGGCGTGTGGACGCGTGATGTCTCAAACGCTCATCGCCTGGCCGCGATGCTGCATGCGGGCATGGTGTACATCAACACCTGGGGTGTGGTCGATCCAGCGGCGCCGTTTGGGGGCTTCAAGGCCTCCGGTATCGGTCGCGAGCATGGCCACGACGGCCTCGATGCCTACCTGGAGACCAAGACGGTATGGACCGCGTTGTGAGCCTCCTCGCTCCGTGAGTGCCATCGCGCAGGGCGAACCGCGCCTTGCCCATGAACGCAGCGAACGATGGGTGCCGGCACTCGCGACGGTTTGCGGGCTTTTGCTGGTGTTCACCGCGGCGGAGATCGTCATTGATGCCGCCGCCGGCCCCTCGCCGGTCGTCCCCAAATCACCTCAGCTCGTCGGCTGGCTCAGCGGCGTCGGCGAGCGCCTGGGCTATCGCGGCTTTCTGATTGCGCTGCTGATCTCGTGCGTCGCCTATGGGACGCTTGCCGTGCTCGCCCGCCGCTTTCAGCTCCGTGCGATCTCCACACGCTGGGCGATCGTCCTCGTGGCCGCCCTGCAGCTGATCGTGTTTGCCGGACCGGTGCTGTTGTCGACCGATGTCTTCAGCTATGTCGCGTATGCCCGCATGGGGGTGGAACACGGCCTGAACCCCTACACGCATGGTCCCGTAGCGATCGTGCACGACTCGATCTACCAGTACGTCGGCCACGACTGGGACCGCGTCGCCACCGCATACGGTCCGCTGTACACGCTGCTGTCCTATCCGCTGGCCCCGCTCGGCGTCATCGGCGCGCTATGGGCAATGAAACTGGAGGCGCTGCTCGCGAGCGCCGGGACGCTCGCGCTGACCTGGCGCTGCGCGCGTGCACGCGGGTTCGATCCTGTGGCGGCGATCCTCGTGGTCGGCGCGAACCCGCTGTACTTCATCTACGGCCTCGGGGGCGCCCACAACGACCTGATCATGATGCTCGCGATGATGGCTGCCGTCAGCCTCGTCGCCGTCGGCACGCCCTCGGCCGGACGCGAGGCTGGGGCAGCCGCGTGGGTCGTCGCAGGGGCGCTGATCAAGGCCACAGTCGCGGTGCTGCTGCCGTTCATGATCGTCTCCAAACGACGACTCGCACCAATCGTCGGCACGGTGGCGGCGCTCGCGCTCGGCGCGCTGGTCGGCTACGCGGTGTTCGGCATCCACGGCATCGACATCGTCGCCGCGCTCAACCGCGACGCGGCGTTCGTATCCACCGACAGCTTCGCCAACGAGATCGCCCACCTGTTCGGCAAGCCGGGCGTGTTCCCGATCGACCACGACCTGCTCAAGGCAGCGCTCGTGCTGATCATCCTGCACCTGCTGTGGCGAACGTGGCGCGGCTATGACTGGGTCGCAGCCTCCGGGTGGGCGCTGCTCGCGATCTCCGTCACCAGCACATGGCTGCTGGCGTGGTACATCCTGTGGCCGCTGCCGCTCGCCGTCGTCACGCGCGACCGGCGGCTGCTGGCCGCAACCCTCGCCATCCAGGGGCTATTCATCATCCACCAGATCTCGCCAATCTTGGCGCCGGTGCAGTGAGCGGCGCATCGCTGCCATCCGAGGAGTCCCTGCCGCTCTCCGAAAGGCGCTGGGAGCGGCTGCCCGCGTGGCTGCGCCCGCGTATGTCAGAGCAGCGTGGCAGCGGGCGCCTGTGGCGGGTTGAGACGACGGTGCTGGTGGTAGTTGGGCTGTTCCTGGCGGTCGCGATCGTCAACGACCTCGCTCGCCAGACACGCATCAACCACCGCCTCGTCGCCGATCTGACAACTTGGCGGCACTACACCCACCACGATTACAAGAACATCTCGATCGACCAGGAAACGCTTGGCGCCAACAACGACCGCGAGGTGCTGTGCGGCAACACCAGCGGTGGCGCGCCGGGGAGCACGACCCAGATCTGCTTGGCGATCTGGGGGCCGACCGTCAACGGCACGCGCACGGTCCACGGTGGCTGGTATCTGCCCCCCTACTACGAAGACGTACGCAGTAAGCGCTATGGCTGTTTTGGCGTGGTGCGGGAGCTGTGCCCGCGATGAGTACCGCCGCGCCGGCCGCGAGCGTGCTGGCGGCGCGCATACGCAGCTCGCCGGCGCCGTGGTGGCCGCTTGCCGCCATCACGATCTTCGCCGCGGCGCTGCGGCTGTCGACGCTCGACCTGCAGAGCTTCTGGTACGACGAGGCGTTCACACCCATTCATGTGCTTCACCCGAGCCTGTGGGCGACGCTGCGCTCGGTCGTGCATACCGAGAACACACCGCCGCTGTGGTATGTGATCGAGTGGGCGGACTCGCGGCTGCTCGGCACCGGCGAGATCGCGCTGCGACTGCCTTCCGCGCTGGCCGGGATCGCGACCGTGCCGGTCGCATGGGCGATCGCTCGAGAGCTCAGCAGCCGCCGTGCAGCGATCGTCTGTGCCGTACTCGTGGCGGTCAACCCGCTGTTCGTGTGGTACTCGCAGGAGGCGCGCGCGTACGCGCTGTTCGTGGTGATGGCGGCGCTTGCGATCCTGTGCTTCCTGCGTGCGCTGCGCGAGCCCACGTCAAAGCGCATGGCGGTCTTCGCGCTGACCGGCGCGCTGGCGTTGCTCACGCACTACTTCGCCGTCTTCCTGCTGATCCCGATGGTCCTGTTGCTGTTGCGCGATCGTGCTACGCGTCGCGTGGCGCTCCCCGCCGTCGCGGTGCTGCTCATCGTCGGCCTGGCGCTGTTGCCGTTGATATCGACGCAGGGCGGACACGGCACGCAGTGGATTGGGCACTGGCCACTGCGAGAACGCCTGGAAGCGATCCCGCAGTACTTCCTCACTGGCTACTCAGGCCTGCCGCTCGGGCGCGGCATCGAGTTGCTGGTCGCGCTGCCGATCCTTGCCGCGCTCGCGCTTGGGTTCTACCGCATGCAAGCAGTACGCGAGCGTCCTGATCCCGATCAATCGGACGTCCGTGTACACGGAGTATTGATAACGCTCGTTATAGCCGCCTGTGGCGTGATAATCCCGATCGTGCTCGTGGGATTCGGGGCTGACTACCTAGCGCCGCGCAACCTGGTTGCGGCGATGATTCCGGTAACGGTGGTGATCGCCGTAGTGAGTGTCTGGCCTGGTACGGGCCGGGCAGGGATCGCGCTCGCGGCGCTGATAACGATTGCTTTCCTTGCGATTTCACTTGACGTGGATGCGAGCCCACGCCTGCAACGGGGGAACTGGCGTGATGTTGCCAAGGCATTGCGCGGCGCGCCTGGTGAACGCGCGATCACGACTGTCGAGTTGGGCTCCACACCACTCGAGTACTACCTGCACGGTCTACACGCGCTGCACACAGGTACCTTGGTGCGCGTGAGCGAGATCGACGAGACAGGCTACGCGCCGCTACGAGCATCGGCGGGGGAGCCGCCCGCACCGGGCTTTCACCTGAAGGCACGTCTGGACATCGACGGCCTTATCGTCTATCGCTTCGTATCGGCCGCTCCGCGGCTCGTTAGTGAGGCGACACTGCGTCGTCACGTAATTACGCTTGCCACTCCCAGCGTGCTCGTGCCAGCAGATTCCCGGATTTTCGTCGCGAACGTGCAAGGGTAAGAAGGTGCACGCGCAACTGTCGTCTCCAACCAAAAAGATTTAGGTTGTCTGCATGTCACAGCTGACCGTGGAAGCTCAAAGCGAGGCGAAGGTCGCGCTGGAGCTCGCCCGCGAGCATCTGCTGTCCCTCCAGGAGGAGGGCGGCTGGTGGCGGGGCGAGCTGCAGACGAACGTGACGATGGATGCCGAGGACATGCTGCTGCGCGAGTTCTTGGGGATTCGCAACGTCGAGGAGACCGAGCGCTCGGCGGCGTGGATCCGCTCCCAGCAGCGAGCCGACGGCACCTGGTCAAACTTCCACGGTGGCCCCGGAGAGCTCTCGACGACGATCGAGGCCTACTGGGGGCTGCGGCTCGCAGGCGACCCCGCGGATGCCGAGCACATGCGCACAGCCGCCGAGTTCATCCGCCAGGAAGGCGGGATCGAGCAGGCGCGCGTGTTCACTCACCTATGGCTCGCGCTGTTCGGGCTGTGGTCGTGGGATCGGGTGCCAGCGCTGCCGCCCGAGGTCATCCTGCTGCCCCCGTCGATCCCGCTGAACGTCTATGACTTCGCCTGCTGGGCGCGCCAGACGATCGTGGCGTTGTCGATCGTCAAAGCCCACCGTCCCATGCGAGTGCTCCCGTTCGACCTGGAGGAGCTGCACGCGCCGGCCCAGGCGTCCGACGAAGGTTCCGGCCGCACGCGCTCGTGGCGCGTCGCGTGCCTCTCGCGCCTGGATCAGGTGCTGCGCGCCTACGAACGACGGCCGCTCGCGCCGCTGCGCCGACTCGCGCTCGCACGGGCCGAGCGTTGGATCGTGCGCCGCCAGGAGGCCGACGGCTCCTGGGGCGGGATCCAGCCGCCTTGGGTGTACTCGCTGATGGCGCTACATCTGGCCGGCTATCCACTCGATCACCCCGTGATGCGCCGTGGCCTGGAAGGCCTGGAGCGCTTCATGGTGGAGGACCCGGGCGAAGAGCAGCGATCGCGCCCGCCCGGTGCCCCCGCCAGCGAAAGTAGGCGCCTGGAAGCCTGCCAGTCACCCGTGTGGGACACGGCGCTAGCGGTCATCGCCCTCGGTGACGCGGGCCTGCCGGACGATCATCCGGCCCTGCTCAGCGCAACCGAATGGCTGCTCGGCGAGGAGGTCACCCAGCTGGGTGACTGGTCAGTGCGCCGGCCCGAGCTTGAGCCCGGGGGATGGGCGTTTGAGTTTGCCAACGTCAACTACCCCGACGTCGACGACACCGCAGAGGTGGTGCTGGCGCTGCAGCGGCTCGCCGGACGCGGACCTGTCGGCGCTCGCATCGACGGCGCAATTGGACGCGCGCTGCGCTGGGTTGAGGGTATGCAAAGCCGCGCCGGAGGCTGGGGCGCGTTTGACGCCGACAACACCCGCTCACTCGTACGCGAGCTGCCGTTCCTGGACTTCGGTGAGGTGATCGACGAGCCAAGCGCGGACGTGACCGCGCATGCCCTGGAGATGCTCGGCGAGCTTGGGCTGAGCGACACGCCGGCCGCGCGACTTGGCGTGCGCTGGCTGATCGAGCAGCAGGAGGCTGACGGATCGTGGTTCGGGCGCTGGGGGATCAACCACGTATACGGCACCGGTGCGGCTGTGCCCGGGCTGATCGCGGCCGGCGTCGATCCCAGTGATCCGTGCATCCGCCGCGCCGTAGAGTGGCTCGAGGGCCACCAGAACGAAGATGGTGGCTGGGGCGAGGACCCGCGCTCCTACGACGAAGATCGATGGATCGGACGCGGACCCAGTACCGCGTCGCAGACAGCCTGGGCGCTACTCGCGCTGCACGCCGCCGGCGAGCGCTCGCAGGCGATCGCGCGCGGTGTCGCCTGGCTGGTCAGCACCCAGCGCGCGGATGGCGGCTGGGACGAGCCTCAGTACACCGGCACGGGCTTCCCGTCCGACTACTACATCAACTACCACCTCTACCGGCTCACGTTCCCGATCATGGCCCTTGGGCGTTGCCTTTCCTCGAACACCCAGTGGGACGCAGCGGCCGGGGGGTCCACCGAGCGGCGGAGCTGATGCTGACAGCCGCCCCGCCGATCGACGCCCCGACCGCGGAGGCGGTCATGGCGCGGGCAGCCACCGAGAACTTCTCCGTCGCCAGTCGGGTGCTGCCGCGCCGTGCGCGCGCACACCTGCTGGCCGTGTATGGGTTCGCACGGCTTGTCGATGAGCTGGGCGACGCCGTTGGACCCTCGCCCGCCAAGCGGCTCGCTGCCCTTGACTGGCTGCAGGCCGAGCTCGAGCGCGCGTTCGCGGGAGAAGCAGAGCATCCGCTGCTCATACGCCTGGGGGTAACGGTCCGCGAATGCCGCCTCACCTGGGATCCGTTCGTACGCCTGATCGAGGCAAACCGTCTCGATCAGCGCGTCAGCCGCTATCAAACGTGGGCGCAGCTGCGCGAGTACTGCTCGCTCTCAGCAGATCCCGTGGGCGAGCTGGTGCTCGCCATCTTCGGCCTGTCGAACCCTGCCCGGATCGAGCTGTCGAACTCGATCTGCACGGCACTACAGCTCGCTGAGCACTGCCAGGACGTGGGTGAGGACTTCGCTCGTGGACGCGTGTACCTGCCGCAGGATGACCTGGTGAGGTTTGCCGCCAGCGAGACCGATCTCGCACGCGAGCACGCGAGCGAGGAGCTACGGGCGGTGCTCGCCTTCGAGGTCACTCGCGCACGCGAGCTGCTCGTGGCAGGAACACCTCTGATCGCCCAGCTGCATGGTCGCCCAAAGCTCGCCGTGGCGGCGTTCGTAGCCGGCGGGCACGCTGCCCTGGATGCGATCGTGCGTGCCCGTTATGACGTGCTGGCGGGACCGCTACAGGCGGGGCGCGGCCGGCGGGCCCTGGCCCTCGCTGTAGCGCTACGCGACGCTCGGGGTGCCTCGCCAGGGAGCGTCACATCGTGAATGCCACAGTGGCGATCGCCGATGCCTACAGCCACTGCGAAGCGATCACACGCAAGCAGGCCGCGAACTTCTTCTATGGGATTCGCTTGCTGCCGCGCGAGCGCCGTCAGGCGATGTGCGCGGCATATGCGTTCGCGCGGCGTGTCGATGACATCGGCGACGGCACGCTCCCAAGCGAGGAGAAGTTGCGGCTGCTCGACCACGAGGCGCGTGCGCTCAGCGCGATCGCAGTGGCCGCCACCGGCGCCGCCCCTGCTGCTGACATCGAAGCCAAAGCCAACGTTGATGGCGGCGAGAGCAGTGAGGACCTCGTGATGGTGGCGCTCGCGGACGCGCAGCAACGCTTCGCGCTGCCAATCGATGCGCTCGGTGAGCTGATCGAGGGCGTACGCATGGATATCGCGAGCGTTACGTATGAGAGCTTTGATGACCTGTTGCCTTACTGTCGCCGCGTAGCTGGCGCGATCGGGCGAGTGTGCCTGGCGATCTTCGGCCTGCGCGAGCCCGCCGGGCCCGACGCTGCCCGCGCACAAGCGCTCGCGGACGATCTCGGCGTTGCGCTGCAGCTGACGAACATCCTGCGCGACGTGCGCGAGGATGCTCAGAACGGTCGCGTATACCTGCCCGCGGAGGATCTGCGGCGCTTCGGTGTGATCGCCGAGGACGAGACCGCGACGAGCCTGCACGAGACGGCCGCCGCGGTGCTCGGCGCGCTCGAGCGCGCAAACGCCGGTGGCGATGCGCAGGAGCTCGAGCGGCTGACCACGCTAGTGCGCTTTGAGGCCGAGCGCGTCGCGCAGTGGTTCGACCACGGCCTGCAGCTGGCGCCCCTGCTCGACCGGCGCAGCGCCGCCTGTGTGCTCGCGATGGCGGGCATCTATAGAAGGCTGCTCGAACGCATCGATGCCCATCCTGAGGAGGCGGTGCGCCGGCGCATGTCGCTGCCAGCCCACGAGAAGGCGTGGGTTGCAGCGCGGGTGATGTTGGGAGCGGGAGCGGGAGCTTGAGCTCGGGCCGTCGTGTGGTCGTCATCGGTGGCGGTCTTGCCGGCATCGTCGCCGCGCTCGACTGCGCTGCGGCTGGTGCGAGCGTGACGCTCGTCGAGGTCAGGCGCAGGCTCGGCGGCGCGGCGTACTCGTTCGAGCGCGAGGGCCTGCAGATGGATAACGGCCAGCACGTGTTCCTGCGCTGCTGTGGCGCCTACCGTGGGCTCCTCGCGCGTCTGGGCAGCGAGCAGCTAACGACGCTACAGCCACGCCTCGAGATCCCGGTGCTGAAGCCGGACTGCAAGCCCGCGCTCCTGCGCCGCGGCTCGCTGCCCGCGCCCGCTCACCTCACCGGTGCTCTCGCAAGCTACCCATACCTCTCGCCGCTACAGCGGCTGGGCGCCGCACGCGCCGCGCTGGGCCTGATGCGTTTGAATGTCGCCGACCCCGCACTCGACCGTGTCAGCTTCGGCGACTGGCTTGCGCGTCACGGCCAGGGGCCGCAGGCCGTGGGCGCGCTGTGGGATCTGATCGCACTGCCCACGATCAACCTGCCCGCCGCCGAGGCGTCGCTGGCGCTTGCAGCATTCGTGTTTCAAACCGGGCTGCTGTCCAGCGCGGACGCAGGCGATATCGGCTTCCATCACGCGACGCTTGGTCAGACGCTTGGCGACCCTGCCGAGCGCGCGCTGCGCGAGGCGGGCGTTGATGTGAGGTTCGGCTGGCGCGCCGAACGTCTGGAGCGGAGCGCCAGCGGCCTGGAGGTCCACGGCCGGGGCGTGCGCGGCGAGGGCGATGAAGCACTGGATGGGCTGAGCGCCGAGGCGGCGGTGGTCGCGCTTCCGCACGCCCGGGCTGCCGCCCTGCTCGAGCCGCTGTTGGGTGACGCCGCGCGCGCGTGGAACGGGCTGGGCGTCTCACCGATCGTGAACCTTCACGTCGTCTACGACAGGCCCGTCCTCGAGGAGCCGTTCGCCGCCGGGGTGGGCACGCCAGTGCAGTATCTGTTCGACCGCTCTGTTGCCGCCGGCGCGCCCGCGGGCTGCCAGTATCTGGCTGTGTCGCTTTCCGGTGCAGAGCGTGAGATGGGCATGAGCGTGGACGCGCTACGCGAGCTCTACCTGCCCGCGATGGAAAAGCTGTTGCCGCGAGCGCGCGACGCGAAGGCCGAGTTGTTCCTCGCAACCCGCGAGCACGCGGCGACCTTCCGCGCGGCGCCCGGCACCGCAGCGCTGAGGCCTGGCCCGGCGACCGCGATCCCCGGCCTGGTGCTGGCGGGCGCGTGGACCGCCACCGGCTGGCCGGCGACGCTCGAGGGCGCTGTCCTGAGCGGACACGCGGCTGCACAGAGCGCGCTCGGCGCACTCGAGATCGACGGGCAGGCTGCGGGTGGCGCTGCCGGCTCGTTCGCCGCGGCTCACGCCGCGAGCGCCCGGGTTGCCGGCGGTGAGGGAGCGCTGGCACGATGAGCGAGCTGCTGGTCGCGGCGCCTTTGCGCATCGAGGCGGCACTGATCTCCTCTGCGGCGCGCAGCGCGGTCGTGCGCAAGACCGGAATGGGTCCCGCACGCGCGAAGGCGGCCGCCGGGGAGCTGGCCGCGCACGCCGGCGGTGCGATGCTCGTGGTCGGCTTCTGCGGTGGGCTCGACGCGAGCTCTGTACCCGGCGAAGTGATCGTCGCTGAAGATGTGTATCCGGCGGGCGACGAAGGGCACACCGAGGAGCGCGTGCGCTGCGACTTGACCCAGGAGCTTCTGCAACGGCTCACCGGGCTTGGCATGAAGGTGCGCACCGGGCATGTCGTGTGCGTGTCCAAGCTGGCGCTGGGAGAGCGGCGCGCCGAGCTGCTCGCCGGCGGAGCGATCGCGGTGGACATGGAGTCGGTGTGGCTGGCAGCCGGAACCGGCGAGCGGCCGTTCGGTGTTGTGCGGGTCGTGCTGGACAGTCCGGAGCACGAGCTGATGCGTGTGGGGGCGATCGCAGGCGCGCTGCGCGCGGCCTTGTCACTGCGCCGCGTGGCCGCTGCCCTTCATGACTGGACTCCTGGCGACTAAGGTAGGCCCATGGCGGTCCAGTTCAGGCAGAGCACACGCATGGGGTGGTACCTGGCGCGCCAGCGGCTGGCCAAACGCGAGAAGTTTCCCCTGATCGTCGAGCTGGAGCCGCTGTTCCAGTGCAACCTCGCCTGCTCGGGCTGCGGCAAGATCCAGCACCCCGAGCACGAGCTGCGCCGGAGGATGCCAGTCGAGCAGGCGATCGCAGCGATCGACGAGGCCGGCGCACCGATGGTCTCGATCGCGGGAGGCGAGCCTCTGATCCACCCCGAGATCCACGTGATCGCCGCCGAACTGATCAAGAAAAAGAAGTTCGTCTACCTCTGCACAAACGCCCTGCTGCTAGAGAAGAAGCTCGAGAACTTCAAGCCGAGCCCGTACTTCTCCTGGGCTGTGCACATGGATGGGCTGAAGGAGCGCCACGATGCCTCAGTCGAGCGCGAGGGTGTCTTCGACAAGGCTGTCGCCGCGATCAAGGCGGCCAAGGCAGCCGGTTTCAAAGTGACCACCAACACGACCTTCTTCACCCAGGATTCGCCGAAGACAGTGCGTGAGGTACTCGACTTCCTCAACGACGACCTGGAAGTCGACGAGATGATGATCTCGCCCGCCTACGCGTATGAGAAAGCGCCCGACCAGGAGCATTTCCTGGGCGTGCAGCAGACGCGCAAGCTGTTCAGCGAGGCGTTCGCCGACGGGCGGCGCAAGAAGTGGCGGCTGAACCACAGCCCGCTGTTCCTCGACTTCCTCGAGGGCAAGGCCGAATTCGACTGCACCGCGTGGGGAATCCCCAGCTACTCGCTGTTCGGCTGGCAGCGCCCCTGCTACCTGATGTCCGACGGCTACACCAAGACCTACAAAGAGCTGATCGAGACGACCGACTGGAGCAAGTACGGTCGCGGCAAGGACCCCCGCTGCGAAAACTGCATGGCCCACTGTGGCTATGAGCCCACGGCCGTGATGAAGACGACCAGCTCGCTGCGCCAGTCGCTGCGCGCGATCGCCGGCTAAGAGGCCTGGGCGTCCGCGCCGTCCTCCGGGCGCGCAGCACTGTGGCGGATGTCCTGCCAGGACACGCCCTCCTTGAACAGTGCGGGCACTCCCAAGATCAACGCGGTGACCACCTCCACCGCCTGCAGGATGATGCCGTAGGCGAGGCCCTGGCCCGCACCGACGCCGTACGCGGCGAGCACCACCAGGCAGGCGGCCTGGAACACCCCCACGTTGGACGGTGTCGCCGGTAGAACCGCGCTCAGATTGACGGCCAAAAGGATCGCGGCGGCTGCAGCTGGGCCAACTTGCGATTGCAGGCCGAGAGCAAGAATCACCATGTAACAGGCGAGCCACTGCAGCGCCCACGCAAGCAGCTGGAAGGCGACGGCGGTGGAGCCATAGCGCGGGCGGGCGAACACAATGAGACCCTGGCGGGCGAGATGCAGCAGCCGCGCGACAGTTTCCGCCGCGTGCGCCACACGCGCACGACGCGAGCGTTGTGCAAGCGCCAGCAGACGTGGCCCCGCGAGCACCAGCGCACACGCGGCCAGCGGCAGCGCGAGCGCGGTGATGATGCCGGCGATGTGGCCGCTCGGCAGGGGCACGCTCGTGAAGCTCACCGCGAGCAGGATCAGCAGCGCAAGCAGATTGATGAGT
Organism: Solirubrobacteraceae bacterium; assembly: GCA_050015915.1. GTDB lineage: Bacteria > Actinomycetota > Thermoleophilia > Solirubrobacterales > Solirubrobacteraceae > Palsa-744. The sequence continues at coordinate 18,827 of JBEKAM010000035.1, forward strand.
GTCTGCGAAAACACCGTCCCGGCCACGATCGGCACGAGGCGGCTCGTGCGCCCATCCAGCCGTCGTGAGAGCACAAGCACACGCGAAGGCTCGCCGAGGCGTCCCGGGACGAGTGCCGAGGCCATCACGCCGATCATCAACGCTCGTATCACAGGCCCCCACGGCATCGCCGTGTCGGGCAGCGCCGCGCGCAGTGTCTGATGCCAGGAGACCGCGCGCATCAGCATCGCCAGCGACATCAGCAACAGTGCCAGTGCGATCCAACCCGGCGAGGCCGTCACGAGTGCATGGCCCGCTCGCTGCAGTTCCAGACGCGAGAGCGCGAACACGACCAGCGCAACGAGCGCGATCACCGCGAGTGCGATGCCCACCCGCCTGAGCACCGATCCGCGCGATCGGAGGGGAACGTTCTCCGGAACACCCATCAGCGGGGGGTCTAGCAGGTCCGAGTTTGGCTCGCAGCCATTCTTATGGCGCTCATCACTCGTCGCCACGCATCGTGAAGTATCCGACACCCATGCTCGTTATGCTGCCCGCGCAGCGATGAGGCTCGACCGCCAAGAGCTCGCGGCTATCTTCGCGGGCGGCTTCGTCGGCGCGATTGCGCGCGCGGCGCTCGAGCAGAGCCTCAAGACCCCTGACGGTCATTGGCCGTGGGCGACGTTCATCGTGAACATGCTCGGCGCGGCGCTGCTCGGCTACTTCGTCACGCGTCTACAGGAGCGCCTGCCGCCCTCGCTCTACCGCCGCGCGTTTCTCGGCACCGGCATCTGCGGCGCGCTGACGACGTTCTCGACGGTGATGGTCGAGCTGGCGAAGATGCTCGAAGGCGGGCACGTGGTGCTGGCCGTCGCGTATGCCGCCGTGAGCATCGCCGGGGGCTTCGCAGCGGTCTTCATGGCGACGAAGCTCGTGCGCCGCGCGAGGCTCGTCGTATGAGCTTCGTGCTCCTATGGCTTGCGGTGGGCGTGCTCGGTGGGCTGGGCGCGATCGCGCGATTCCTGCTCGACGGTGTCATCTCCTCAGCCACAGGCGCGCGTTTCCCGCTGGGCACGCTCGTGGTCAACATCTCGGGAGCGCTCATCCTCGGCCTGCTCGTGGGCCTCGCGCTCAGCGCCAATGCCTACCTGCTCACGGGCACCGCCGTGATCGGCTCCTACACGACGTTCTCGACCTGGATGCTCGAGTCCCATCGTCTAGCCGAGGACGGGCGGCGCTGGCTCATGTGGGCGAACATTGCACTCAGCCTCGTGTTGGGTGTGGGCGCCGCGGCGGTGGGCCGGCTGTTGGGGGCGGGCTGATGCTCGAGGATGGCCTGCGCTTGAGCGTGTACTTCGGCGAGCGCGATCGTGCTCACGGACGGCTGCTTGCGGACGAGCTGATCGACGTGTTCGCCGGCCACGGCGTGCGCTCGAGCATCCTCGTGCGCGGCGTCGAGGGCTTCGGCATCAAGCACCGACTGGTGACCGAGCGACTGCTGACGCTGTCTGAAGATCTGCCGCTACTGGCGCTCGCAGTCGATACCCAGCCGCGCATCGAGGCCGTGCTCGAGCAGGTGCGTGCGATCAGTGGTGACGGCCTGATCACCCTCGAGCGCGCCCGTCTGCTGAGCGGCGCCACCGTCGACACCGAGATCTCCTCTAATCGTGATGCCGCGAAGCTCACCGTCTACCTCGGACGCCAGGAGCGCGTCGGCTCCCGCCCCGCTCATATTGCTGTGGTGGAGTGTCTGCACCGCCATGGCGTGGCCGGAGCGAGCGTGCTCCTCGGTCTCGACGGCACCGCCCACGGCGCACGCCAACGCGCCGGTTTCTTCGCTCGCAACACGCAGGTGCCGCTGATGGTCCAGAGCGTGGGGGAGAGCACGTCGATCGCATCGGCGCTCGGCGAGATTGCCGGGATGCTTAACGACCCGGCGATGACACTCGAGCGCGTGCGGGTATGCAAGCGCGATGGTGTGCTGCTGGCTGAGCCGCTGCGTCCACCCGACGCAGACGCCGCGGGCCTCGCCTACTGGCAGAAGCTCGTCGTGTACGCGAGCGAGCAAACCCGCTACGAGCAGCAGCCGCTACACAGCGCGCTGATTCGCCGTTTGCGCCGTGAGGGCGCCGCCGGCGCCACGTCACTACGCGGCCAGTGGGGCTACCACGGCGAGCACCAGCCGCACGGAGAACGCTTCTGGTCGATCCGCCGGCACGTGCCGATGCTCACGCTACTGCTCGACACCCCCGCCAACATGCAGCGCTGGTTTGAGATCGTCGATGAGATGACCCACGAGACAGGGCTCGTGACGAGCGAGATCGTGCCCGCGCTGCGCGCGTCCGGGCCAGGCATCGAGCACGGCGGCCTCGATCTCGCGGACCGTCACGGGCTCAGCGAATGACCTGCGTCTGGGTCTTGCCACACACCGAGCACTTGCGTTCGAGAACGTAGCCTTTGGGGCTGCCTTTGCCCCAGGCGCGCTCCCACTCGCCCCAGATGTGCCTGTGCCAGAACCGCATGGGGTCATTATCGGGGCAGGGGCCGACGTTGCTGCGGTCGGCGCGGTTGGGAACGCTTCTACGCTGTGTCTGGAAGGCAACCACGAACGAGGAGCGAGCATGAAAGCCACCTGGAACGGCGCGACCCTGGCCGAGAGCAACGACACGCTGGTGGTCGAGAAAAACCACTACTTCCCCGCTGAGAGCATCAACGAGCAGTACTTCAGCGACAGCGACACGCACACGATCTGCCCGTGGAAGGGCACTGCCAGCTACAAGACGATCGAGGTCGACGGCGAGAGCAACCCGGACGCGGCGTGGTACTACCCCGAGCCGAAGGACGCGGACTACAGCGGCAAGTCGGCTGCGGAGT
>JBEKAM010000036.1:0-21329 GCA_050015915.1 Solirubrobacteraceae bacterium
TCGTGGGAGAGCGGGAGTCGCTCGAGAACCTGATCGGTGCGACGTTCGTCTTCGGGATGCGCTCGCCGACAGAGGCTGCTCGCGCGCTCACCCTGCTCGGGCTCGACCCCGAGGACAGGCGGATGTGTCAAAGCTTGCTGGAGCTGGACGCGGGGCGGTGTTTGTTTCGTGACCACCGCGGGCGCGTGGAGGCAATCCAGGTGGACGTTGTCGTTCCTTCGTTACTGCGCGCGTTTTCGACCACACCGACGAGCTGAGTGAAGGCGAGCCGGTTCGCCGTCGCTGCACTGGTCGCGTTCCTCGGGAGCGTCGGTTGTGGCTACCAGACCACGGTCGCGATAGCGCGATCGGCCAGCAGCGTTGATCTGACACGTGTTACAGGGGCGTCGAGCGGGTCGACGCAATCGGGTGGGCCCGGCTATCGGGCGCCGAGCAGTCCTCCTCTGACCACCCCAGCGGGCTCGGGTACTGCCGTCGATGGGGAAGAAGGAGCCACACAGACTCTCCAGGGGGAAGCCGATCCGCTTGTTAGCAACGGTCTGGGTAGCCCCTCGTGCAAGGGCGAGCTCTTGAGCGAACTTTCGGCCACGGGTCGACGCAACTGTGAAACGTCTGGGTTTGCGGCGGCCCCCGCGCCAACCGGCAACTACGGCATCGACGTGCACATCGACGAGCCCCTATTGAACACCACCGCCTGGGCCTCGACGATCGCCCAGGACATGTTTGTCACACCGCTGTGGACGGGGCTGGTATGGGCGGTGCACGCGCTCGTCGTGATGCTCGAGTGGTCCTTCTCGATCGACCTGTTCGACGGGAGCTTGGCAGCCGATATGAGCAAGCACCTGCGCCAGATGGAGGGCGCATTTACCGAACCTTGGCTGCCGATTGCGCTGGCGATCGCGTCGTTGCTCGCTGTCTACCACGGTATGATCCGCCGCCGCGTGGCCGAGACACTCGGCGAGGTCATGCTGATGGTGGCGATGATGGTCGGAGGGATCTGGATCATCGCGAACCCCGCGGGTACCGTCGGGGCGCTCGGCCAATGGGCGGATGAGGCGAGTCTCGGCACGCTCGCCGTGGCTGCCCGAGGTACTCCTTCAGCCCCAGGGCAGGCACTGGGGACGAGCCTAGAGACGGTGTTTGCCGCGGCAATCGAAGTGCCGTGGTGTTACATGGAGTTCGGGAACGTGGGCTGGTGTCGGGAACCGTCGCGCCTGGATCCACGCTTGCGAGCGGCCGGCCTGAAGATCGCCTCGCAGGAGCTCGCCAGGCGCACCTGCGACCTGCGCTCGACGGTGTTGGGCACTTGCGTAAAGGCGACTGTCGCGCAGACGAGTGCGCTCGAGCACAGCGCTGAGCTGTTGCGCGCTGCCCGCAGCAACGGTGCGCTGTTCCTCGCTCTCCCCGCCAATGGGCCCGCGCGCAACTCGATCAACGAAGAAGGCTCGCTGCTGCGCACACTCTGCCAGAGCGCAGAAGCGACGAACTGTCGTGGGCCGACCGCCGCGCAGGCGGAGTTCCGGACGAGCGGCGGAACTCTCATGCGCATCCTGGGCGTGGTGCTGATCGCGGCGGGACTGCTCGGCATGCTGCTGCTACTGGGGTTCGTTGCGGTGAAGTTGCTGACCTCAGCTGTGTTCAGCATGCTGTACCTGCTGTTGGCCCCTGTGATGGTGCTTGCGCCAGCGTTCGGCGATGGCGGGAGGGCACTGTTTCGCAAGTGGATCGCGCGTCTTCTGGCCTCGGTTGTCACCGAGCTGGTGTTCTCGTTCCTACTGGGGATCGTGCTTGCGACCATCTCGGTCCTGTCCGACCTGACGACGCTCGGCTGGTGGATGCAGTGGCTGTTGATGTCGGCCTTCTGGTGGGGCGCGTATGCCCACCGCCATCAGGCCCTCGGTATCGCCCAGGGCACGCTCAGAACTCAAGAACACGGCGAGCACACGCTGCGGGGCTCGATGCTGCGACGAGCGCGGGACGCGGTCGAGCACAACCAGGTGATGGTCGCGGCGCGCTGGGCGAAAGGCAAGCTCGCCAAGCCGGCGCCGGACGTTGAAAAGCGCCGACAGCATGCCCTCGTCAGCAAGCAACGGGCGCAGGAGGGCGCCGATGAGCAGGCGCACCGTACGCTGGAGCGCGACCGCGAAGGCGCGCGCGAGCGCGTCGAGCAGACGCCGCGGATCAACCAGGCGATATCGGCAAAACGCGCTCAACTCGAGCGTCTGGAGCGCCACCGTATAGCGGCGCGCGATGGTGGTCAGCAGCGGCGGGCTGCGACCCTGGCGCACCGCGCGCAGCGTGTCAGCGCGGAGATCGAGCGCGAGCAGACGATGCTCAATGGCGCACGGCGGACTGCCAAAGAAGGGGAGAGGGCGAAAGGCGGGCGAGCATCGCGCGAGCATCTGGAGCAGCAGGGCCGGTTCCTGGATACCCAGGCAGCTCTGCCGAGTGCGGCTCGCGCGCGAGGCGGTGAACGCCGAGACTATGCCGCGCTGTCGGGCCTCGCTGGTTATGGGCGGGAGCAGTACCAGCGCTTGAGCCAACCCGCGCAACGGCTCGCGCGCCTGGAGATCGACCGCGAGCTGGCTTTGCGCAAGGAGTTGCGCGATACAGCTCAGAGCTTCGCGGACGCTGCTGATAGCCCGAGCTTGGGTCGCCGCGAGCAACGCAAAGCGGAGGGGCGGTTCGACGGTGCCGTGCAGAAGCGCATGCGCGAAGCCGGGCACGGCACGCCGCCACCCGGCAAACGCTCACCGATCGATACTTGGCGCCAGGAAGGACGCGCACAAGGCAAGAGTGGTGTCGAACGTGACTCGAGCTCCGACCGCTCCAGCGTCATGCGCGACGCGCGCGAGGTCGCGGCACGCCGCAAACGCCAGCTGGGCAGAGACCGACCTTGACGGTCGGCTCAGCTACAGCCCGGAGCGCACAGCGAGCAGGAGCAGGCTTGATCGCGTTGGGTGCGGCGGCATGCGTGGGGGCGGTGTTCTTGCTGATGGCGGCGCTTGCCGCGCTTGGCGGTGTGTCGCTTGGGGGCTTGGACTCCTACACCCCGGAAGCGCCCAGCGCTGGCGTGTCGGCGCTGGCACTGAAGGAAATCCCACCGCTTTACCTACACCTGTATCAGCGGGCCGCCGAACAATATGGCCTGAACTGGGCGATCCTTGCGGGTATTGGCAAGGTGGAGTGCGACCACGGGCGCGACCCCGCTCCATCGTGCACCCATGAAGGGGTCGTCAACTCCGCCGGTGCGGGCGGGCCGATGCAGTTCCTCGCGTCGACGTGGGCTGAGTATGGGGTGGATGCCGAAGGCGATGGCCCACCCGACCGTTGGGACGCCGCCGACGCGATTTACTCAGCAGCAAGCTATTTGCGTGCCTCCGGTGCACCCGGTGACTACGGTCGGGCGATTTATGCGTACAACCACGCCGGATGGTATGTCAGGGAGGTTGAGAACTGGGCGGATCGCTATTCCGGGTCATCCTCAACGGCGGCAGTAGGTGAACAATCGTCTCCCGCGGCGCAGCCCGGGGAAGGCGCGGATGGGCTCGAAGGTGCTGACCTTGCGCTGGTGGGCAGGAGTCCTACCCCGGTCCGTTTCATTGCTGGCGAACGCGCCGAGTTGGCACCCGGTGACGGACATCTCGCTCTGGTACCCGCTGGAGTGCCAGCGACCGTTCAGGCAATGGTCGTGGCGGGCAACGAGTTGCAGGATCTGCCGTATGGCCCGGGTGGCCATCCCGACCCCTTGGGAGCGTCCGAAGAGGATTGCTCGAGCACCGTAAATTACGTTTTGTACCGCTCAGGCATTCGCCCGCTGGCGGAAATCGTGCGCGAGAACCCGCTGGCACAGAACTACGTCGACTGGGGCGCACCCGGTCCGGGTCGCTGGGTGACGATCTACGCGAGCGCCAGTCCAGAACCGCACGTCTTCATCGTCATCGCAGGCTTGCGGCTCGATACCAGCCACAACGGCACCGACGTTGGGCCCAATCGCTTCGAAAACGGCCCGCGCTGGCGCATCCTCGACCACATCCCCACGTGGGCGAACTGGTCGGTGCGTCACCCGCCGGGGCTGTAAGGTCCCCGCCATGGCAGACCGCAAGGTCGACTACCTGCTCATCGGCGGCGGCCTCGCCTCCGCCAACTGCGCCCGCTGGCTACGCGAGGAAGGCGCCGAGGGCGAGGTGCTGCTCGTCGGCCGTGAGCCCGACCCGCCGTACAACCGCCCCGACTGCTCCAAGGGCTACCTGCGCGGTGAAGAGACCCGCGAGCAGCCGCTGTTCAGGCCAAACGACTTCTGGTCAGAGCAGAGCATCGAGCTGCTGACGCGCACGAGCGTCACCGGCTTGGACCTCGAGGCGCGCACCGCCAAGCTCTCCACCAAGCAAGAGATCGCCTTCGAGAAGGCCCTGATCGCCACGGGAGCCAACGTGCGGCGGCTGAACGTCGACGGCTGCGACCTCGAGCAGATCCACTATCTGCGCACGCTCGGCAACGCCGACGCGATCCGCGAGGGCGTCAAGGATGCCGAGGACATCGTGCTGATCGGCGGCTCCTACATCGGCTGTGAGGTCGCCGCGTCGCTAACGATGCTCGGCAAGCGCTGCACGATCGTGATGCAGGAGGAGCTCACGCTCGAACGCGGCTTTGGCAAGAACACCGGGCGCTTCTTCCAGGGGCTGCTGGAATCCCACGGCGTCACGATCCATGGCCAGGACGAGCTAGAGCGCTTCGACGGCGACGGTCGCGTGGCGAAAGTGATCACGCGCGCGGGCCTGGAGTTGCCCGCTGACGCGGTGGTGATCGGCGCAGGGGTCGCGCCTGACGTGGCGCTGGCGCAGCGGGCGGGCCTACAGATCGGCGAGCGCGGCGGCGTGCGCTGCTCCTCACGTCTTCAGAGCTCGACCCCAGGTGTGTTCGCTGCGGGGGACATCTGCGAATACGACTCCGTCGTGCACGGCGGCGCGATGATGCGCCTCGAGCACTGGGACGTCGCCTTCAACCAGGGCAAGACCGCGGCACTCAACATGCTCGGGCGCGATGTGGCGCACGACGTGGTCCCGTACTTCTACTCCGTGCTGGGCGACTGGGGAGAACTCGAGTACGTCGGTCCGGCGTATGAGTGGAATGAGGAGATCGTCAGGGGCTCCATGGAGGACGGCTCTTTCACGACCTGGTACCTGCACGATGGAGCGGTCAAGGCCGCGCTCACGTTCGGGCGCTCAGATGACCTCGATCAGGCTCGCCGGCTGATCGTCGACGCTCCCGTGCTGGGGGTGAAAGACCGTCTGGCGCTGGCCGATCTCGACTCGGATCTAGCCTCCGTCGGGTCCTAGCCAGCCCCGTTGGGGCGCGAAATGATGGCGAGCATCCCGCAGTTCACACTCGAAGCCCAACGGCTGCTGCGCGAGCCCGGGCAGTTCGACTGGTCGACGGTCACGCTGCTCGCGCTCGTCGTCTACGTGTACGCGATCGAGGTGGAGAAAGCCAACTGGAGCGTCGTGCTCGCGGGCCTCGCCTTCTGGCTGATGGATTGGGCGAACGAGATCATCAACGCGCTCGTCCTTCACTTCAACGGCCACGCCGCGCTGTGGACAGTCACAGGGCACTCGAGCTTCGTGATCCTGATCGGTCTCACCGTCGAGATCTCTCTCTTCTTTGCCATCAACGGCGTCGTCTTCGCGAAGCTGCTGCCTGCCGATCGCTCCGTGCGCATCCTCGGCCTCCCCAACCGCTGGGCAATGTCGATCGCGCTTTCGCTCGTGTCCGTCGGGGTTGAGCTCTTGCTGCACGCCGATGGGGTTTTTCAATGGTACTACTGGTGGTGGAACGTCGCCAGCTTCCCCGTGATCGTGGTGTTCGGGTACCTCACGTTCTACGTGGTCTCCTTCACCGTCTATGACATGCCCAAGCGCGCCCGCCAGGTCCAGGTCGTAGGCGGCTTGGCGACACTCGATCTCCTCGCCGGGCTCGTGTTCGGCCCGCTGCTCGGCTGGATCTGAGCGCACGTCACACACTTCGCACTCCTCATAAATCTAATTCGTCCCGCCAGCCGCCACGAATCCCGTCGCCGCGCGTGTCAGCTCATGCGAGGAGATCACACGGTCGATCAATCCATACTCGAGCGACTGCTCGGCGGTGAAGTAGCGGTCACGGTCCATGTCGTCGTGGACGCGCTCCAGTGACTGCCCGGTGTGGCGGGCGTAGATCTCATCGACGTGTTTGCGCAGCTCCAGGGTCTCGCGCGCGTGGATCTCGATGTCCGCTGCCTGCCCTTTGAAGCCGCCGGATGGCTGGTGGATGAGGATGCGGCTGTTGGGTAGCGCCATGCGCTTGCCCGGTGTGCCGCCCGCGAGCAGCAGCGAGCCCATGCTCATCGCCACGCCGAAGCAGATCGTCTGCACGTCCGGCTTGATGAACTGCATCGTGTCGTAGATCGCAAGTCCCGCGTACACGCCGCCGCCCGGGGAGTTGATGTAGAGGGAGATGTCCTTGTCGGTGTCCTCGCTCTCCAGATGCAGCAGCTGCGCGACCACGAGGTTCGCGATCTGGTCATCCACGGGACTGCCGAGGAATACGATGCGCTCGTTCAGCAGACGTGAGTAGATGTCGAACGAGCGCTCGCCGCGTGCGCTTTGCTCGACGACCATCGGTATCAGTGGCATCTCAGCTATCCTTTCGACAACTAGGTGGTTGTCAAAGACAATAGCAACCAATCGGTTGTCAACGGAGGTCAGCATGGCGGTACGACGAGAGATCGATGTCGATGCCTCACCCGAGGAGGTCTTCGAGGCGCTTGTCACCGAGGAGGGTCGTGAGCGCTGGCTGGATGAGCCCGAGCGTGAGATCCACGTGGAGGTGCTCGACGCACCCCATCGTCTCGTGTGGTGGTGGGCAGGGCCAGATGAGCCCGCCACGCGGGTCGAGTTCCTGGTCGTAGCCGCGACGGGTTCGGATCTTCCCACGCGCGTGATCGTCACCGAGAGCACACCTTCGTTCTCGCTCGAGATGCTTGCCGCGAGCTTTGCCCTGGTGCTCGCTTGAGTGACAGCGTGGGCAACGTCTTCGCGGCACTTGCCGATCCGACCAGGCGCCTGATGGTGGAGGAGCTCTTGCGCGACGGTACTACCAGCGTGCCCGCGCTCAGCGCTGTGCTTCCGATCACCCGACAAGCCGTCGCCAAGCATCTCTCCACGCTCGACCACGCTGGGCTGGTCGAGCGCGCTCCCGCCGCCGGACGCGAGGTTCGCTATCGCCTGCGGGCAGGCGCGCTTGCGCCGGCTGCCGCGTGGCTGAGTCAGGCCGAGGCGGCATGGGACGGGCGACTTGCCCGGCTCAAGGACGCCGTCGAGAGCCGCGAGTCCGCGTGAAGCTCGCCGGAGTGGTGGTCGTGTTGGGCGCCGTACTCGCGACCCTCCTGCTCGGAGGGTTGGGCATCGGCGCCGCACCGACCGCCGTGCAGCTGCTCGTCACGCGAAACTTCGGTAGCGAGCAGCTGCGTAGCAACGGTCCGCTGAAGGCCTCAGCACACGAGACGGTGATGAGCCTGCTGCGCGCGCACGACACAATCGACACCGACTCCAGTGGGCACATAGTGGAAGGCATCGATGACGTCTCAAGCGGCCTGCGCGCCGGTCACCAGCAGAACTGGTTCTACTACGTAAACGGCGTCGAAGCGCCCAAAGGAGCGAGCGCGACCGGCGTGAACCCCGGCGATCACGTCTGGTGGGACCTGCACAACTGGAGCCAAGCGGAAAAGGTCCCAGCCGTGGTGGGATCGTTCCCCGAGCCGTTTCTCAACGGCAGCGAAGGCAGGCGCTGGCCGGTGAAGATCGAATGCGCTTCCGCCTCCGGCTATGCGTGTCGCACGGTGATCGCCCGCCTGCGCGCGCTGAACGTTCCCGCCGCCGTCGCCGCCATCGGCAGCGGTGGCGCACCAGAAACACTGCGCGTGATGGTCGCGCCGTTCGGCGGTCTTGAAGCGGCACTGGCCCAGGGCCTCGAGCACGGCCCACATGAAAACGGCATCTACGCGCGCTTCTCTGCCAACGGCAGCGAACTAGCCTTGTTGAATGAAAACGGCGGCGTGGCGCAGACGCTGACTGCAGGCGCCGGGCTGATCGCTGCAACCCGCCAGGGCGAAGAAGCCCCAACCTGGGTGATCACAGGCACCGACAACGCAGGCGTCGAACTCGCGGCGCGCGCGTTCGATGAGACGACGTTGGAGCATCGCTTCGCGGTAGCGATTGCACCTGGCGCTACGATCGCGCTGCCGGACATCAACCCCTGAACGCCGGCAGCGGGCCGAGCACGCAGATGCGTAAACGTGATCCGTCGCCGAGCCCGCCGCAAAGGTGTTCAGGGCCTCTTTAGCGAACGTCATACCCTGTGAAGACCATGACGGGACACGCCTTCACAGCCACGGCGACTGCCTCCAGGCCGGCGCTGAGACGGTCCGGGCGCTCCGGTCCCGCCGGCGCGCTCGGCGTCGCTGCGCTATGCGTATGCGCGCTCGCGCTCGTATGGGCTCTCGCCGAGCACGTTCCGGCGTTGCAGTGGCGGGATGCAGTTTTGCTGCACGACTTCACGCTGCTCAACAGGCCGCGGGTAGAAGGGCCCGCACTGTTCCTGCTGCATCTGCTCAACCCGCTGCAGTTCGTGCTCTGGGGCGTCGCGCTGATGGCGATCGCGCTCGCCCGCGAACGTCCACGGGTTGCCGTCGTGGTGCTGGCGATCATGGGGCTTGCGCCGCTGACGGCCGAGACGCTGAAGCCACTGCTCGCCCACCCTCACATCTCTGTCGGCGGGGTCTACATCGGTGCGGCGTCATGGCCGAGCGGCCATGCAACTGCTGCGCTTGCGCTCGTGTTGTCTGCCGTACTCGTCGCGCCGCAGCGTCTGCGGCCACTCGTCGCGGGTATCGGCGTCGTGTTCGCCCTTGCCGTCGGGTTTTGCCTTTTGATGCTCGCGTGGCACATGCCCAGCGACGTGCTCGGCGGCTACCTGCTCGCCTCGCTGTGGACGGCACTCGCGGTGGCGGCCCTGCGTGCCGTCGATCGTCGCTGGCCGCCGCGCGTGCGCGCCCAGTGATCTCAGCGATCTAGCCGTCGGAGCCGTGCGCGCCCGGGTCCCACAGCGGCTCGGTGCGCTCGCCATCGTCCTCGCCCGGTTTGGCGTTGGCGGCGCGGCTGAGGACGAACAGCAGGTCTGAGAGCCTGTTCAGGTAGCGCACGACCTCTGGATTGACCTCCGCGCCCACTGCGATCGTGCGGCGCTCGGCACGGCGGCAGACGGTGCGGCAGACATGCAGGTGCGCACCAGCTGGCGTGCCGCCGGGGATCACGAACGAGCGCAGCGGCTCGAGAGTCGCGTTGACCTCGTCCAGTGCCTGCTCGAGCCACTGCGTGTACTCCGCTCCCACGCGCAGGCGCTCGCGCTGTTTGCGGACCGCCGCATCCACGCTGGATGCCACGGTGTTCTGATCGCTCGCCGGCACCGACAGGTCCGCTCCCAGATCCAGTAGATCGTTCTGTACGCGCGACAGCCACACGGCGAACTGCTCGGGCAGATCCGGCTGTAGCAGCGCGACGCCAATTGTCGCATTGAGCTCGTCAACCGTGCCGTAGGCCTCCACTCGCGGGTGCAACTTGGAGACACGGCTCATGTCCCCCAGGTGGGTCTCGCCGCCATCGCCGAGCTTCGTATAGATGCGGGTCAAATTTACGGTCATGGCCAATTCATCGCTTGCTCTGAGATCGAGTCTCGCACACCGGCCTGCCGCTTATCCGTGCGATCGGATACGTTCTCGCACCTCATATGCGGATCGGTGTTCCGAAGGAGACGGCAGTGGGGGAGCGGCGGGTGGCGCTCGTGCCGGAGGTCGTCAGCAAGCTCAAGGCCAAGGGCCTGGACGTGGTCGTGCAGAGCGGCGCGGGCGACGACGCCATGCTGACCGACGCCGCATTCGAAGACGCGGGGGCGCAGATCACCCAGAACGCCGCCGAGGTATGGCATAGCGACGTGGTCGTCACGATCGCACCGCCCGACCCCCAGGCGATCCGCGGTCTCGGATCCGGCTCGATCCTGATTGGCTTCCTCGCGCCGCTCACGAGCCCCCAGACCACGCGTGCCCTTGCGGACGCCAACGCGACCGCGTTTGCGATGGAGGCGATCCCCCGCATCTCGCGGGCGCAGGCGATGGACGCGCTGTCTTCGCAGAGCAACGTCGCCGGCTACCGCGCAGCGCTGCTAGGGGCCGAGGAAATGGGCCGCTTCTACCCGATGCTGATGACCGCCGCCGGCACGATCCCGCCGGCCAAGGTGCTCGTGCTCGGGGTGGGTGTAGCGGGGCTACAGGCGCTCGCCACCGCCAAACGCCTGGGCGCACGCACAACCGGCTACGACGTACGCCCCGAGGTCGCCGAGCAGGTTGAATCGCTGGGCGCGATGTGGCTGGACCTGGGCCTCGAGGCAAGCGGCGAGGGCGGCTACGCTCGCGAGCTGACAGAGGAGGAGCGCGCACAACAGCAGCAGGCGCTCACCGACGCGATCAAGGGCTTTGACGTTGTCATCACGACTGCGCTCGTGCCGGGACGCCCGGCGCCGAAGCTCGTCACCGCAGAGGCTGTCGAAGGCATGAAGCCTGGCTCCGTGATCATCGATCTCGCCGGTGAGGCGGGCGGCAACTGCGAGCTGACCGAGCCGGGGGAGACGGTTGTGCGCCACGACGTGAAGATCGTCTCGCCGCTGAACCTGCCAGCGAGCATGGCCGAGCACTCCTCGCAGCTGTTCGCGCGCAACGTGCAGTCGCTGCTCGAGCTGTTCGTCGATGACGATGGAAAGCTGCAGCTCAATTTCGACGACGAGATCGTCAAAGGCGCGTGCATCGTGCGCGACGGCGAGATCGTGCACCCGGGCGCCAAGGCTGCGGTCGAAGCCGCCGAGGGCGCCGGAGCCGGCGCGGGGGGCGCGTCCTGATGCTGATCGGTAGCACGCTCACGACCAACCTCGCGATCCTCGTGCTCGCAGGGTTCATCGGCTTTGTGGTCATCTCCAAGGTGCCAAACACGCTGCACACGCCGCTGATGTCAGGCACCAACGCGATCCACGGCATTGTGCTGCTCGGCGGCCTTCTGATCGTTGGTCTCTCAGGCAACGGAACCTTCAACAAGGTGATCCTCGTGATCGCGATTGCCTTCGGCACGATCAACGTCGTCGGTGGCTTCCTCGTCACCGACCGCATGCTCGAGATGTTCAAGACCAGGGGTGGGCGGGACATCAGAAAAAGCGGGGGCAAAGCAGGCGAGGAGAAGAAGCCATGAGCGCCACGCCGCTTGCGACGAGCTTCCTGCAGTCCTCGAGCTTCCTCGACGTCCTCTACATCATCGCCTTCGGGCTGTTCATCCAGGGTCTGCGGGGCCTCTCCGGGCCGACGACAGCGGTGCGCGGCAACCGCATTGCAGCGGTCGGGATGACGATCGCGGTGATCGCCACGCTGCTGAACCGCAACGAGGGCAACTGGGGCATCATCGTGCTCGGCGTAGCGCTCGGTACCGCTGTCGGCGTGCCCGCGGCGCGGCAGGTGAAGATGACCGCGATGCCGCAGATGGTCGCGCTGTTCAACGGCGTCGGCGGCGGTGCGGTGTTCCTGATCTCCTGGTCTGAGTTCCGCCTCACGGACGGCTACCAGGGCACCGCCACCTACATCGCGATCTTCTCGTTGTTCGCCGCGATCGTCGGCTCCGTGTCCTTCTGGGGCTCGAACATCGCCTTTGGCAAGCTCCAGGAAATCATCCCCGGGCGCCCGATCAGCCTCGGCTCCGGGCAGCAGATCGTCAACCTGCTGCTGCTGATCCTCGCGGTGGCAGCCGGCGTGGACATCGCCTCGGGCTCGCACTCGGAATTGATTTTCATCGGCATGCTCATCTGCGCTGCGCTGCTCGGCAACGCCGTCGTGTTCCCGATCGGCGGCGCCGACATGCCCGTCGTGATCTCGATGCTCAACGCCTTCACCGGCCTGTCCGCCGCGGCCACCGGGATCGCGCTGAACAACCCCGCGCTGATCGTCGCCGGCATGATCGTCGGCGCCTCCGGAACGATCCTCACGAACCTGATGGCCACCGCGATGAACCGCTCGATTCCCGCGATCGTCGCCGGCGGGTTCGGCGGGGGAGGGGCGGTCGAGGGCGCAAGCGGCGCGGGTGAGCACGCGGGCACCGTGCGCTCCACGAGCGCCGCCGACGCCGCGATCCAGCTCGCCTACGCCAACCGCGTGATGATCGTGCCCGGCTATGGGATGGCCGTGGCGCAAGCCCAGCACGCGGTGCGCGAGCTCACCAAGGAGCTCGAGAAACGCGGGGTGGAGGTCGGCTTTGCGATCCACCCGGTGGCAGGACGCATGCCCGGGCACATGAACGTGCTGCTGGCGGAGGCCGACGTGCCCTATGACCAGCTCGAGGAGATGGAGGAGGCCAACCAGGAGTTCGGACGCACCGATGTCTCGCTGGTGATCGGCGCCAACGACGTCACCAACCCTGCCGCCAAGAACACGCCCTCCTCGCCGATCTACGGCATGCCGATCCTCGAAGTCTCCAACAGCCACTCCGTGATCGTCATCAAGCGCTCAATGAACCCCGGCTTCGCCGGCATCGAAAACGAGCTCTACTACGAGCCCGAGACCACGATGCTCTTCGGCGACGCCAAGGCGGCGGTCAGCGAGATCACCGCCGAGCTCGCCCACATCTGAGTCGATAGGGCGATCCGGGCCGGGCCCTCTGCGAGACTGCGCACGATGATCGAGCGCAGCCAGGCCCTTGCGGCACTCGCGCACGACGAGTTCGATGTGGTCGTCGTGGGTGGTGGCATCACTGGCGCGGGCGTCGCCCTGGACGCCGCCACGCGCGGCTACAGCGTGGCGCTGATCGAGCGTGCCGACTACGCCTCCGGGACGTCCAGCCGTTCGAGCAAGCTCGTTCATGGCGGCCTGCGATACCTGCAGAATTTCGATCTCGGGCTGGTGCGTGAGGCCCTATTGGAGCGCCAGCTGATGGTGGCGCTCGCGCCGCACCTCGTCAAGCCGCTGCCGCTGGTCGTACCTGCGTTCGACGGCGCACACCCTGACCGGCTGGTCGGCGTCGGGCTGAACCTCTACGACGTGATGTCCCGCGACCGCGACCGCAAACGGCGCAGCGAGTCCTGGAGCCCCGAGCGCCACCGCATGATCTCAGGGGAGGAAGTGGTTGAGCTGCTGCCAGCGCTGGCGGCGCGTGAACCCACGAGCGGCTATCTGTTCTACGACTGCCAGACCGATGATGTCCGCCTCGTGCTGACAGTGCTAGGCGAGGCGGAGCGCTTTGGCGCGGTGTGCGCCAACCGCCTAGATGTCACAGGCCTGCTCGAGCAGCACGGACGCGCACACGGAGTACAGGTGCTCGATACCGAGAGTGGGGAGCGCTTTCAGGTGCGTGGCGCAAACGTCGTCAATGCGACCGGTGTGTGGGCTGATGCGCTCAGTCCAAAAGAGCTCCACGAGGAGGCCGACCTCCCGCGCATCAGGCCCAGCCGCGGTACGCACATCACAATCAAGCACCAGGATCTTCCGCTCGTCGGCGGTGCGATCGTGCCCGCCGGCGGCGGACGCAGCATCTTCGCGCTGCCGTGGCTCGGGCATACCCTCGTGGGCACCACCGACAACGACTACGAGGGCCCGCTCGAGCACATCAAGCCGTCACCCGACGACGTTGACTATCTGCTGGAGGCCGTCAACACGTTCTTCGGCACCACGCTCGAGCCGTCCGGACTGACCGGCGCGTTCGCGGGCGTGCGGCCGCTGATCTCCACCGGCGACCCCAAGAAGTCGGTGGACATCTCGCGCAAGGCCGAGCTGTATGAGACCTCATCCGGGATGCTCACCATCACCGGCGGCAAGCTCACAACGTGGCGGCGGATGGCAAAGATGACCGTCGATCGTCTCGTCGAGCGCGACGCACGCGACGCTCCCTGCCGCACACAGGAAATCCCGCTGGGCCAGGCGATCGCCGTCGAGGAGCTACCCCGCGTGGAGGGGGTCCCAAGCGAGTCCTACCAGGCGCTCGCATCGCGCTACGGCCATGCGGCTCGCGATGTGCTGGCGCTAGCAGGGGACGGAATTCCCGCCCACCCCGAGCTCGCCCAGCCGATCGTCGAGGGGCTCCCCGACCTACTCGCCGAGGTGGCGCTGGCCGCTCGTCGCGAGCAGGCACGCAGCCTTGGCGACGTGCTGCTGAGGCGCACACGCCTAGGCTTGTTGGCAGCGCGTCAGCTGGTCAGTGACGAGTCCGGCGCAGCTCAGTCCGGACAAGTGCTCACCGAGGGTGAGGTCCTCGCCCCGGTGCGGCGCGTGGCCGAGGTGATGGCACGAGAGCTCAACTGGAGCAGTGAGCGGGTGGCGCTCGAGCTCGCGCGCTTTGTCGATGAGGCGCGCGCGGAGGGGATCGTCGCGGACACGCACACGCCTGAGGGTCCCGAGACGCGCGAGAAGCCACCGACGCCGATGCCGTGAGTGCTCCTGTGCACCACCTGCGTGCCCGCGAGCACACGTTGGAGCTCGGCGGGCGACCGTGGCTGATGGGAATCGTCAACGCCTCGCCCGACTCCTTCAGCGACGCCGGGTTGCACGAGGGCCTCGACGCGCGCGTGCAACTGGCACGGGAGCTGCTCGAGGCGGGCGCCGACATCCTCGACGTCGGAGGGGAGTCCGCCTCCACCGGGCGCCCGCCGGTCGAGCTGCAGGAGGAGCTGGAGCGGGTGGTGCCGCTGGTGGAGCGTCTGGTGGACGAACTGGGGGCGCTCGTGTCGGTCGACACCTACAAGCCTGCGGTTGCCCGTGCGGCGATCACTGCGGGTGCGAGCATCGTCAACGACGTCAGCGGTCTGCGCGACCCGGAGCTGGCGGACGTCTGTGCTGAGACCGGCGCAGCGCTCGTGCTGATGCATACGCTCGCTGCCCCACGCGAACGCCTACAGGATGCTGATCTCTACGACGACGTGACCCGCGAGGTGATGGACTTCCTACGCGAGCGAACATCGCTTGCGCTCGCGCACGGGGTGGGGCGCGAGCAGCTGATTGCGGACCCTGGACCGGACTTCGCCAAGACCCCCGCACAGACGATCCGGCTGCTCGCGGAGGTGGGACGTCTGCACGAGCTGGGACTGCCGCTGCTGATGGCGATCTCGCGCAAGGACTTCATCGGTGCGCTCACGGGACGCGCGCCGCGTGCGCGTTTGGCAGGCACCCTTGCTGCGCTCGCCCACGGCGTGGAACATGGCGCGCACATCTTCAGGGTGCACGACGTAGCCGCCGCCGCCGACTTCCTCATGGTGCGCGCCGCGCTTGCGCGTGAGAGCGGTGTGGGCAGGGATCTCGCGCTGACCGAGGAAATCCGCTACGAGCGTCCTGGCGGGAAAGACGTCCCTTAGGGGCGTTTGCAGATCGAGCAGACCGCACGAATCGCTAGTCTGGGGTCAACACGGGTGCCCGCCGCTGCTCAACGCGGCGGGACGCCAACCGCCCATCCACTACGAAAGAAGGAACATCTGATGGCAGTACTCGAGCGCTCCGAGCTGGAGGCCAGTCCGCTGGCCGACTTGCACGCAATCGCCAACGAGGTAGGCCTTGACGGCTTCCGGCGACTTCGCAAGGCCGACCTCGTCGACGCGATTCTCGGCGAGACGGGCAAAGCGAGCGACAGCGGCTCGCAAGGGTCTGATCAGGAGCGCGAGCGGGGGGACAGCGAGCGCCCGCGTAGACGTCGCTCACCCCGCGCACGCCGCACCAGGGACGACGCTGAGGAGGAGAGCACGTCCGACGACGTCGACGCTGATGGCGATGGCGATGAGAGCGCTGAGGATGGCGCTAGCAAGGCCCGCCGCAGCCGCCGCAGAGGTGCACGCACCGGTTCGAGTGCAGCAACAAGTGCATCGACGCCAGCTGACGCTCGCGCAGGGGGTTCCGAGGAGGCGGGGGAGACACCCGCTCGAATCGCTGCAGGCATTGTCGAGGTGCTGGGCAACGGCTCTGCGTTCCTGCGTGTCGACCCGCCCGAGCCGTCTGACGAGGACGTCTACATCTCCGCCGCCCAGGTTCGTCGTTGCGAGCTCGTATCCGGTGATCGCGTGACCGGGCCGGTTCGCACTCCGCGCCGCTCGGAGCGCTACCCGTCCTTGGTACGCATAGACACGATCAACGGCGAGTCCGCCGACGCTGTCTCCGACGGTGCGCGCTACGACGAGCTGCCTGTGGACTGGCCCCAGGAGCGCTTGGCGCTTGGCTCCGATGACACGACACTGGAGGCGATCGAGTGGCTGACGCCAATCGGTCGCGGCTCGCGGGCGATCATCGTGGGCGCCCGTAACGCAGGTAAGACCGAGACGCTGCGTCGACTGCTGGAGGCTCTGCATGGGCGCGATGATCTCGATGTCACGCTCGTGCTCACCGGCGCCCGGCCCGAGGAGATCGCGCAGTGGCGCGAGGGTCCGGTTGCGCCTGTCGCCGCGTTGACGTTTGCTGCCTCAGCCGACTCGCAGGAGCAGGCGGTCGAGCGCGCGCTCGACGCAGCCAAGCGCGTGGCTGCACGTGGGGGGAACGCGCTGGTGGCGATCGACAACCTCGACGGGCTGAGCCCTGCTGCGGCGCGCAAGGCGCTGGCGGCTGCCCGCAACCTCCGCGAGAGCGGCTCGCTGACCGTGATCGCGACGGCCTCTGAGCCATTGGGAGGGGAGACGACCGTGATCGCCCTCGACGCGGCGCTCGCCTCCACCGGGCGCCAGCCGGCACTCGACCTGATCAACAGTGGCACGCTGAAGCCAGAGCTGCTCGTCGGCGACGATGGCGCCGAGGCAATCACCAAGGCCCGCGCGTCAGCGCTCGAGGCAGCCGTCTAGCGACGGTACGCTACGCGGCCCCACGAAGGCTCTGGCGCGAGCTCGATCGGCTCGCCGCCGCTGCCCGGGGACGCCGGGTCTGTCGGCTGTATATAGGCGAAGCCGCCGGTCTGCTCGCTGAACACCACGTTCAGCTCGCCCTCCTTGACGCGCTGGTCGAGCCATGCGCCGCGGAAGACCAGTCGGCGCAGCCAGTGCACGAGTGAGCGCTCTGCTGGTCCGACGAGGTCTGGCCAGCAGTCGTTGACGTGTTCGCCGAGACCCGACGCGGGATCGATGATCTCGCCGTTGACCGCGAGGTTGACGAGGTCTTCCAGCTCCTCCTCGCCCAGGCGCCCACCGACGAACCCCAGCTTCAGCGCTGCCTGCTCGCAGCGCTCAGAGAAATCCGCCTCGTTGAACGTGAACCGAAGCTCGCCGTATTCCAGGACGAAGTCCTCGCCGGAGTCGTAGTTTTCGCGTCGCGCAGTTTCCATTGCTTGTTCTAGATCCCGTCTGCCCGGCGATGCGGACTAGGCCCGTCGGGATCATACGGCCGCTTCCTCTTTTCGCGCTCCCCATGCACGGGATTTTGCACCGGGGTAGACATCGATAGCCTGCCTGGCCGATGGCACGCCTCTCAGAGCATGGACTGCGCAAGTCGGTTGGCGTCTCGGGAATGTTCGCGACGGCCTACGGCAACGTGGGCTCCTCGATCTACTACGCGCTTGGGCTCGTTGCCGCGCACGCGCTTGGCCTCACGCCGCTTGTGTTCGTGTTCGCGGGCGGCCTGTTCGCGCTGACGGCAAAAACCTATGCCGAGGGCGCCTCGATGTTCCCCGAAGCGGGTGGCTCATCATCATTCGCGCGCCACGCCTTTGACGACGTCGTCTCCTTCTTCGCGGGCTGGGCGCTGAGCCTCGACTACATCCTCACGATCGCGATCTCGGCGTTCTTCGTGCCGCACTACCTCAGCGCGTTCCCCGGGCTCGGCGCGCTCAAGCACAACCCGGACGACATCTTCGGCGGTCTGATCGTCGTGGCGTTGCTCGCCTGGCTGAACATCCGTGGACTCGGCGAGTCGGCGAAGCTCAACATCGTCCTCGCGCTGCTGGACCTCTCCACGCAGATCATGCTCGCGTGTTTGGGCTTCGTGCTGGTCCTCAATCCCCACCTGCTGATCAGTCAGGTGCACCTGGGCTCGGTGCCGAGCTGGAAGGAACTGATCTTCGCGTTGTCGCTTGCGATGCTCGCCTATACGGGTATCGAGACGGTCGCGAACATGGCCGAGGAGTCAAAGGACCCCGGCAAGCAGGTGCCGAAGGCGGTCAACCTCGTTGTGCTCGCGGTCCTCGGCGTGTACGCGGGCATCTCGGTTGTCGCGCTCTCGGCGCTTCCGATCCTGCACCACGGCGTCGGCTATAGCCCGGAGCTCAAACAGTCCTTCAAAACGCCCGGATATGCGACCTCGCTTGGCGGCTTCTTCGAAAACGACCCGATGCTCGGCGTCGTCGAACATCTCGGGCTGCACGGCACCGTTCTGACGCTCGCCCGCTACTACCTCGGGCTGCTCGCCGCGACGATCCTGTTCATCGCCACCAACGCGGGCATGATCGGGATCTCGCGCCTGTCGTGGTCGCTGTCCGAGCATCGCCAGCTGCCGCAGATCTTCTCCCAGCTGCACTCCAAGTACCGCACGCCGTGGTTCACGCTGATCTTCTTCTCGATGCTCGCGAGCACGCTGATCATCTATGGCAACACCGAAGTCCTCGGCAACCTGTACTCGTTCGGCGCGATGCTGTCGTTCACGACCGCGCACGCGGCGATCGTGAGGCTGCGTGTCAGCGATCCCGATCGGGAGCGCCCCTACAGCACCCCGTGGGGTGTGCGCATCAAAGGCTCGGTGATCCCGATGGCGGCGGTGATCGGAGGCATCGGCACGTTCGCCGCTTGGATCGCGGTGACGATTCTGCACACCGAGGCGAAGATCGTCGGCATCCCATGGATGGTGATCGGCATGGGCGGCTACTTCTACTACCGCAAGCGCCAGGGCCTGAGTCCGCGCAAGAGCTACAAGATCGAGCGCGCCGAGCGTCCACCGGACTTCGAGGAGCTCGAGTACAAGACGGCGCTTGTGCCGATCTTCGGTGACGACGTCAGTGCCTCCGCTTTGATCAGTGCAGCCAAGCTGATCGGCTCCGAAGGCGTGGTGTATGCGATTTACGTGCTGCCTGTGCCCAGCCAGCTCTCGCTCGAGTCGGGCCTCGAGGAGGAGGAGGCGCACGGGCGCTCGGTGCTCGAGAGCGCGCGCATCCAGGCCAGGCGCGCCGGCATCAAGATCCACACCGGTTTGATCCGCACGCGCAATCCCGGCTCGGCGCTCGTGGAGGAAGCCGAACGCGTGCACTCGGATGTCATCTACTGGTCAGCGATCCATGCTCCGGCCGGTGAGCAGCGGATCGGACCGACCGCCGCCTACCTGCTCAGCAAGCGGCCCTGCCGCGTGATCATCGAGACGCAAAACCGCCGTGTGCCGCGCAATGAGCGCGTTGGCGCGTCAGTCTGAGGCGATCGCCGAACGCAGCGCCTCGTGCAACTGCGGGTGGGTGAACTGGTAGCCGAGCACCAGTGGCTTGGCCGGCATCACACGCGCGCCGCCGGTGACGATCTCGGCCATATCGCCGTACATAGCGCGCAGCGCAAAGCCGGGCACAGGTAGTAGCGACGGGCGTCCGAGCACGCTGCCGAGCACCTTGGAGAACTCGCGGTTGGTGACGGGCTCGGGCGCCGTGGCGTTGATCGGACCACTCCAGCGCTCGTCGTCCAGTGCGGCGAGCATCATCCCGACGACGTCATCGGCGTGGATCCAGGACATGTACTGATGACCCCCTGCCACCGGGCCGCCGACGCCCAGCCGAAACGCCGGCAGCATCTTCGCGAGCGCTCCACCCGCGCGGTCAAGTACCACGCCCGTGCGCACCTGCACCGCTCGCAGCCCCAGCCGCTCTTGTGCGGCCGCTGCGGCGGCCTCCCACTCGACACATACCTGCGCGAGGAAATCGTCCCCGGGCGGGGCGTCCTCGTCGAGCGGCTCTTCGCCGTGGGCCCCGTAATAGCCGATCGCGGAGGAGCTGATCAGCGTGTGTGGGACACCGGTGTCCGCAGCTGCGTGCACGCGTGCCAGACCCTCGACGAGGTTGCCTGTCCCGATCGTGCGGCTGTCGCGGATCGCCCGCTTGACCTTTGTGCTCCAGCGCTGGGCGACCGGCTCGCCCGCGAGGTGCAGGACCGCGTCGCGTCCCGCCAGCGCCTGTGTCGGCGCCGCTTCGCTCAGCGGATCCCAAGCCACTGCCTCGACGTCGCCGAGTCGGGCGCGTGCGCGGGCGGGGTCACGCGTGAGGACGGTCACCTGTGCTTCGCGCTCGTGTAGCGAGGCGACCAGTGAGGCGCCGATCAGGCCTGTAGCGCCGGTGATGGTCACGCGCATAGCGCACATACCGTCAGCCTCTCACAAGCGTCCGTCAACCACCTGTGTGCCTGCCGTGGCGCTGAGCGTGTCGCCCTGGGCGAAGCCAACCTGCTGGCCAGCCTTGGCGGTGCCCGCCGCACGAGCCTGCTCGGCGACTGCCGCGGCGACCGCGGGAGCCACATCACGGTTGAACACCGACGGGATTATGTAGTCCTCGCGCAGCTCGCTCTCCTCGACGATTGCGGCGATCGCGTCAGCGGCCGCCATCTTCATCTCCTCCGTGATCGCCGGAGCGCGCACGTCCATGGCACCGCGGAAGATGCCAGGGAAGCAGAGCACGTTGTTGATCTGGTTGGGATAGTCCGAGCGCCCGGTGGCCATGATCCGCACATATGGCGCCGCCTCCTCGGGGTTGACCTCCGGGTTGGGGTTCGCCATCGCGAACACCATCGCGTCCTTGTTCATCCGCGCGAGCGCCTCTGCGGGTAGCGCCCGAGCACCGGAGACGCCGATCAACAGGTCAGTTCCGTCGATCACATCCGCCGGTGCGCCAGCGCGGCAGTCCGGGTTTGAGACCTCGGCGAACCAGCGCTTGATCTTGTTCATCGACCCGTCCAGGTAGTCCTCGCGCTGCTTGTGAACCACGCCGCGGGAGTCAGCCCCGACGATCTGCGTCACTCCGGCGGCGATCAGGATCTTCGCGACCGCGATCCCGGCGGCGCCGAGCCCGATGATCAGCACGTTCAGCTCCTCCAGGCGCCGCCCGGTCAGCTTGACGGCGTTCAGCAGCGCGGCCAGCACGACCACCGCGGTGCCGTGCTGATCGTCGTGGAAGACAGGTATGTCGAGTCGCTGCTTGAGCTGGTCCTCGATCTCAAAGCAGCGCGGCGCGGAGATATCCTCGAGGTTGATGCCGCCCAGCCCGGGTGCCATCAGCTCGACGGTGCGTACGATCTCA
>JBEKAM010000037.1:0-21043 GCA_050015915.1 Solirubrobacteraceae bacterium
CGTGCAGAAGCTGCTCGGATTGCCAGATTCGACCGCCAACCCACACCTCTGGTACAAGCCGCAGACGATGCCCGCGGTGGCGAAAGCCATAGCCGCGGATCTTTCCGCGCTGGCACCTGCGCACGCCACCTACTTCCAGGCCAACGCGGCGCGCTTCGAGCAGTCGCTGACGCCGTGGCACCAGGCGCTCGAACAGTTCGCCCGCGAATTCCCGCACACTCCCGTCGCCACCACCGAGCCAGTCGGTGACTACATGCTCGAAGCCGCAGGCACTGTCAACATGACCCCGTTCCCCCTGCAGGCCGACATCATGAACGGCCTCGACCCCGCGCCCCAGGACGTCACGCTGCAGAACAGCCTGTTCACCTCGCATCGGGTGAAGGTGTTCCTCTACAACCAGCAGGTCACCGACTCGCTCACGCAGTCGTTCCTCGAAGAAGCCAAGCGGAACGGAGTGCCCGTGGTGGGTGTCTACGAGACGATGCCCACGCCCGGGTATGACTATCAGTCGTGGATGCTCGCCGAGGTCCACGCGCTGCATCGGGCACTCGCCGAAAAAGCCTCCACGGAGAAGCTGTGATGGAGATCCTGTCCGTGCAGGGCATTGACGTGCGCCTCGGTGGGCGCGAGATCCTGCGCGACGTCAGCTTCGCCATCCAGCCCGGTGAGCTCACCGGGCTGATCGGCTCAAACGGAGCCGGCAAGACCACCCTATTCCGCGTGATCCTCGGGCTGCAGCATCCGAGCGCCGGGCAGGTGCTGCTCGACGGTCGCCCGCGCTCACGCCGCAACCCGCTGATCGGCTACGTCCCGCAGAAGTTCCTACTCGACCCCGACATGCCGCTACGGGCCCGCGACCTCGCTGGCCTCGGCCTCGACGCGCACAAGTGGGGCATCCCGCTCCCATCCCGCGCCCGGAGGGCGCTCATAAACGAGATCCTTGCCGCCGTCGGCGCCGAGCACTTCGCCGACGCGCGCGTCGGTCACCTCTCAGGTGGTGAGCAGCAGCGCGTGCTGATCGCCCACGCGCTGATCGCCAAGCCAAAGCTATTGCTGCTCGACGAGCCGCTCGCCAACCTCGACCTGCGCGCCGGGCAAGAGGTCGTGGCGCTGCTCGCCCGGCTCGCCAAGGAGCTCGGCATCGCCGTGCTCATCAGCGCGCACGAGATGAACCCGCTGCTGCCCGTGATGGATCGCATCGTCTACATCGCCGCCGGGCGCGTCGCCAGCGGCACCACCGCCGAGGTCGTTCGCGCGGACGTGCTCAGCGAGCTCTACGGCAGCCACGTCGACGTGCTCAACGTGCACGGGCGGGTGCTCGTCGTCGCGGGGGCAGCTGAGGACTCCGGGGGGGCGGGGGCCCATCAGCACGGTCACGACGTCGTCGTGCCAGGTTTGGAGATCGTCTCGTGAGCGTGCTTGGCGGCCGGCTGCTTGCTGCCGCGCTCGCGCCCGTCATAGAGCCGGGCTTCTTCTCAAGTGAAGCCGTGCACGTGGCTGTCGTCATCGGCGCCGCCGTGGCGATCGTGGCAGGGACCGTCGGGATGTTCACGGTCATGCGCAGCCAATCCTTCGCCGGCGAGGCGCTTGGCGACATCGGCACCACCGGAGGATCCGCGGCGTTCCTCGGCGGCGTCGGTCTGCTGTGGGGCATCGTCGTATTCGACATCGTTGCCGCGGCCGTGATGGAGCTGATCGGCATCCAACGTCCTCGCGGGCGCGACCTCGCGACCGGCATCGTGCTCGGCGCGTTTCTCGGGCTCGCAGCGCTGTTGCTGTACTTCACCACCACCTTCAACAACACCACCGGTGCCGTCAACACGATCCTGTTCGGCTCGGTGTTCACCGTCGCCCGCTCGCAGATCCCCGCGATCGTGGCCCTCAGCGTCGCCGCGCTCGCGATCGTAGCCGCGCTGTACCGGCCGCTGCTGCTCAGCTCCATGAGCTCAGAGATCGCCGCCGCACGTGGCATTCCCGTGCGTCTGATCGGCGCCGCCTACCTACTGGCGATGGCGCTGGCGGTTGCGCTCGCCTCGATGACCATCGGCACGATCCTCTCCACCGCGCTGCTCGTCGGCCCCGCCGCCACCGCACTACGCCTGACCAGGCGCCCGGGAGTGGCGATCGCGGTGGCAGCCATGATCGGCGTGGGCGCCATGTGGCTCGGTGTCCTGCTCGCCTACGACAGCTTCTACTGGTCGCCCAAGGGCAACATCTGGCCCGTGAGCTTCTTCGTCGTCACGCTGATCTTCCTCGCATATCTGCTCTCCGGGCTGCCAGCTTGGCTCGGTGCACGCTCGCGCGCAGCGGGGGCATAGATGTTCTCCGGCTTCATGGTCAATGCGTGGACGGTCGCCAGCATCGTCGCCGTGGTCGCCGGCGTCGTCGGCTTCTTCGCAGTACTGCGCGGTTCCGCTTTCGTTGCCCATGCCGTGCCCAACGGCTCCTTCGCCGGCGCCGCCTGGGCGAGCCTCGTCGGGATCAACACGCTCATCGGGCTTGGCATCTTCTCGCTGCTGGGGGCGCTCGGCATCGGCTTGCTCGGCAGACGCGGCCGTCACGACGTCGCCACTGCGCTTGCGCTCGTATTGATGCTCGGGCTCGGCTCGCTGTTTCTCAGCCTCAGCGGCGAATACGCGCCGCAGGTTTACTCGCTGCTGTTCGGCGATGTGCTCGGCATCGCCAACAATCAGGTGGCCCCAACCGCCGCGCTCGCGCTCGTGTGCATCGCGGCGATCGCGGTGCTGTATCGCCCGCTGATGCTGTCCTCGGTACTCGGCGAGGTCGGCGAGGCACGCGGGGTGAGCAGCTTTCTCATGGAGCTGTCGTTCCTAGCCGTCGTCGCGCTGGTAGCCACCATGACCGTGCCAGTCGTCGGCACCACGCTCATCTTCAGTCTCATGATCGGCGCTCCAGCCGCCGCGCGATCGTTCACCGACCGGCCGCTTTTCGCCATGAGCCTGTCCGTCGCGATCGCGCTAGTCATCGTCTGGAGCGCCATCGCCGCCTCATATGAGACCAACTACCCCGTCGGCTTCTTCGTCGGCGCCGTCAGCGCTGGCGCGTACACCCTCGGGCGCGCATGGGCCGCCTGGCGCCAACGCCGGCACGTAGATGCTCGCCCCGTATTTGGCGCACCCACTCCAACTGCCGCTCTACCATCGTGACATGAGCGCTCACGCCAATCACCAAGCCGATCCCGCGGCGGAGTGGGTGCAGCGCGCAGAGGCAGCGCTCGCCGCCGCAGGGCGTAAGCGCGGCGGCGCCAGGCGCGCCGTGCTCGAGTTGCTGGGTCAACAGCAGTGCGCGCTCACCGCCCCCCAGATCGAGGATGCACTACGAGCACAGGCTGAGCGCGCCGTCAGTCGCGCGAGCGTCTACCGCATCCTCGAGCAGCTCGAGGAGCTGGGGCTCGTGCAGCGCGTGGAGACAGGGCAGGCGATGGTTCGCTACGAGCGCGTATGCGACCACGTCGAGCACCATCACCACCTCGTCTGCGACGAGTGCGGCGTCGTAATGCCCTTCTCCGACCCCGACCTCGAGCGCGCCATCTCAAGCCTCAGCGAACGCGTGCCGTTGGCTGTTTCCGAGCACGAGATCGTTTTGCATGGGGCTTGTCGGGACTGCGCGGCGTGACGCCGCCCCATAGATAGCTGAGCACACAGCCCAGCGCGAATACCGCCACCACCAGCAGGACCGGGCCGGAGTCCTCGACGAGCGCTCCGATCACGCCGGCGGCGAGTCCGCCTGCCAGCGCCGCAAGCCAAGCTGGGTCGCCAGCCACCGGCATGAGCGCGCGATCGCGTCTGTGTAGCCCCAGCCACACGTAGACCAGTGCCAAACCAGTGGCAACGGGCATCGCGCCTTCGCGCAGCTCCCGCCACGCGGCGCTGTAGCGGCGCACGATGATGTCGCGCAGATCGCCCGCCGAGCGAGCATCGAGGACGCTGCCAGTGAAGTGGCCGCTGCCGTGCGCTGTCACGAGGTCGATCACTGCCAGTGTCGCCAGTCCCACGATCGGGCTCGCGAGTACCACCAGCGCGCGCTTACGAGTGAGCGCGCCGGGTGTCAACATCACGGCGGCTACAGCAGTGCCAAAGCTCACGAGGATCACGCCGCCCACGCCTGCGCCGATCCGCGCAGAGCCCTCTACCACCGCCAGGACGATGCCCGCGGCTGCCATCGTCAGCACAGCCCGGGTGCTGCGCACAGATGGGTACAGCGCCGCCGCGACCGCCGCCAGCACGAGCACCGCCAGACCAGACTTCAGCTCGTTACCGAAGCCGTAGAAGCGCGCGCCCAAGATCGGATCCGGGCCAAGCAGCGAGCGCATCAGCAGCTGCGTGCCCGCCAACGCGTCAATCGTGAGCGCGAGCACAGCCGTGGTCGCTGGTGCAAGCAAGGCACGCGGCCACGGCACCAATGCGTCTGTCCCAGCGCCAAGCCCCATGCAGAGAAACGCGATCGTCGCGTACTCCACCGGCGCGCTCGGCTCGAGCGCCGCCGTGACCAGCACCGCAACCGGTGCCCACAGCACGCCGAGTGCCCCCGTGCGCACCGCCCACGCGCGAGCCCGTGGCCAGGGGCTGGCGAACGCGAGCAGCAACAGCCATGCCCCCAAGAGCAACCCCAGCGCCTTCAGCCGCCGTCCGGGGATCACTCGCAACCGCGCCATCAGTGCCCTCAGGCTCGACGAGCGCAGAGAACCGTCGGACACGATCGGCTTGCCGCGCATGTCCGAGGGGATGCTCACGCCGAGATGCCCGAGGATCGTGGGCGCGACATCGAAGGAAGCGATCAGCCCCTGCTCGTCGGTGCTCCGCGAGCGCAGCTCTTTGGCGACCCCTCCGGTCAGCCCTGCAGCTGCAGTCCATAGCAGTTCGCCTGCGGGCGCGGTCGAGGTGCGTTGCACCACGAGCAGCAGCTCTCCCGGCGAACGCCCTCTGCTCAGCGCGAGTAGGTCCGTGCGCCCTTCGCTACCGCTTGGCAGGTCGGCCACCACCAGTCGCCTGCTGGCGCGAACAGCGGACACCCGCGCGAGCAGCGTGGATGCCGGGCCGAGCGACATACGTGCGACACGACCGTCTCGGTTTGCCGCGAGCGCGCCATCGGTGCTCGCCAAGCCTATGACCCCCACATAGCCTGCTCCCCCCGCGACCTGGCTAGCCAGGAGCCCTGGGCGCAGCAGTTGGGGAGCGTGTTCGGCACGCTCGCGCGCAGCTTGCCAACCGACCACGATCGCTCCCCTGCCACCAGATGGGGTCAGCGACAGCTGAGGCGGTTGCGCGTGTGGATACGCGGCGCTCGCCACGCGCGCGCCCTGGCTCATGTCCAGCAGCAGCTGCGCCGGCGAGTACTCGCCTTGGCTGGCCGACATGATCCCCACCGACAGGTCGCCGATGCTCGCGAGATCACGCTCGCCGGCGGGTGCGAACACGACCAGTACTGAGCTCTGCGACGAAGCGCTCCGCGCCTGTGCGCCAGGCGCGCCCGCGCCAAACGTCCCTGCCCAGAGCAGAAGGGCGAGCGCCGCCCCCCGCCGCAGTTGGCTCAGCCCTCCGCTCCCTCAGTCGCCACGCCGGCCCGTGTGCGCGCGGGAGCCCCCGGGAGCCCCGCGCCAGCCGGGTGCCCGTCGAGGAGCTCCTCGTGCGGCAGCGTGCCCTCGACGCTCACGCGTGGCAGCAGGCGATCGAGCCAGCCCGGCAGGCTCCACGTGATCCTCCCGATTAGGTGCAACGTGGCCGGCAGCAGCATGCAGCGCACGACCAGCGCGTCCAGGAACACCGCGCTCGCGAGACTCAGCCCGAACTCCTTGATCACACGTTCTTCGCCGAGCACGAACGACAGGAACACGCACACCATGATGGCCGCCGCGGCCGTCACCACACGCCCCGTCAAAGACAGCCCTTCGGCGACCGCGCGTGGATTGTTGCGAGTGATCGTCCAGCGTTCGTGCATGCGCGAGACGAGGAATACCTCGTAGTCCATCGACAGCCCGAACACGATCGCGAAAAGCATCACCGGGATGAAAGACTCGATCGGCCCCTGCTGTGTGCCCATCAGCGAGCCGAACCAGCCCCATTGGAAGATCGCCACGATCACGCCCAGCGACGCACCGATGCTCAGGAGGTTCATCACCGCCGCCTGCAATGGGATCACCAGCGAGCGGAAGACGATCAGCAGCAAGAGCGCCGAAAGCAGCACAACGACGCCGATGAACAGTGGCAGCTTGTGCCCGAGCACGGCCGCGAAGTCGACCGCGCCCGCGGTCACGCCGCCGACGTAAACGGTCATTCCCGTGCGCTTGGCCACGGGCGGGATCACGTGTTCGCGCAGCTGGGCGACGAGTTGGCTGGTCGCGTACGCCTGGGGGGAGGAGTGGGGGTAGACCGTGATCGTCGCCACGTCGCCGGCGGGGTTGAGTTTCGCCGGCGCCACCGCCACCACCCCCGGCGTGGCGGCGATCGCTCCGCGCAGCAGCTGGACACGCGCGTTTTCCTTGCTTTCCACGCCCACCGTCAGCACGCCGTTTTCAGCGGCTTCCCGTTTCGGGTTGGGCACCTTCGCGACAACCAGCAGCGGCCCGTTGAAGCCTTCCCCGAAGCCCTGCGCCAGCAGCTCGTAGGCCTTGTGGGTCGTCTGGTTGGCAGGATCGTTCGACGCGTCGCTCGATCCGAGCCGTAGCGCCGTTGCCGGTGCGGCGATCAAGAGCATCACCAGCGCCGCGATGCCCGCGATCGTCCACGGCCGTCGCTGCACAAACGCGCTCCAGCGGATCCACACACCGCCGCCAGCCACCGCGCCATTGCTTTGCGGCGCTGGCGTCGTGCTCTCGCCGGCCTGCGCCGCGGCGCGTGCACGGGCACGCGCGCGGCGACCGCCGGCGGCGACCCGTCCACCGGCGAGGGTCAAAAGCGCCGGCAGCAGCGTCAGCGAGGCGAGCATCACCAGCAGCACGCCGATGGACGCTGAGATCGCGACCCCGTAGAGGAAGTCGACGCCGAGCAGCATCATCCCCAGCAGCGCGATCACGACCGTCGAGCCGGCAAACAGCACGGCCCGCCCGGCGGTGTCGATCGCCCGCACGACCGACTCGCGCGAGTTCTGGAACGTGGGGCCGGGCGTCGCGTAGGCCTCGCGGAAACGCGTGAGGATGAACAGCGCATAGTCGATGCCAACGCCCAGACCGATCATCGCGGCGAGCTCCGAGGAGAAGTTGGGGGTGTCGACGACGTGCGTGAACAGCGCGATCACGCCGAGACCTGTGCCGAGCCCCGCCAGTGCTGTCAGGATCGGTAGGCCCATCGCGATCACCGAGCCGAACGTCAGCAGCAGGATCACGATCGCCGCGAGCAGCCCCACCGCTGTGGAGATCCCGAAGCCGGGTTTTTTGGTCGCCTCGATCGCCTGTCCGCCGAGCTCCACCTCGAGGCCTGGCTTGGCGGCTGTTTTGGCCACCGCGACGACGCGTTCCGGTGCGCTCGTCGGCAGCAGGTTGGCTTTCTCATCGAACACCACCGTCGCGAACGCGATCTGGTGGTTGGCCGAGATCGACTTGCCCGCGGCGTCCGCATACGGGCTGATCACGCTCGTCACATGCGGCAGGCGCTTGACCTGGGAGAACATCGCTTCCATCCGCGAGCGCACCGCCGATTCCAGGACGCTGCCCGAGCTGACCTTGTAGACGATCGTGTCGCGGTCGCCGGCTTGGGCGGGGAAGCTGCGCTGCAGCAAATCCGAGGCCCGCTGAGCATCGGAGTTCGGCAACGTGAAGTTGTTCGAATATTCCGTACCAGCGGACTGGGCGATGACGTTGACGGCTATCAGCAGCACGACCCAGCCGATCGCGACGTAGAGACGATGCGTTGTCGACCAGCGGGCGAGTTTCAGCAAGGCGGGGCTCCAGAGGGTTCGGCGGGGGCGGGGTTTCGCTGACGGGGGCTCAGGGCAAGGTTAGCCCGTGAACGGATGTCTCCAGGGAAGCCTATCCGTCCACTCAGTTGACGCTGGGATCCAGCGGCATGCGGGCAACCAGCGCGTAGCTCCCGCCCTTGCGCGTCAGCACCGCGCTCCACAGCGCCTCGGGCTCCTCCGTGAACACGTCCTCGGGCTGGGCGGGGTGCGCGATCCAATCCTCGTTTGCGACCTCCTCGTCGAGCTGCCCCCGACCCCAGCCGGCGTGTCCGGCGAACACCCGGCGGCGTGCCGTCGCCTCCGCCAGCTCCTCGATGCCGGCGTCCGGCGCCGGGAAGCCGATACGACCGAGCACCAGCAGCCCCGCCGGCGAGGGGTCGAGGAACTCGGCCAGGAACATCACCGAGTCCGACTGAACCGGGCCGCCGACATACACCGGCTCGAGCGCCCCCACCGCATCCTGCAGCTGCGGCACCGCCTCACCGACGATCATGCTCGACGGTCGGTTGAGCACGACCCCCATCGCTCCGTCCTCGTTGTGGACACCGATCAGCACCACGGTGCGCGCGAAGTTCGGGTCCAGCAGCGTGGGGGAGGCGAGCAGCAGCTGGCCCGCAAGCGATTCCGCCATCATCTGACCGAGGCTATCGCCCAGGTCTCCACGCGTCGAGCAGACAGCGTGCGTTGCCGCGGCAGAAGGACGAGGAGTGATCGTGGCTGACGTGCGGGAGTTCGACGTGGTGGTGGTCGGTGCCGGGCCCGCCGGGGAGGTGTCTGCGGGGCGTGTGGCAGAAGGTGGCCTGTCGGTGGCGCTGGTCGAGCGTGAGCTGATCGGCGGCGAGTGCTCCTTCTACGCGTGCATGCCCTCCAAGGCGCTGCTGCGCCCCGCGCAGGCACTCGCCGAGGCGCGCCGTGTGCCTGGTGCCGCTGAGGCCGCCGGCGGTGAGCTGGACGTCGCAGCGGTGCTGCGCCGTCGCGATGAGGTCATCCACGATCTCGATGACTCGGCGCATCTGCCGTGGCTCGAGGAACGCTCGATCACGCTCATACGCGGCCACGCCTCGCTGGTTGGGGAGCGCACGCTGAAGATCGGCGAGGAGCTGTTGAACGCCAGGCGGGCCGTCGTGCTGGCGCCAGGCAGCGCTGCCGCGATCCCGCCGATCCCGGGCCTCGCGGAGGCCGACCCGTGGACAAATCGCGAGGTGACCACCGCCGCGGCAATTCCCTCGTCGCTGATCGTGCTCGGCGGTGGTGTGGTCGGCGTCGAGATGGCCCAGGCGTACGCTTCGCTGGGCGCACGCGTGACGATCGTCGAGGCGCTGGAGCGCTTGGTCGCAGGCGAGGAGGACTTCGCCTCCGGGCAGGTGCGCGAAGCGCTGCAGGAGCATGGGGTGGAGGTGGTGCTCGGGGTCAAGGCCACCGCGGTGCGGCGCGACCATGAGGGCGGCTCGCGTGGTCCCGTGACGGTCGAGCTCGAGGATGGTCGCTCGTTGACAGCCGCGGAGCTGCTCGCTGCCGTCGGGCGTCGTCCCCACACCGACGACCTCGGCCTCGAGTCGATCGGCTTGACGGCAGGCGAGCCGGTGGAGGTCGACGCGACGCTGCGCGTCCCCGGTCATGACTGGCTGTATGTCGTCGGCGACGCCAACGGCCGCGTGCTGCTCACGCACATGGGCAAGTACCAGGCGCGAGTCGCAGCCGAGCACATCCTCGGGCGTGCGGGCGGGGATGCGATCCTGCACTCGGACGGTCATCTCTCGCCGCGGGTGATCTTCACCGAGCCGCAGATTGCCGCCGTCGGACATACGCTCGCAAGCGCCACGCAGGCAGGGCTGAACGTGCGGGCGGTCGACCAGCCGGTCGGTGGCAACGCGGGGGGAAGTTTCATCGGTCATGACGCGCCGGGCACCGTCCGCCTGATCGTGGATGAGGATCGCCGCGTGCTCGTCGGTGCGACGTTCACAGGAGTCGAGGTCGCGGAGTCCTTGCACGCGGCCACGATCGCGGTGATCGGCGAAGTGCCGCTCGAGCGCCTGTGGCACGCGGTGCCATGCTTTCCCACCCGCAGCGAGGTCTGGCTCAGGCTGCTCGAAGCCTACGGCCTGTAGCCGGGCGAGATTCGCCCTGCGCGAGCATGGCTCAGCCGGCGGAGAAGATCTCGAGCGAGCCCGTCAGCTGGTGGTTGTTGGCGTTTCCCTCCGGCTCGACCACGTGCCCGTCGACGACGATCGGGCTGTTCCAGTGGCCCGATTCGCCCGCCAGCTTGGCGATCGGCCGTGGCGAGGATGGCCGATAGACGTAGATGCCGCCCGCGTCCGGTTCGTACACGTAGAGCAGCCCTCCCGCCAGCACAGGACTGGTGCCCGGAACGTCGCTCTGCCATACGCGATAAAGCTTTCCGCTGCGCAGCACGTACGCCGCGGTGTCGTGTTCGTCGGCGATGAACATCGTCGTGTGCCCGTCGCGCTGCCACACCGTGGGTGCGGTGAACAGCTGGCCGCCACCTGGGATGGCCAGGCGCTGGACTTCGCCACCAAGGGGATGCTGCCGTCCGTTTGAAGGTGAATGCCCGTCCAAGTGGGAGAGCGCCAGTACGCGCATGATCCCGTCCTTGCCTGCCAACACGACCCGATTCTCGCCGAGCAAGGCTGGGGCGCTCGAGCCAAGATCGAGGTCGCCGGTGTTGAGCTCTTCCTGGTCGGTTGGCGTGAAGGACTGGTGCAGGCTGAGGCTCGGGACGGTGAGCTCGATCACGCTGTCGCCGAAATCTGTCGTGCCGTTCCACGGGCCATTGCCCGTGTCCACGAGCAGGCGTGAGCCTCCAGGCTCGACCACCGCGCCGCCGCGGGAGAGGATCGCTGAGTCGCTGGCCTGGCACGTGCTCGGGATCTGCAGCTCACGGCGATTCGCGCACAGCGTGTTGAACACCCGCACCAGCAGCCCACTCGCGCGTTCGATCAGCACCACGTGCCCCTGGTATGGCGGGATGTCGCCGATATAGCCGCTGGTGGCCGCCACGATGTATGGGCCGTCGATGTTCAGCGCCGCGCCGAGCTTCTCGTGAGTGGGGTCGCGGGTGATCGACACCGGCCAGCTCCCGCTCGTGTCCTCGCTGCCGTTCGTAAGCGACAGCTTGTGGACCAGGCCATTGGGGGAGGCGGCATATACGAACTGCCCATCTGGGTCAGCCAGCGGACTGACCACTGTTATCTGGGCGCTACCCGCCCAGCTGCTGTAGCCGGAAGGCGTGAACGTCCACAGGATCTTGCCGCTGTCCGCATCGATTGCGAGCGTCTTGCCATATGTGGTTGTGACCACGATCACGTTGTGCACGGCGCCATCGACGCTCGCGCCGTGCAGGTAGATGGGCGAGGAGTCGACGGTGCCCGGCAGCCTGACCGTGGTGTGGTGCAGATGCGCGACGTTCGCACTGGTGATGCCGGTGGCGCTTTCGCTCACATCGCTGCGCTGCGGGTCTAGCCCGAACTCGGGCCAATCCAGCAGCTGCGTGGCGGTAGTGCTTGCCGGCGATGCGATCGCGCTAGAACTGGCGGTCGGCGTGCTCAGGTGGATCGTCGCGGTGTTGCCGCAGGCGCCCAGCAACATGTAGGCACTCGTAGCGAGGCTCAAGGCGATGAGGGCGCGAATGCGCACTGGGCACGTTCTAGCGCATCCACGAACCTCCGGCGTATCCACGCCTGAGCGCATCCGCTAGGCTGGCTCAGTGGCCAAGACCCCGCAGGTTGGCGAGCAAGCACCCGACTTCGAGCTCCCCGGCACGGACGGAACCTTTAAGCTCTCCGACCATCGTGGCGAGCGAGTGGTGCTGCTCTTTTACCCTGGGGACAACACGATGGTTTGCACCAAACAGTTCTGCTCATACCGTGATCGAGCTGAGGACTTCGCTGCGCTGGATGCCACCGTCGTGGGGATCTCATCTCAGGATCTGGGATCGCACGAGGCATTTGCCGCCAAGTACGCGCTCAACGTACCGCTGCTGGCGGATGTCGATAAGCACGTCGCACGCGCCTACGACGCCTTCTCGTCGCGTCTGGGTGTCAAGCGTGCTGTGATCGTGATCGACGAGCAGGGTGTTGTGCGGCACCGTCACGACCACATGCTTGGGCTCGACTACCAGTCGGTGGACGAGCTCAAAGCGGCGCTGGACGCGCTGCCCAGCGCTTCAGCGGCGTAAAGGCCGCGGCGCCCGCCCGTCGGGAGGCACGCAGCAATGATTCCTATGCGTCTGCCGGGAGCAGGCGGAAATGCTTGCCGTCGCTGCGGAGGACGCGGAAGTGCCTTTCATCGAGCGTTAGGACATCCCGGATGCGGTGGTGCTGTGAGAGCACGACGATCGATGCGTCGGCGAGGCTGATCCCGAGGTCGGCGTAGCGGTCAATGATCTCGTGCGCGCTTGTGATGTCCCGTGCAGTCATCGGTTCGAGTGCGTAGGCGCCGCGCTCGACCTCCGCGAGCAGGCTTGCGCGGGCGGTGTAGCCGACGCGTGAGGCGATGAGGTAGTCGAGCTCTGCGAGCACGAATGGCGAGAG
The DNA here is from genome assembly GCA_050015915.1 of Solirubrobacteraceae bacterium. GTDB lineage: Bacteria > Actinomycetota > Thermoleophilia > Solirubrobacterales > Solirubrobacteraceae > Palsa-744. The sequence goes on from JBEKAM010000037.1 coordinate 12,465, forward strand.
CAGCAGCGGTGGGCGTGCAGAGGACAGGCTCCTCGCCGCCTCGCTATGGTGGGTCTGGTTGCTGTCGATCGTCGCGAGCAGGCCGCTGGTGTCGAGCAGCATCACTCGCCGAAGCCGCTAGCCAGCTCCTCGTCCACCCGCTCCGCAAGCGTGGGGTCAGCGCTGCTGAAGAGAGGCAGGTGTGGTGTTGGATATATGTGATCAGCTGTCGCGGTGGCAAGCGCCGACCGGACAACCTCAGCCTCACTGCGTCCTTCGGCGGCAGCCGTCCGCTCGAGTGCCTCCTTCAGATCGTCAGGAAGGTAGATCGTCGTGCGTCTCATGCCATACATCATGCCACACGTAGTCTCTATCCGGGCGACAACACGACGGTCTGCGCCCAACAGGTGCTTCGGCTCCGCCTCACACGGGCTCCAGCCCAAGGTCGTTCTCGGTATCGCCGCGTAGCACCGCGACCAGGTGATCGAGGTCTTTGAAGGCTGCATCGCGCAACGCGGCGTTGACCCGGTCGTCGGTGTCACGATCGGTCGATGTCCAGAACTTCCCCTTGCGGCTGCCAGCGCCGTGGTGGTAGATCACGTCGCCGTAGATGCCACCCATCAGGAAGTGGACGTTCAGCGCGTTGCTGCGCTCCAGCGGTGCGATCGTGCGGCCCCGCTGGGTGAATTCATAGGTAATCTTCTGCCCGACGTCCTGGTTGTGCTCGATCTCCGGCTGCGCGCCCTCGCCAAATGACACATTCAGGGCAACCAGGTCTGCTGCGCGTACGCACAGGCCGCTCACGTGTATGAACGGTGCGATCGCGGGTGCCATCTCATTCCTGTACACGCCTGACACCGCGGCGCCGCTCTCGCATTCACCGACGAGCACGTCCAGCCAGTCGTCGCGCACAGGGAAGGAGTCATTGTCGAGGGTGACTATGTAGTCGAACTCGTTTGCCACCTTGCGCGCAAGGTAATCAAGCGCGCTCGGGTGAGAGCGTTCGAATAGGCGAACGAGGTGGGGGAAGGGGAGGCGGTTGGCCAGGCGCCCGAGGGCGGCAATCCAGGCGTCTGGCAGCACCCGTACCCAGGAGTGCTTGCGCATCAGCGCTCGATGGGTCCTCAAGTGTGAGTTGTCGAACACGAACACCTGGTAGTCCCAGCCCTGGGAGTGACGAGCAACTTGCGTGAGACACATGTCGATCCACGGGTATTTGAGGGCCTGATCGAGGTTGAATTGAGCCCATTGGCCGCGTCTGCGAAAGCCGTTGACGACCAGGATCGCCACGCGTTGGTCTTTCACCTGTCGCGATGGCTCAGTCGAGGAGGTCATAGCCCCACAGCGTCACGAGGTCGCGATCGAGGTGCTCGCTCAGGTCTTGCACCTCGGGCTTGTAGCGTTGGCGTAGTTCGAGCATCAACGCGTCATCGGCTGAGCGCGGGCTACCCATCAGCAGTCGTTCACGGATCGCCACAGCTCGGCGCACGTTGCGCGGGCCAAGTGCCTTCACCATTGCATTTGCCGCTCGCGCCAATGGGCTTCGTCCGAGTGAGACGGCCTGTGAGAGCTCGTGCAGCCGCGGCGAGCGTACGACGACCGTTGGGTTGGCGTCCTTGACGCGCACCGGTGCGCTGTCGTCGAGCTCGAGGAAGCGCAGGATCTTGCGCACTGTCGCCTCGTTGTCCGCGCGGAAGTCGTCATAGATCAGCACCAGCAGCTGCTCAGGGGGGAACGCCTCCTCATAGCGGCGCAGCTGCTCTACGTAGCGCACGTGCTCTGAATAGAGCAGCAGCTGTGGCCGGTGGGAGCGGCGCGGGATGCTCTTGCCTTCGCGCCTGGACGGCTCGAGTGCGAGGGCCTTACGGAAGTTGCCTTGCGACTCGACGTGAATCTGCATGAACTGCAGGTGCAGCGATCGCAGGAAGCTCGCGGGCTCGCGCAGGACGGCGATGATGCGCGCTCTTGGCTGCAGCTCGGCGATCGCGGTCGCAGCCGTGCGCGACCAGAGATAGGAGGAAGATGCCTCGCCCCAAAGCTGCTTTTGATCTGCGTCGGCGAACAACGCCAGGTACGCGTCGAGCGTCTGTGGCACCTTTCCCGACCTCGGAGTTGCGAAGCGCAGACGCATGTCGCTGGAGAAGAACAGTGGCTCCTTGAGGTTGGGCATGAAGATCTGCGGGTGCTCGCGCAGCATGTTGTAAAGGGCGGTGGTTCCGCTCTTGGGGTGCCCGACGATGAAGAAGTCAGGTACGCGCCGCTGCGATGAGATCTCGGCGGCTGCTGGGTCAGCCGACGATGACACAGCCGACCTCCACGCTCAATGTCCGGCTGTGCCCAGCGAGCTCGCGTCGCGCTCGCCCGCGGGTCGCTCGGCGGCGGCGCGCGCCGCGTAGATTTCGGCGAGCTCGAGCTGGAGGCTGCGGGGCTCCAGGTGGGCAGGATCCGAATCCAGCGAGCGCCGGTGCCAGATGCCCGCGCCATCCAGGTCCCACGAGCTCTGGTTATCGGCAAACGCGCGTTCCAGCGTGTCCAGCAGCTCGCCGCGCAACTCCTCTGACTCGATCGGAACCGCCAGCTCGACACGGTGGTCGAGGTTGCGAGGCATCAGGTCGGCGGAAGCGATGAAGATCGTGTGCTCACCGTGGCGTTCGAACGCGTACACACGTGAATGCTCGAGTAGCCGCCCGACGATCGAGACCACCCTGATGTTCTCCGAGATACCCGGCAGGCCCGGGCGAAGGCAGCAGATGCCGCGTACGTTCAGATCAACACGCACGCCTGCCTGTGAAGCTTCATACAGGGCGCGGATGCAGCGGCCGTCCACGAGCGAGTTCATCTTCATGGCGATCCGCGCCGGGTGCTCCTCGGAGTGAGCATCGATCGTGCGCTCGATCTGCTCGACGATGCCCTTGCGCAGGTGGGCGGGGGCGATCAGCACCTTGCGGTAGTGCAGCGGGCGTCCGTAGCCGGTCAGGTAGTTGAACATGTCGGCAACGTCCGCGCCGATCTGCTCGTCGGTGGTGAACAGCCCGAAGTCCGTGTACAGGCGGGCCGTGGCCGAGTGGTAGTTACCGGTGCCGATGTGCACGTAGTTGCGCACACCGTCGCCCTCGCGGCGCACGACCAGTACGCACTTGGCATGCGTCTTGAAGCCTGGCTGGCCGTAGACCACGTGCACGCCAGCCTCCTCCAGGGCCTTTGCCCAGTGAATGTTCATACGCTCGTCGAAGCGCGCTTGTAGCTCGACGAGCGCCACCGCCTGCTTGCCGCGCTCGGTCGCGTCGATCAGCGCCGGCACCAGCGGGGAGTCGTCGCTCGTGCGGTAGACGGTCTGCTTGATCGCGAGGACGTTCGGGTCGGCTACGGCCTGCTCGACGAAGCGCTCGACCGACGTCGAGAACGACTCGTAGGGGTGGTGCACCAGCAGGTCGCCTTCGCGCATCGCGCCCAACACATCCGGTCGCTCGCCCTCGCCGCGCAGCAGCCGTGGGTGGGTGATGCCGACGATCGGCTCCTCCCGCAGCTCGGCGTGACCGGGGAGCTTCACGATCTGCCAAAGCGCGCCCATGTCGAGCAGCCCGTCGACCGGATAGACCTCCTCGTCCTGAACGCCCAACAGGCCTGCCAGCGCCTCACGCAGCTGATCGGAGCAGCCGGCGCCCACCTCCACCCGCACGACCTCGCCGAAGCGCCTGCGCCGCAGCTCGTCCTCGACTGCCTGCAGCAGGTCTGCCGCGTCATCTGAGACCTCCAGGTCGGCGTCGCGGGTCACCCGGAAGACGTCGTAGTCGGCGATCTCCATGCCGGGGAACAGTGCGTCCAGGTGGTTGGCAATCACGTCCTCCAGCGGCACCAGCAGCGCCGGCTCGGGCGCTGGCTGCCTGAGCGTCACAAAGCGCGGCAGGATCTCCGTTGGGACCTTCACGCGCGCGAACACCGTCTGTCCGCTGATCGGGTCGCGTACGAGCACCGCGAGGCTGAGCGACAGGTTGGAGATGTAGGGAAAGGGGCGTCCGGGGGCCACCGCCAGCGGCGTGAGCGCAGGGAAGATCGCCTTCTGGAAATGCCTGGCGAGCTCTGCCCGGCGCTCATCGTCGAGGTCGCGCACGCTCACCACACGGATGTCGTGCTCGGCCAATGCCGGACGCAGATGCCCTTCGAAGCAGTCGGTCAGTCGGCGGCTCTGAGCGAGTACGCGCTCACGGATCAGCGCGATCGTCTCGGAGGGGATCAGGCCGTCCTGGCTGGGGTTCTCCACCCCGGCGTCGATCTGGTCGCGCAGCCCCGCCACGCGCACCATGTAGTACTCGTCCAGGTTGGTCGTGTAGATCGCACAGAACTTCACGCGCTCCAAGAGGGGCACGTGCTCATCCTCAGCGAGCTGCAGCACGCGGTCGTTGAAGTCAAGCCAGGAGACCTCGCGGTTGAGATAAAGCGAGGGGTCCTGCAGCGAGGAATCCGCCGTGCTGTCCGCAACGGCAGTCGCGACCGTCGACCCGTCGTCCCCGTTGCGCTCTAGATCGCCATTCATAAGACCATCAAGCTACCGCACAGTCGCGGCGAGTCGGTAATCTTCACTAAATGAGTTGGCAATGGCCTGCTGGGGCTGCCTGCGGCTTTCTGATCGCACTCGTCACAACGCCCGCGGGCGTTTCCGGCGCCGTCCTGCTGCTGCCCGTGCAGCTGAGCGTGCTGCGTGTTCCAAGCCCTGCGGTGACGCCTACCAACTTGATTTTCAACGTAGTCGCGGTTCCAGGTGGGCTGCTGCGCTTCTGGCACGAGCGCCGATTGTTCAACTCACTGAGTGCACTGCTGATCGCTGGAACGCTCCCGGGCGTCATCGCCGGCGCGATCATCCGCGTCGACTACCTCTCCGGAGGACACGCGTTCATGTTCATCGCTGCAGGTGTGCTTATGCCACTCGGCTTGTGGCTGCTGCTCGGCTCGCAACGTGTGGCTCCGAGTCGTCCCGAGCCTGGTCGGCGCGGGCGCGGGCTGATCTCCTTGCTTGCCCTCGCGGTTGGCGTGGTCGGCGGCATCTATGGGATCGGCGGCGGCTCGCTGCTCGCTCCCGTTCTGATCGCCAGCGGGTTCTCCGCCTATGAGGTGGCACCGGCGACGCTGCTCGCGACTTTCCTTACGTCCATTGCCGGGATTGCAACCTACGAGATCCTGCAGCTCACCCACGGCGGGAGCGTCGCGCCCGAGTGGGTACTTGGCGTCTCGATGGGTCTCGGAGGCTTCGCGGGCAGCTACGCCGGTGCGCGACTGCAGAGTCGTCTGCCCGAGGCGTCGCTGCGACGTCTGCTCGGTCTGATCGCATGCGTTGTTGCCGCGCGCTACACCCAGACGGCCATCCAGCAGTCAGCCCGTCAACGGCCGGTTCACGCAGTCGGCAGATAGAGCGGAGCCTGTCCAGCCGAATCCACGCTGACCCGCTAGGCTCCACCCCAGAGGAATGGCTCGTCAGCTATGGCTACTTCGTCACGCGGAGGCTGAGCCGCATGGCACGCGCACGGATGCCGCCCGCCGCTTGACGGAGCGTGGGCGCGCGCAGGCGCGCGCCGCCGGCATCGCCATAGAGCGCCTGCACGGCGACTTCGAGGCGGTGCTGTTCAGCCCCAAGGTACGCGCCCGCGAGACGGCTGAGCTGGCCGCCGAGGGTTGGGAGCCCCAGCAGCGAGAGCTGCTGTCTGTCCACCAGCCGCTGGCCGGTGGCTTCGAGGCTTCTCAGGCACTGGATGCGATCTCAGCGTTGAGTGCCGATGGACGGCTGCTGATGGTCGGGCACGAGCCCGACCTGTCTCATGTGGTCGGCCAGTTGACCGGTGGCCGCGTGGACGTGAAGAAGGGCGGTCTTGCGATCGTGCGGCTAGAGGGAGCGAGCGGTGAGCTCGTCGTCCTCATGCGGCCCCGCGAGCTCGCCCTGATCGCCGGTGGGGTGGGTGGGGATCCAATCCACGGGGAGTGACGAGGGCACGACGCTCGGGTCGACCAGCTCGACCGATTCGGCAGCAAAGCGGTAGCCGATGCCGAAGTGCGTGTGGATGTAGCGCCAGTTGGGCGAGGCTTTCTCGAGCTTCTGGCGAAGCTTGCGCACGAACACGTCCACCGAACGGTCGCCGCGGACCATGGTGTAGCCCCATAGGCGCGAGTAGATCTCCTCACGCTCCAGAACGCGCCCCTCGGCGCAGGCGAGAAGCTCGATCAGCTCGAACTCGCGCCTGGTCAGGTCGATGCTGTGCTCGCCCACGAACGCCTGGAAACGATCGGAGCGGATCTCGACCTCGCCGGCGGTGATCGGCTCGACCTCTGCTCGGCTTGTGCTGTGGCGGCGGCGGCGCACGACGCTCTGCACGCGTGCGATCACTTCCTCCGGGTGGCAGGGCTTGGTGATCCAGTCATCTGCCCCAAGTCGCAGGCCGCGCACGCGTTGGGCCACCGTCGAAGGGCCCGTGCAGACGACGATGCCGAGCTCTGGCAAAGCCTCGCACAGACGCTCCAGCCAGGTCCACGCCTGTGGTCCCAGTACAGCAAGATCGACGACGAGCGCGCTCAGGCGCATCGAGACGACCTCGTCGGCTGGTACGGGGCTGGCGAGCACCCTGTGCTCCCACGCAAGACGGTCCAGCCGCTTGCTCAATACCTGGATGAAGCCGCTGTCACGGTCCAGGACGGCGATGCGAAGCGCCGATGATGCTGCTGTGCCGTCGGAGGATGCTGGCGCGCCCCCCAATTCTCCGGCGCTCAAGCTTGCGCTCATTGCGGTGGAGTGTAAGCCATCGCAGGGACGCGGGAAAGCCCTGCAAGTCGACGTAACAGGATCGTAACAAGGCCCGTTCGCTATTTGCGGGCCAGTTCGCAGCATGCGACGACCGATCGGGCGGGCTCGCCGGGTGTTTTGCTCAGAGCCACACAGGACGCGGCTCAGACGCGGGTCGGCCCCGGCGGGCGCGAGGAGTCCGAGAACTCGCGAAACAGGCCCGTGACCACAAACGCGACCTGCTCGCCGATATCGACGGCGTTATCGCCGATCCGCTCGAGCGCGCGGGCGACGAGCGTCATGTGCATGGCCCACTCACGTGTGTCGGGGTCATCGCCGATTTCGATCGCCAGGCGGAATATCTCGCGGTTGAGGCGGTTGATCTCGCGATCCTGGCGCACGAGGTCTTCGGCAAGGCCGACGTCGCGGGCGGCGAACGCGGCCTTCGATTGGATCACCTCCGAGCGCGCGAACGCGCCCATCTTGGCGAGCGCGTCGAGCATTTCCCTGTGTACGGGCGGCTCGTGTCCTGACAGCGGGATCAGCTTCGCAATGTTCACGCACTGGTCGCCCATGCGCTCGATGTGCTTGATCATGTGCAGTAGCGCCGCCACCAGCCGCAAATCTCCGGCGACGGGCGCTTGCAGCGCGAGCAGCGAGAGAATCCCCTGGTGCACCTCCAGGTAGCGCCCGTCGACGCGGTCGTCGTCGGCGATCACCATCTGCGCGAGCTCCACATCCTGGTGGTACAGGGACTCGAGCACGCGGTCGAGCTGCTCGACGATCAGGTCCAGTCCCCCGAGGGCATTTTCCTCGAGCTCGCGCAACTGCGCCTGGAAATGCGCGCGGCCCTGCGCGGGAGGTCCGTCGCTCGTGCCGATGATGCCTGCGCCCGCGGTCCTCGCTGGACCGGATGAGACCGCAGGTGGACGGTCGTTTTCAGCCGAACTTCCCGGTGACATATTCCTCGGTTCGCGAATCGTTGGGTTTGGTGAAGATCTCCTGTGTTGGGCCGATCTCCACGAGCTCGCCACCGAGCATGAACGCCGTGCGGTCGGCTACGCGCGCGGCCTGCTGCATGTTGTGCGTGACGATCACGATCGTGACGCGCTGCTTGAGCTGATCGATCAGCTCCTCGATCTTCAGCGTCGCGATCGGGTCGAGCGCCGAGCACGGCTCGTCCATCAAGATCACCTCGGGATCGACAGCGAGTGAGCGCGCGATACAAAGGCGCTGCTGCTGTCCACCCGAGAGCCCAGCGCCCGGCGCATCGAGGCGGTCGGCGACCTCATCCCACAGGCCGGCACTGCGTAGCGCTGCCTCTACCTTCGCGCGCATGTCGCCGCCGCGCTTGGAGCTTAGCCGCAAACCCGCAGCGACGTTGTCGAAGATCGACATCGTCGGGAACGGATTGGGCTTCTGGAAGACCATGCCCACTGCGCGGCGCACCGCGACGACGTCGACCGACGGGTCGTAGATGTCGAGGTCAGCGAGTAGCACCCGGCCCTCGGCACGGGCCCCGGGGATCTCCTCGTGCATACGGTTGATGCAGCGCACCATCGTCGACTTACCGCAGCCGGACGGCCCAATGATGGCGGTCACCTGGTTGGCGCGGAACTCGAGATCGATGCCCTTGACCTGTTCGGCACTCCCGTAGAAGGCGCGCAGCTGCTCGAGCTTGACGCTGAGAGCCGGTTTGGCCTGTAGATCGGTACGAATGGTTGCCGGAGCAGTCATTGTTGCCGCCCCCGTGAGTCGTGGTGGGCCCTGCGACACCTGGCCGCTCGCATCCTGGCGCTCGAGCTCTGAACTGCTCTCGGGGTCCATGTCAGTC
>JBEKAM010000038.1:0-20873 GCA_050015915.1 Solirubrobacteraceae bacterium
ACACCGGAGCCGGCGGATTCGGCGATGCCCTCGATGATGAAGGAGAGGATGGCGACCATGACGTAGACAACGACGATCACGCCGAAGACCTGCCAGCCGTTGCCGCGGACGAGCTCGCGGCTGCGCCTGAGCGACGCGAACACACCGGGGTTCTCGAGCACGACCACTGGTGCGGCGACGGACCAGATGGTGATGAGGATGAGCCCGGGGACGATGATGAGGACGAAGCCGATGACGATGCCGATGCCGGCGACGATGCCGACGAGGAGCAGCTGACCGAGCACGGGCGTAACCGCCTGCAGCAGCTGGCCGGGACTGGAGTCGCGCTTGCCGTCCTGAACATCGGCAACGAGCTCGACGACCATGCCGGTGAAGAGCGTGGTCGCGACGAGGCTGACGATCAGCGCGACGAGCGCAAGAGCGGAACTGGCAACGATCAGCAGCGCGGAGATGATCCCCGTAAAGACGAACACGACCGCGGCCGCTGGCATCAGCACGGACGCCTGATCGACGTAGATCTCGAACACGCGGCGAATCACCGCTCCGGGATCAAGCTGACGCTGCATGTCGCACCCCCGTGCCTTCTCGACAGCTCATGTGGCTGAACACCCTAGGCGACCAACCCGACAACTCATGTGCCCCTAGACGGCGGCTGCACCCTTGGGGGCATGCCGTTCGGCGCGGCGCTGCTCGCGCACGCGCCGCAGGATCCCCTTGCGACCGTGTTGTTCGAGACCGCCGTACAGGTCACGGATCTCGAGGAGCACCTGATCGGCGACGGCCTGCTGCTGCTCACGGGTGGGGTCCTCAATGGGCTCCCAGCGCATGGCGTCGCCGTATTGGACGGTGACCTTGGGGAACTGCAGGCGCTTCCAGTTGCGTACGTGGGAGGAGCCGTAGATGGCGATGGGGACGATCGGCGCGCCGGTCTCGAGCGCCAGCCGTCCGATCCCGCGCTTGGCCTGTTCGGAGACTTTGCCGGTGCGCGAGCGCCCACCCTCGCAGTACATGGTGATGGCGCCGCCGCGTTCGAGAATGGCGCGCGCGGTGATGAACCACTCCTCATCCCGTGCGCCGCGGCGCACGGGAAATACGCCGCCGTGGGTGTAGATGAACTGCATGGGCGGCTTGAACAGCTGCGACTTGGCCATGAAGCGGACCTTGCGGCGGATGTAGCAGCCCATCAGGAAGTGGTCCATGAAGGAGAAGTGGTTGGGGGCGAGGATCACGGCGCCATTGCCGGGCACCTTCTCGACGGAGATGGCGCGAGCGCGCAGGAACGTGTAGGCGTAGAGCGAGGTGAGCACGCGTACGAACTCATACGCCGCATTGGGTTCCCGCGTGCGCGAGCGCTCGTGGAAACGGTCGAAGTGCTCCTTGGGGCGCGGATCGGTGTAGACCTGCTCGCGCATGGGGGCGAGATCGCTCATGCGAACGCTGTACGTCGGCGGCGACGCAAAGTTACGCGCGAGGACACAGTGACGGATCCTAACGTCGGGAGACGTAGGCGCGCAGGAAGTCGACGAGCTGGCGGCCTCGATGCAGAAAGCCGGCGAGCGTGCGTCCGCTGGCACGGTGGGAGAGATCTAGCTCGACCTCCCGCACACGATGCCCTGCACGGACGGCGTCGATAGTCATGCCGATCTCCATGCCGAAGCCATGAGCGAACGGCAGCACGTCTTCCAGTGCTCCTCGAGTCAGCGCCCGCTGCCCGGAGATGGGCGCGCGCATCCGCAGCCCGCAACGCCGACGAATCGCCCAGCGCGCGAAGCCGAGCGCGAGCCCGAAGCCACCCCCGACACGAGTGGCAAAGGCCGCGACCGCCACATCGGCATCCCCGCGCGCAACAGTGTCAAGGAGCGCCGAAAGCTCGACCGCAGAGTCTCCGAGATCACCGTCGCAGAGAACGAATATTGATTTTGAGTAAGGAGTACGAGTGGTTTGACGGGCCTCGTCGGTTGGCACGTTGGCGTGATGCAGAGCTTCGCGGGCGGTGCGGGTGACAGCAGCTCCCTTGCCGAGCATGCGCTCGCCGCCAACCACGTGGGCACCGGCCGCCCGGGCGATCTCGGCGGTGGCGTCGGTGGAGCCGTCGTCGGCGACCCAGATGGGCGCGCGGGGAAACGCGCGAGCGAGCGCAGCGAGCGTGGCGGCAATGCGATCGGCCTCGTTGTGGGCAGCTACGAGAACGACAATCGCGGCGTCAGGGGATCGGTCGGCGACGCTATCTATTGTGGTGCTCCAGTGGTGGCGAGCGACATCCGAAGGAGCGAGAGGATTACATGACCGACATTGAGGCTCATATCACCGGCACGGTATGGAAAATCGAGTGTGCGGTGGGCGACACGATCGAGGAGGGCGACACGGTGGCGATCCTCGAGTCGATGAAGATGGAGATGCCTGTGGAGGCGGAAGATGCTGGTACGGTGACGGAGATCCGCTGCGAGGAGGGCCAGGCGGTGAACGAGGGCGACACCTTGGTGGTGCTCGACTAGCACCGTTGGCCCGTGCCGGACGCTGGCTCGGGCGAGCTAACTCTGGCGACTGCAGTCACGGCGGCTCGGCTAGCCTGTCGGACCGGTGTCCCCGAGCGCTCCCCCACGCGAGCTGGCCGACGGCAAGCTCCTGATCGACGAGCCGGCGGAGGGTGTTGTTCGCCTGACGATCTCAAACCCGGCCAAGCGCAACGCGCTCGATCACCCGATCCTGGACGCGATCAGCGCGACGCTCGAGGAACTGTCCACGCTTTCCTCGCACGCCGGCTGCGTAATGATCACGGGCGCGCATGGGATGTTCTCGGCCGGCTATGACATCGGCGAGATCCCCGACGAGGAGTTCGAAGATCGCGCGGAGCGCCTGGTGGCCCACCCGTTCACGCAGGCGATCGATGCGTTGGAGGCGTTCCCGTATCCGACGCTGGCGGCGCTACCGGGGCACACGATCGGCGGCGGGCTGGAGCTGGCGCTGTCGTGCGATCTGCGTGTGGCTCAGGCGGGGATCAAGCTCGGCATGCCCCCGGCGAAGCTCGGGTTGGTGTACTCGCACACGGGGCTACGTCGTTTCATCGACGCGATCGGCGCGGCGCGAACCCGCGAGCTGTTCCTGCTGGGCAGCTACATCGATGCAGATACAGCGCTTTCTTGGGGACTGGTCAACCGCGTGGCCAGCGCCGAGGATCTCGGGGCCCAGGCGCTCGAGCTGGCGAGTGAGCTCGCTGGCAACGCGCCGCTGTCGCAGACGGGCAACAAGCGCGTGATCGCCGCGCTGCTGCGGGCGGAGAGCGAGCTGTCGGCGGACGTGGAAGCAGAGCTGATCGAGCTGCGCCGCGCTTCGTTTGCCTCGCAGGACCTGCGCGAGGGGATGCGCGCGTTCGCCGAGCGGCGCGCTCCGCACTGGCGCGGCAAATAGCCGTCCGCCACAGCGCATACGTTGTGCGACTGTGGCCCCGCTGATCACACGCGAGGAAGCTCTCCGGCTGGGAGAGATCGAGGATCGCGCCCAGATCGAAGCGTTGATCGAGCGCGCGTGGGAAGCACGCGTGGAGCGATTCTCGGATTCCACCGACATGTGCTCGCTGGTGAACGCCAAGTCGGGAGGCTGCGCGGAGGATTGCGGCTTCTGTGCACAGTCGCGCTTTGCCGATGCGGAGACGCCGATGCACGCGATGATGGAGCCGGAGCAGATCCTTGAGCACGCGCGCGCGGCGGAAGCGGCGGGCGCGCATCGCTTCTGCATGGTCACGCAGGGCCAGGGTCTCTCCAAGCGCGATTTCGAGAAGTACCTGGAGGGTGTGCGTCTGGTCTCTGAGAAGACCAACCTCAAGCGCTGCGCGTCGGTGGGCCATATCTCCGCGGAGCGCGCAAAGGCGCTACGGGAGGCTGGCATCCAGCGGGTGCACCACAACGTGGAGACAGCCCACAGCTATTACTCGGAAGTAACGAGCACGGTCCGCTACGAGGGCCGGCTGCGCACGATCGATGCGGTGCGCGAGGCGGGGCTTGAGACGTGCGTGGGCGGCATTTTGAACCTCGGCGAGACGCGTGAGCAGCGCGTGGAGATGGCGTTTGAGTTGGCGGAGATCAACCCAACTAGCGTGCCGATCAACATGCTCAACCCACGCCCGGGCACGAAGTTCGGCGACCGCGAGTTCATGGATCCGTGGGAGGCGGTCAAGTGGATCGCGATCTTCCGGCTGATCCTCCCGGAAGCGCTGTTCCGCCTTTGCGGAGGGCGCGTGGAGAACCTCGCGGAGCTGCAGCAGCTGGCGGTGAAGGCGGGCATCAACGGCGTGATGATGGGCAACTTCCTGACGACGCTGGGCAACGATCCGGAGACCGACAGGGAGATGTTCGAGGAGCTTGGCTTGAACCTGGCGCGCCAACCAGATAACGCGTCCAACCCACGTCCGGACAACCGCTCGGGCTGGCTGGCGGGCGAGACACCAGATGTGATTGAGGAGCTGCGCGAGGTGGCGGCACCCGCTGACGAGGTAGACCTGCAGGTGCGATTGTGGGATCCCTCGACGCAGCTGCGCTACAGAGCCAAGCGCGCCGTTCCGCCGCGACCGGACGGCGCTGCCAACAGGGTGCCGGTGGGGTAGATGTCCGGACCTGCGGTGAGCGAGATCGGAGAACGGCTGCAGGAGCTCGAGCAGCTAGGTCTATCTCGTCGCCTGCGTCTGGTCAGCGGTCCGCAAGGACCAACTGTGTTGCTCGACGGCAAGCCGGTGTTGCTGCTCTGCTCAAACAACTACCTGGGACTGGCCGACCATCCTCGCGTACGTGAAGCGGCGGCGGACGCGGCGATGCGCTGGGGCGTGGGAGCGGGGGCTTCGCGCCTGGTATCAGGAACGATGACGATCCACGGCCGCCTGGAGGAGCGTCTAGCGGCGTTCGAGGGCAGCGAGGCATGCCTGTTGTTCGGCTCGGGCTATCTCGCGAACCTCGGCGTGATCGGCGCGCTGGCGGGTCGCGGCGACGTGGTGTTCTCGGACGAGCTCAACCACGCCTCGATCATCGATGGCTGCCGACTGTCGCGTGCTGAGGTGGTGGTGTACCGCCACCGCGACGTGGAACACCTCGACTGGAGCCTGCGCCGCCACGCGGGCGAGCGACGGCTGATCGTGACCGACTCGGTGTTCTCGATGGACGGAGACGTGGCACCACTGGAGCAGATCGTGGAGCTCGCGGACATGCACGGAGCGCGACTGGTAGTCGATGAGGCACACGCGACGGGCAACCTCGGCCCGGGCGGTCGCGGCGCGGTCGCGGCGGCAGGCCTGGAGGGCGAGATAGATGTGATCGTGGGCACGCTTGGCAAGGCGTTTGGCTCCTATGGGGCATACGCGTGCGCCAGCGCGGAGATCGTGCGTTACTTGATTAACAGCTCGCGCTCGCTGATCTTCTCGACCGCACCGGCACCGCCGGCTGTTGCGGCGGCTCTTGCCGCGCTTGAACTACTGCAGGAGCGCCCTCACCGTGTTGAGCGACTGCGCTCCAACGCCCGTGTCCTGCGCAGGGCACTGGCGGCGGAGGGCTTTCCGGTGGCGGACACGGAGATGCACATCGTGCCGCTGATTGTGGGCGACGAGCGCGGAGCGGTGCGCATGTGCCAGGAGGCGATCGGGCAAGGGGCATTCGCACAGGCGATCAGGCCGCCGACGGTGCCTGCCGGAACGTCGCGGCTACGACTGACGGCGATGGCGTCGCACACGGGCACAGAGCTCCAGATGGCGGCTAGCGTGTTTGGCGCTGCGGCGCGCAAGGTTGGTCTCGATCCAGCATCGATGACGCCGCCGCTACCTGAACGCCAGGACGAGATCGCGGCGCGTGAATTGGCGTACAGGGAGCTGACGGCGGTTGGAAATGTGCGCTTTGACGACGATGGAGAGTCTGTGGGGACACCCTTCGACCTCGAGCGCGAGACTGATGTAGATGCGGCACGGGTGTCCACCCAGGTGCGTGTCAGTGCGCGCCGCACGGCGCCCGACCTCGACCTCGACACAAGCGAAATGCCGGCGCTGGCTGGGCCGAACGCCCCGTTCGACTTCGAGCGCGAGTTCCGCAGCGTCCGCGCGGCCTAGTCGCTGACGCGGGAACGCGTGGGCATGCGAGGGCTATTCATCACAGCGACCGACACGGGCGTCGGCAAGACCATCCTCAGTGCAGCATTGCTTGCGGCGCTGTCTGCCACAGGTGAGACGGTGCGGGCGTTCAAGCCGGTCGTGACGGGACTGGAGGACGCGGCGGAAATCGAGGCACGCGGCGAATGGCCACCCGACCACGAGTTACTGGCGAGGGCAGCGGGCATGCCCCCCGAGGAGGTCACACCGTTGCGCTATGGCCCGGCCGTGTCTCCACACCTCGCAGCGCAACTCGCTGGCGTGAAGATCGACCCCGCGGCGCTGCTCGCGGCAGCTCACGCACATAACGGAGACAGCACGCTGATCGTCGAGGGCGTGGGCGGCCTACTGACGCCCCTGGCGGACGATTACAGCGTGTGCGACCTCGCTGTCGCGCTCGATCTGCCGCTGCTGATTGCTGCCCGTCCCGGCCTTGGCACGATCAACCACACGTTGCTCACCATCCATGCGGCACGCACGGCTGGCCTGACGGTGCGCGCCGTGGTTTTCACACCGTGGCCGGCGCAGCCGACTGCGATGGAGCACTCCAACCAAGCGACGATCGCGCGTCTGGGCGACGTCCAGGTGCAGACGCTGAGCGAGATCTCCGGTCCCGCGCTGGAGGACCTGGCCAATGCAGGATCGCCGCTGCTCCACCTGCTCGATTGACGCAGCTAACCAGCGTGAGGCTTAGACCTGGGCGGCAGCGAGCATCGCGGAGGTGATCTGCGCGATGTCCTCGCCCCCGGTCACATACGGCGGCATCGCGTAGATCAGGTCGCGAAACGGGCGTAGCCACACGCCATTTGAGACAGCCGCGGCAGTGGCCGCGGCAATATCCACTTGGTGCTCGAGCTGCAGAACGCCGATGGCACCGAGAACCCGCACGTCCGCCACGCCCGGCAGCTCGAGCGCGGGCTCCAAGCCGACAGAAAGCCCGTCTTCGATCGCACCCACGCGGCCCATCCAGTCGCCTTCCGCAAGCAGATCGAGCGAAGCAAGGGCGACGGCACAGGCGAGTGGGTTGCCCATGAACGTCGGTCCGTGCATCAGCCCCCCACTCTCTCCGCCAGAGACAGCCGCGGCGACGGCGTCCGTGCATAGGGTTGCCGCGAGCGTCATGTAGCCGCCGGTGAGCGCCTTGCCCACGCACATCACATCGGGCGTCACCGCGGCGTGCTCACACGCGAACATCGCACCTGTGCGCCCGAAGCCGGTGGCGACCTCATCGAGCACCAGCAACAGTCCGTGCTCGTCGCATATGCGCCTCATCAGCGCCACGCACTCGGGTGCGTGGAAGCGCATGCCCCCTGCTCCCTGCACGACCGGCTCGAGGATCACCGCTGCGAGCTCCTCGGCATGTTCCGCCGCCAACTCGCGCACATGGGTGGCCCAGCGTTGATCCAAACCGGCGTCGAATCCATCTGGTGGGCGCTCGGCAAATACGTGCTCCGGCAGCACTCCGGCGAACAGGCTGTGCATCCCACCGATGGGATCGCACACGGCCATCGCGCCTGCGGTATCACCGTGGTACCCACCTCTGACCGTGAGCAGGCGGGTGCGGGCGCTGTGGCCGAGAGCACGCTGGTACTGCAGGCACAGCTTGATCGCCACCTCCACCGACACCGAACCCGAGTCAGCGAGGAACACCCGCTCAAGACCTGCAGGCGCGAGCTCGCTCAGTTGCTCGACCAGCCGGATAGCGGGCTCGTGTGTGAGCCCGCCGAACATCACATGCGCCATCTTCCCAAGCTGCTCCTGCACCGCGGTATCGAGCACGGGGTGGCGGTAGCCGTGGATGGCACACCACCATGAAGCCATTCCGTCGATCAGCTCGCGACCATCCGCCAGCTGCAGACGAACACCCTGCGCAGAAACGACAGGCAGCGGCGCCATCGCCGCCGGCAGCGCCCCGTAGGGGTGCCACACGCGCTCGCGGTCGAGCGCGAGCAATTGCTGCCAGTCGGTCAGCTAGTCCTCATACAGGGTGAAGTCACGCTTACGCGCACCACACACCGGACAGAACCACGTGTCGGGGATGTCCTCGAACGCTGTCCCGGCTGGGATGCCACCGTCGGGATCACCCTCCTCCGGGTCGTAGATGTAGCCGCAGGACTCGCAGATCCAGCGCTGGAGGATCTCGGTAGGGGCACTCATGGGCTTGTGGTCTCGGAGGTGTCGCTCATGCGAAGAAGACTACCGGCCGGTAGGGTCGTCAGATGCGAACGTCGGAGGAGAGCGAACGTCCGGGCCCGGGCGAGACGTACAACCCCGGCGAGCCAACTCCCGCGCGCCAGGCGGCATGCGTGATCCTGCTTCGAGGCGGAGCGGAGCGGCTTGAAGTGCTGCTGGTCAAGCGCACTCCCCAGGCGCGCTTCATGGGCGGTGTATGGGTGTTTCCCGGTGGCGCCGTCGACGCCGATGAGGGCGACGGTGATAGCGCCCATCGCGCCGCGGCATTGCGCGAGCTGCAGGAGGAGGCAGCGATCTCGCTTCAGGATCCTGACCAGCTCATCAAGTTCTCCCGCTGGATTACTCCCGCGGAGGTGCAGATTCGCTTCGACACCCATTTCTTTCTCGCTGCGCTGCCCGCCGGCCAGGAGCCCGCGATCGACGGCGAAGAGTGTGTGGACCTCGGCTGGTTCACGCCTGCTGGCGCCCTCGAGGCATACAAGGCCGGCGACATCTCGCTGGTCTTTCCCACGATCAAGCACCTGGAGCAGCTCCGCGACTTCTCCTCCGTGGATGACGTTTTGGGCCACGCCCGCGGGCGCGAGGTCAAACCCATCCAGCCACGGGTAATCCTCGAGGGCGAGGTCGCTCGCATCGTCCTGCCTGGCGAGCCGGGCTACTAATCGGTCTCAGACCTGCTGCTGGGCGTCGATCACGTGCGTGACTGCGTTGATCAGCGCAAGGTGCGTGAACGCCTGGGGGTAGTTGCCCAGATGACGCCCTGATGAGGCCTCGAGCTCCTCTGCGTAAAGCCCCAGCGGCGAGGCGTAGGAGAGCAGGCGCTCGCACATGTGCTCCGCTTGGCGGTGCTCACCGATCTCTGACAGCGCTGAGACGAGCCAGAACGAGCAGATCAGGAACGTGCCCTCCTCCCCGTGGAGGCCATCGTCGGTCTCGTCGGTTCGATAGCGCAGCACGAGGCCACTCTCGGTGAGCTCGTCACGTATCGCGCACACGGTGGCGCGCACGCGTTCGTCGTCGGGCGGCAGGAAGCGCACGAGCGGCACCAGGAGGTTGGAGGCGTCGAGCGCATCCGTTTCGTAGTGCTGGCGGAAGACCCCACGCTTGTCGACACCGCGATCGAGGATATCGGCGCTGATCTCGTCGGCGAGCGCCTGCCATTTTTCGGCGTGCTCGTTCTCGCCTCGGCGTTCAGCCAAGCGCGCGCCGCGGTCCATCGCCACCCAGCACATCAGCTTGGAGGAGACGTAGTGGCGGGGCTCGCCGCGTGCCTCCCAAATCCCCTGGTCGGGCTGCTTCCACACGTTCGCCGCGCACTGCACCTGGTCGGCCAGCACTGGCCACAGCCGCTCGGGTATGTGGTCGCGCTTCTTGGAGTGCAGATACACCGAGTCGAGCACCGCGCCGAACACGTCGTTCTGGCGCTGGTTGTAGGCGCCGTTGCCGACGCGCACCGGGCGCGCACCCTCATAGCCCTTGAGGTGATCGAGCGTTGACTCGGTCAGATCCTTCTGCCCCCTGATCCCGTACATGATCTGCAGCGAGCCATCCTCGTTGCGCTCCATGTCCGCGACGTATTGCACAAAATCGTCTGCCTCCCAGTTCAAGCCGAGCGCGTGCAGCGCCCACAGCGTGAAAGTCGCATCGCGCATCCAGCAGAAGCGATAGTCCCAGTTGCGCTCGCCTTGGGGGGTCTCAGGCAGCGAGGTAGTGGCGGCAGCGACCAGAGCACCTGTGGGCATGAACGTGAGGCCCTTCAGCGCCAGCGCCGAGCGCTCCAGGTGAAGGCGCCAAATGTGGTCGGGGTAGGTGCCTTCGGCCACCCACGTGCGCCAGAAGTGACTCGTGCGGTCCATGTATTCCTCGGCCTGCTCAACCGTGTGCGGCCCTCCCCTGCCCTCCGTCCAAG
Organism: Solirubrobacteraceae bacterium; assembly: GCA_050015915.1. Classification (GTDB taxonomy): domain Bacteria; phylum Actinomycetota; class Thermoleophilia; order Solirubrobacterales; family Solirubrobacteraceae; genus Palsa-744. The sequence goes on from JBEKAM010000038.1 coordinate 10,224, forward strand.
AGAGCGCGCAGAAGCGCTTCTCGCCTTCGGTCATCGTGTGGCGTCCGTGCGTGCGGTTGCCCTCGATGCCCATGCGGATGTCGCTAAAGAGCCTGAAATCGGTCACGTCGTCGGCGGCGTCGAGCATGCAGACACCGGACTCTCCGCTCTCCACAAACGTCCAGTTTGCGGCGGTGGAGCCGTAGTCGAGCATCGGCTCGCACACGATCTCGACCTGCACCTGTCCCTGGATGCATTCGATGATGCGCACCAGCAGGTGGTCGGCGTCGTAGTCGGTAGGGGGGCGTGTGTGGCTGGAGCCCTCCTTGTTGTCATGCCACGGTCCGATCGTGAGTGCCTCAACCACCCGCAGCCAGCCCTGCGGCGTCATCCACGTCGTCTCGATGATGTTCGTTCCCGGTATGTAGCGCCGGCCCGCGGGGACGTACACGCCGTATGGGCCAACCCGCCAGCTGCCGGCCCCACGGTCGAGCAGTGCGCCGAAGATCGAAGGTGAGTCGAAGTACGGCAGGCACATCCACTCGATTGAGCCGTCCGAGGCGACGAGCGCTCCCGTGTGACAGTCCGACAGAAAGCCGTAGTCGGCGATCGGCGGGAAGGGGGAGTTGGTTGATGCCCACCCAGCAGCAGACATGCCCGACCCCGCCTGAGCGCTCTGCGCCGTGGGGTCCTTTGCGGCCGACGCGCCGTCAGGCGGGCTTACCACTCGGTTCGCTCGAACTTCGGCCGCTCGACACCGTCAGGGAGGATTTGCTCGTCTTCGAGCTTGTCCAGATGCGCAGCGAGCGTTGCTGTGGCAAGCGGCAGCAATGGCTCTGGCACCTCAGGCCAGACGGCGTCCAGTAGTTCTTGGATCGTGCGCCGACCTTCGCTCAGGGCCATGATCAGGCGGTTCTCCCGGTCAATGCGGTGGGCGAGGTAGTCTTCGAGCTTGACGTGGGCGTCCCATACCGGCGGCCCGTGGCCGGGGCACAGTACGTTGAAATCTTCGCGCAGGCGCAGGCGTGTGAGCGCCAACATGTAGCCGGACATGGCTCCACGATAGGGGCTGATGAACACGCTGCCCTCCCCCAGCACGGCGTCGCCGGTAAAGCACGCGCCATCGGCCACGAGCGCGAAGTGATCGGCAGCATGGCCAGGCGTGGCGACCGCCTCGAAAGGCCCGAAACGCACGTTCTCGCTGAGCAGGATGTCCACAGATCCGCGCCCAGCAGCGAGCGGTGCGGGATAGTGTTCGAGTAGTGGCCGCACGGCTTCGGCGTGGTCATGGTGGTCATGGGTGAGCACCACCCCGCCCAGCCCGCCGCGAGCGTCGATCGCGGCCGATAGACGTGTGATGTGCTCGTCCAGCATCGGGCCGGGATCGACCACCCACGCCGGCGAGCGCCCCACGACCCACGTGTTTGTACCCGACAGCGTGAGCGGACCTGGGTTGGCGGCCCGCACACGCAGGATGTCGTAGTGGGTGAGCAGATCGGCCTCTGAGCTGGCCTCCGCGGAGTCGCCGTTGGCGCCGGCGTCTGCCTCGGGATTCGGCGGATGCGGCGTATTCATGGAACGCGACGTTAGCTGACGCTCCGGCCGAAATAACTGCTCGTGCGGCCTACCTCTCGCGACCCGACGCGCGCGGGCGACGTCGAGCACCGCTACGCGCGGAGCCCGCCGAGCGTTGCGCCCCCCCGTGACCGGCTCCCGAGCGACGCCCGCCGCCGCGTGGACGATTCCCACCACCGCCACCGGCGCCCCGATTCGGGGCTGTGGAGGTGATCCCAGCGAGACCGAGCTCACGCTCCAAGCCGAGTGGGCTGACCATTCCCGCCAGTTCGCGGGTCTGATCGTGAGCGACGAGCGTGACGCCCACGCCGCTTGCGCCCGCACGCGCGGTGCGCCCGATGCGGTGCACGTAATCCTCACGTGTGGCGGGGATGTCGTAGTTGATCACGTGGGTGATGCCCGCGACATCTATTCCCCGCGCGGCGACGTCTGTGGCCACGAGCGTGTCCACAACCCCTGCCTCGAAGTTGGCGAGTGCCCGCTCGCGCTGGCCCTGGGACTTATCGCCGTGCATCGCCACTGCCTTGACGCTGCTGGAGGCGAGACGTTTGACCAACCGATCGGCGCCGCGCTTGGTGCGCACGAACACGAGCGTCAGACCGCGCTCGGCCTCGCCGAGCTCGCTGATCAGGCGCGCGACCTTGCCGTCGTGGGTGACGGTCACGAAACGGTGCTCCACATCGCCCTTACGCTCGGCTGAATGCGCATGCTCGTGACGGCGCGGATCGGTGGTGTAGGCCTTGGCGATCCGGCCGACCTCGCCCTCGAGCGTCGCCGAGAACAGCATCGTCTGGCGTTTGGCAGCGGTCATCTTGACGATTTTGTCGACCACTGGGCGAAAGCCCATGTCCAGCATCCTGTCCGCCTCGTCGAGAACCAGCACGCGGACTTGGCTCAGCGATACGTCCCTGCGCTCGATCAGGTCGAGCAGCCGGCCGGGGGTGGCAACGAGGATGTGCGCGCGTCCCGCGAGCCGTGCCTGCTTGACGATTCCGGCACCGCCGTAGACGGCTGCGATCGAAAGAGCACGAGCGTGCGCGAGCGGCCGCATGTCCTCGACGATCTGTAGGGCAAGCTCCCGGGTGGGCGCGAGGATCAGTGCCGACGGGCGCGCGTCTGAGTCCTTCAACGACTCGACCAAAGGCACGCCGAACGCGAGCGTCTTGCCCGAGCCGGTGGGCGACTGCGCGAGGACGTCATGGCCTGCAAGCACGTCGGGGATGACCATCTTCTGGACATCGAACGGCGCAGTGATTCCACGCTTGGCAAGCTCAGCTACGACAACCTCGGACACGCCGAGGTCGGCGAATGTTTCAACCTTCATGTGTTGATGCTCCTTCTGGCAGCCTCATGGGCCACCGCTGCAGATGGAGATTCGACTGACCCCATCCGCGCTTCAGAGCGCCAACAAAGACAAAGAACCTCACAGACGGCCTCGCCGCCCGTAGGGTCACCGTAGCAGGCCGTAGCGGGCCCAGACTGTGGTGCAAGCGACCGACCTGCCGGGTCTAGCGGCGGCTAGGACTCGCCTGGAGGCTCCGGCAAGCGCTCACCGCGACTGCGGCAGCTTGACTTGACTTCGCTTGCCGCCCGCGACGGAGGGCGGCGGCACGACCGGCCCGATGTCGCCGTCGGGCGCCTCGTCCAGATCGACGATTACAGGGGCGTGATCGCTCGGCTTGGTGCCCTTGCGGGCCTTTCGGTCGACCCATGCCGCGCGGACCCTGTCGGCTACAGCGTCACGGGCAAGCACCAGGTCGATTCGCATCCCGAGGTCTTGATGGAACATCCCCGCGCGATAGTCCCAGTAGGTGAACACGCGCTCGGTCGGCCAGCGGTCGCGGACGACGTCGCGCAGACCCAACTGCTGGAGCTCTGCCAGTGCCTCCCGCTCAGCGGGCGTGACATGGGTGTGACCTGCGTAGGCAGCCGGATCGAACACGTCGATGTCAGCTGGCGCGATGTTCATATCGCCGCACACCATCACTTCCCGGGGGCCGCTCGCGACCACGACCCTCAGGGCAGCCAGCCAGGCGAGCTTGTACCGGTAGTGATCCGAGTCGGGCTCGCGACCGTTGGGGACATATACGGAGTGCACCCGTATGCCGCCACACATCGCCGATACGGCGCGTGCCTCCGCGTGCGGGAAGCCGGGTGCACCGTCGAATCCCACGACGACGTCATCCAGCCCTGCTCGCGACAGGATCGCCACCCCGTTCCATTGCGCCTCGCCGTGGCGGGCAAACGCATAGCCCCGTCCGTCAAGCTCCTCGCCGAGCAGCTGGTCGAACGCATCGTCAGCGAGCTTTGTCTCCTGCAGGCAGACGACGTCCGGCTTACGTTCGTCGAGCCACGCGAGCAAACGCGGAAGGCGCTGCTTGACTGAGTTCACGTTCCACGTCGCCACGCGCATTGGCCGTACGCTAGCGCCAGCGGCCAAGCGCCGCGGCCCCTACGGAGTCGACAGCTCCTTGACGAATTCGGGCCCCGGCGAGCCGATGCCGGTCATCGAGTCATACCCCTTGCCCGCCGACAGGATGATCTTCTGTTCAGTGCAGCTGACGCCTGCTTCGCAGAAGGCCTCCTTGCCTTCGTAGCCGAGCGTGCGCACGGTTGTGTAAAGCCCTTGTTCAGGCCCCGTTTCGTTGACGTAGTTCTCGATTGCGTTGGCTTGTTTCGCGCGCGGCGCGAGGATGTCGTAGAAGGCATCGCCGGCGGTGGTCGGTGAAGCGTCCAAGCGATAGATCAGCGGGTTGATAAAGCCCAGCGCGCCACCGGCGGCCTGATCGGCGTCGGCCAGCTCGCCGGCGAACAATGGCGATGCAAGGCTCGTGCCGCCGATCGGGAATTCCTCGTACTTGCCTTCTCCCGCGACGTCGATTGTCTCACCCATTTTCAGCCCTGTGAACGGATCAGCGTCCATGGAAATGTCGGGCACCACACGGTTGGCGGTGTGGGTCACTGCCTTGTTGCGGTTGGCAAGGGCCGCCGGCACGACGCCTTCCTGGTAATACGGCTCAGCGTAGTGGTAGCTGGTCCCACCGCCGCCGCCCGCCCAGTAGCCGCCGGGCGCGGGCGGCAGCCATTTGCCGAACAGCTTTCCCGTGCATTCGATCGGCTGTTCGGTGAGTAGTTCCACCGCTTCTTGGTGTTCCTCCACCACGGCACTACAGAGAGCGCTGATCGAGTTCGACCAACCGAGCTCTTCAGTGCGCTGGTTACTCTGGTTGATCTCAAGGCTCGTGCCGCCGACTCCAGTCGCGTACGGACTCTCGGCGGGATACTCAGGCGCGTTGAAGCCCGAGACCGAGAACTGGTCGCCTTCGTCGCCGGCGGAGAACTGCACGCCGACGCCGGTGCCGGCAGCCATCAAAAGGACGTTGTCGAACGCGAGGTCTTCGGCCGGAGGGGTGAGTTCCTGGTTGCCGTATTCGCCCCACGAGTCGGTGATCACGTTTGCCAGGTGCTCGTCCACGACAGTCTCGACCGCCTGGTACAGCGCCTGCTCGCAGTTCTTGGCGCCCATATAGAGGATGTTGGTGCCAGGCGCAGTCGAGTGAACGGACTCCACATCGAGCGTCTGCTCGATCGACCAGCCACTCGCTTCGCAGGCCTTCTCGTCGTTGAACGATTTGCTGACGTCCTCTTTGAACTGGCTGTTCTTCAGCACCTGCCCGGGAGCGTTGTGTTTGCTCCACTCGCGTACGTCGCTGTAGAGCGTGGGCGAGGCATACGCATCGACAACCGCGACCGTCTCTCCCGCGCCATCATCGCCCGCCGCGATCGGCTGGCTGAGATCATAGGCACCCTGCAATTGGGTGGGCACGTACCCGCACGCGCCGTAGGGGAGCGGGTTCGGGTAGCCCTTGCCGAAGCGCGGGTCGACGGTATCTGTCTTTTCACCCCAGTACCCCGAGCAGGGCTCAGGGGTGAGCGGCCACTGGGGCGGCGGTATCGGCTTGCTCGCCGGCGCCGCAAGCGCTTCAGCGCCTACTTCGCCGGCCACTTCGGACACGACTTCGCTTTTCTGCGCGGACCGACCGGGCAGCCCGAGTGCGGCTGGACGCATGACTCGCTGATCTACACCGGAGACTGCGCTGATCACACCCGCTAGATCGGCCGGCACCGATAGTGCCCCGGAGGCCAAGCGGACCGTGCGCCCGTGCGAGGAGTACTCGGCGAGGCTGGTGGCGAAGGCCTTCTCGACGACGGCTGCTGGCGCGCTCGCCTCGATCGTCAGGCGATCTGGCGTAACCGATTCGATGGCCGCTCCTTCGCTACTGAGCCACGAGGTGACCGCCTTGACCGAAGCCTCGGTGGGCGAGAAACGCTGCTCCCACTGCTCTGGCGTGAGGAACTTGCGATAGCTCGAGCCGCCTGGTTCGGAGACTGCGCGCTCGAGTTCGATGGCGCCCCGGGGATCCTGCAGTTGCAGGGAGACCGTAAATTCGATCGGCGTGGTGGCGGGCGTCGCCTGGACCGCCGTGCTGGGCCGCACCTGAGGTGCGCTACCGGGAAGCGGAACGCTCACGCCGCCTTGCGCAGCACCGGCAGGCGCCGCTTGCGTAAGCGCGATCAGTAGTGACGCAAGCATCGCCACCTGGGTGGAGGTAGCAGAGGGCGCTCTCATGGAATCTCCTTTTCCCGCCCCTCCCGGGGCGACCGGCCGACCTTTGCGCGTCGGCGCGATGATCTCACACCGGCTCTCTCGCGAGCTTATAGTGGCGAGGATGGCAAACGAAATCGCTTCCAACACCGAGGCGATCCACCAGGCGATGCCATTCGCGAAGAAGCTGGGGCTCGAGCTGGTCGCAGCTGGGCCCGAGGAGGTTCGCTGCCGGCTGGCGTGGTCGGATGAGCTCTCGGGCGCGGGGGTTGGCATGCATGGCGGCGCGATCATGGGCCTTGCCGACGCGGCCGCTGGCCTGTGCGCCTTCCTGAATCTCCCAGACGGCGCAAGCGGGACAACGACGATCGAGTCGAAGACGAACTTCCTGCGTGCCGTGCGCTCAGGCGCCGTCGAGGCAGTATCGCGACCGTTGCACACGGGCCGCTCGGTGGTTGTCGTGGAGACGGATGTGATCGACGAGGCCGGGCGCATGGCTGCTCGCGTTACTCAGTCTCAAATCGTCCTGCGCCCATGAACTCGAACGCGGCCCGGCTGCCTGCGTCCCAACCGCTCGTTGCCGGCGGCGATCCCCACACGGTCCCCAAGTTCGAGTCGGCTGCACTCATCACGATCGACGTTCAGTGCGACACACTCGACGATGGCGGCTTCCCGATCGCCGGCACATCCGCGGCGCTACCGACGATGCGCAAGCTCGTAGAGAGCTTTCGCCGAGCAGCCAGGCCGATCGTCCACGTCGTTCGCATCTACGAGCGAGATGGCGCCAACGCCGATGTCTGCCGTCGGCAGCTACTCGCGGCTGGGGCACAGCTGTTGATCAGCGAAACGTCCGGCTGTCAGATCGCAACAGAGATCCTCCCGAACCCTGGCATGAAGCTGGACGAGAGGCTCCTGCTCGACGGCGGTATACAGGCCCTCGGCGCGGGAGAGGTGGCTATCTACAAGCCCCGCTGGGGCGCTTTCTACCGCACATCGCTAGAGGAGCATCTACGCGAGAACGCGATCTCGACTGTGGTGTTCGCCGGCTGCAACTTCCCCAACTGCCCACGGACCTCGATCTACGAGGCGAGTGAGCGCGACTTCCGCGTAGTCGCCGTCCGCGACGCGATCTCGGGTCTTTATGAGCGCGCGGAGCGAGAGCTCGTCGGCATCGGCGTGCATCTGATGAGCAGCGGCGAAGTGATCGGCGCGCTAGCCGCTACTGCCGACGCTTGACCCAATGCGATAACAGCTCCACGGCGAGTACGTATTTTTGACGTACAGCAAAGAACCTTTCGGTACCTTCTAGTCATGCCCATGCGCATGGAGAGGCGCGTCCTGACACTGATCGGAGAGGTGACCGGGCTACTCGAGCTCGGCGAGCTCAGTCATGGGCTTCTACGTGCCCTGCGTGAGGCGGTGCCGGCCGAGTTTGGCGCGATCAACGAACTTCCCGCCGACCTGCCGCACACCATCTCGATCACCGACCCGCCCCAACCGACCGAGGTTCATCACCAATTCGCGCGCTATGCGTCGCAAAACCCGATCGCGGATCACTTCCTTCGTACCCGTGATGGCCGAGCAACCCGCTTCTCCGACCTCGTCACCCGTCGTGAGCTGCACCGGTTGGAGCTATATCAGGAGGTGTACCGGCCGCTGGGTGTCGAGTATCAGATCGCGTTCACGCTGCCCTCTGGAGCAGAGCGCATCCTCGGCGTCGCGCTCAGTCGCTGCAAGCGCGACTTCACCGCCAGCGATCGCGACCTGCTCAACCTCGCGCGTCCTTACCTGATCCAGGCCTACCGCAACGCACTCGCCTACACCGATCGGCTGCTGGCATCTGGGCCCAACATCAGCCTCTCCGACCTGCAGCGGCTGGGCCTGACCACGCGCCAAGCCGAAGTGCTGCGTCTGATCTCCATGGGGCACTCGAGCGTGGATGCTGCCGCCTCACTGGGGATCACGGTGCGCACCGCCCAAAAGCATCTCGAGCGCTGCTACCGGACCCTGAACGTCAGCAGTCGCTCGGGGGCCTCACGAGTGGCGTGGGCGGCCGGACGTAACCACAGCGATCTCTGAAGCTCACCTGACCGTGATCAATCCCTCGGCTCCATCGAGTACCTCGCGCAGCTGCTCGCGCCCCCCAATCTCGAGCTTGACGTAGCCTGGGCCGTGAACCACACATTGCCATCCGGTCCTGCCACGATCTGGCCGAGCTGGCCTTCGCTGCCAGCAACACGGCCAGATCCCAAGAAGCCCGTTGTCGAGACGGTCACTCTCACGCGCGGGGCGGCATCCTCGTGGAGTGCCACCCGGTACACCCGTTCATCAAGTTCGAACTTCGCGTTCTGCGACCCTGCGCCACTCACAGGCGCGTTCGGCGCCTGAGCGCGCGAGCCGACCGTGCGACGCAAGGCGGTTAGAAGGACCTGAAGGGACCGCTGCCGATCCGGAAGCCGTGGCCCACCGCGTTTTTGCAGCTGACTCCGTTGGACGACACGCGGCAGGTGACGTGGTCCCCCGACCATGTCCGCCCGGGGGCCAGCTGGACGAACTCGCCTCGTGGATAGGGATCATCGCTCACGGAGGCGAGCTGGGCTGCCCCAGACGATCCGAGGATCGCGTTTGCCGCGCCGAAGTGGTACTTCAAGCCACTCGGCCACGGGATGTCCTTCGCCGTGCAGTAGACCCGGCTCGGGTCAGACGGTATCCCCTCGGAGATCCCGCACCTCACGGATCCTTCCTTAACGGTGAATCCGATCGTACGTGCTGCGCACGTCGCAGGCAGCCCGAGCGAGAGCACACCCGCGATCGCCGGCAGCCACCTGCGGGCTCGTCTGAGGTGTCCGCCAGCGGGCACCGCGCGAGCCTAGCAGTCACGGCGCTCGCCGATGTCGCAGCGTCACAACGGCCGCATGGCGGGCATCTTCCCGAGCCGCCAAAGGGGGCATCGTTGTGCCGTAGCAGCCTGAGTCGGCGACTCTGATGTCTCGTGGTCACGGCTCCTCCTGTATTAGTTCGGACAGCCTGGGCGATAATGTTTGCGTGATCTTCGTCCCCGACCCCCGAGGTTGTCGAGCATGAAGCGTGTCGCCGCTCTGGTTGTCTTCGGGCTTGGGCTGGCGGTGCCCTCGGCGCTCGCGGCGGCGACGATGAGCGCACCCGCGGCCGCCAAGGTCGGCTCGCGCATCACGGTGAGTGCCTCCGGCCTGAAGCCCGGCCACTACACGCTCGAGCTGGCTGTCGAGGTTCTGCCGGGCGGCGCGTCGCCCACCAACTGCGTCGGCAGGGTCGGCACGGCGACGGCCGTCGCCGGCCATCTGCGGATCGCGGGCAAGCTGCCTGACCGCCTGGCCTGTTATCAGGGGGTCGGGGCCGCCGGAGGTTACAAGACCACCACACCCGGCAACTACCACCTGTCTCTCGGCGTCAGCTTCGCGCCCAACGGCTTCAGCGAGTCGGGCAGCTTCGTGATGCGGAAGATCCACCTCACCTCTTGACCTCATCTGTGTGAGCGTCGCCGGACGCGAAGGGCCGCTACTGAATATTCGCCATCACATGCTTGACCACGGTGTAGTCCTCCACCCCATACATACTCAGGTCCTTGCCGTAGCCGGACTCCTTGAAGCCCCCGTGGGGCATCTCTGACACGAGCGGGATGTGGTCGTTGATCCACACACAACCGAAGCGCAGAGCCTTTGACACACGTAGCGCGCGACCCACATCGCGCGTCCACACCGATGACGCCAGGCCATAGCGCGTCGCGTTCGCCCACGCGATCGCCTGCTGCTCATCTGAGAACTGCTGCACAGTAATCACCGGGCCAAAAATCTCTCGCTGGATCATCTCGTCGTCCTGGCGCAGACCCGCCACCACTGTCGGCTCCACATAGAACCCCGCGCGGTCAGCAGCCTTGCCGCCGGTCACGATCTCCGCGTAGTCCGGCTTGCGCTCGAGAAAGCCCGTCACACGCTCGCGTTGGCGCGCCGAGTTGACCGGGCCGAGCGTCGTCTCCGATGAGAGCGTGTCACCAATTACCAGACCCTGTGCCTCAGTAGCAAGCCCATTCACCACGTCGTCGTACACGCTGCTCGACGCCAGCACCCGCGTCGCCGCCGTGCAGTCCTGGCCAGCGTTGTAGTAGCCAGTGCCCGCAATCGTTTCCAGCGCGCTCTCAAGGCTCACGTCGTCGAACACCACCACCGGCGCCTTGCCACCCAGCTCCAGGTGCACGCGCTTGAGCGTGTCAGCAGCAGTGCGCGCGAAGTGCTTACCCGTGTCCACCGAGCCCGTCAGCGCGATCATGTCCACGTCCGGATGACTGATCAGCGCCTCGCCCGTCGGGCGACCTGGCCCCGTGATGATGTTCAGTACTCCCTTCGGCAGTATCTCCGCCGCCAACTCCGCCAGCCTGATCGTCGTAATCGGCGTCGTCTCCGCCGGCTTCAACACCACCGTGTTGCCTGCCGACAGCGCCGGGCCGAATTTCC
>JBEKAM010000039.1:0-20489 GCA_050015915.1 Solirubrobacteraceae bacterium
GCCGCGGGCATCGCGCTGGCGAGCGACTACCTCGGCTCGGAGGACGTCACGCTGTGCATGTTCGGCGACGGCGCGTCCAATCAGGGAACGTTCGGTGAGACGCTCAACCTCGCCGCGCTGTGGCGTCTGCCGGTGCTGTTCATGGTCACCAACAACCAGTTCGGCATGGGCACCGCGCTGCGCCGCCATTCGGCTGTCACCGACCTGCAGCGCAAGGGCGAGAGCCTGGGCGTGCCGGGCATGCGCTGCGACGGCATGGACGTGCTCGACACCTACGCGATCGTCTCCGAGGCCGTGCAGCGCGTGCGCGAGGAACGCCGTCCGGTGCTTGTGGAGGCCGTCACCTACCGCTTTCGCGGGCATTCGATGGCCGACCCCGAGCAGTACCGCACGAAGGAGGAGGTCGCACACTGGCGCGAGCGCGACCCGATTCCCGCGTTCGCTGAGCGACTAGAACGCGACGGCGTGATCGAGCGCTCCGAGCACGAGCGCATCGACACCGCGGCGATCGCGCGGGTCGATGCCGCGGTGGAGTTCGCCGAAGCTTCGCCGTTTCCCGCGGCGGAGTCGCTGTATGACGATGTGTATGTGCTACCCCGGTCGGGCACCGGGGAGCTTGAGGTGCGGGGCTGGTACTCGATGCAGACGAGCGACGCCGGCGCCGTCGAGCAGGCGCTCAGCTCGCCGCCCGCCGGCGCACCGGCAGCCAACGACGAGATCCCCCAGCAGCTGACCGACGCGCTGGCTGCCGGCGAAGACGGGCACGAGGCGCCGGAGGAGATCTTGTAATGGCGGAGATGCGCTACCGCGAGGCGCTCAACGCGGCCCTGCGCGAGGAGCTGGCGCGTGATGAGCGGGTGATCCTGATGGGCGAGGACATCGGCGTGTTCGGCGGCGCGTTCAAGGTCACCGACGGCCTGCTCGCGGAGTTCGGCGAGCGCCGTGTGCGCGACACGCCCATCTCGGAGAACACGATCGTGGGGGTGGGCGTGGGCGCGGCGATGACCGGCCTCAGGCCAGTGGTGGAGCTGATGACGATCAACTTTGCGCTGCTGGCGTTCGACCAGATCGTCAACCACGCCGCCCACATCCACTACATGTTCGGCGGCCAGGCGCGGGTGCCGCTGGTCGTGCGCATGCCCCAGGGCGCAGGCCACCAACTCGGCCCAACCCACTCGCACTGCCTGGAGTCGCTGTTCCTGCACGTCCCCGGCCTGCTCGTCGCCGCGCCCGCCACCGCCGCTGACGCCAAGGGCCTGCTCAAGAGCGCGATCCGCGACGAGAACCCGGTGATCTTCATCGAGCACGAGTCGCTCTACGGGGTGCGCGGAGAGGTGCCTGACGACGAGGATCTGCTCACGCCGTTCGGCCTGGCGCGTGTGGTGCGTGAGGGCTCGGACATCACAATCGTGGGCGTATCCCGGATGGCACTGACCGCTGAGCGCGCCGCCGCCACGCTCGCCGACCAGCATGGGGTGAGCGCTGAGGTGATCGACCCGCTTACGCTGCGCCCGCTTGACCTGGACACGATCCTTGCATCGGTCGCCAAGACCAACCACTGCGTGATCGTGGAGGAGGGCTGGCCGCACGGCGGCGTCGGCGCGAACCTCTCCGCGTTGATCTCAGAACAGGCCTTTGACGACCTCGACGCACCCGTCCAGCGCGTCACCGGCGCGGATGTGCCGATGCCCTACTCCAAGCCCCTGGAGGACATCGCCTACCCGCACGAGCCGCAGATCGTGGCAGCGGTGCTCGCCACGCTCAACCGCACAGCTGCCGGACGCGTCTGATGGCAGAGATCGTCATGCCCCGCCTGTCGGACACGATGGAAGAGGGCACCATCCTGCGCTGGCTAAAGGCTGACGGCGAAGACGTGGCGCGGGGCGAGGAGCTCGTCGAGATCGAGACCGACAAGGCGACCATGACGTACGAGTCAGACCAGGCAGGCGTGCTCGAGATCGTCGCGGAGGTCGGGAGCACGCTGCAGGTGGGCGCGCTGATCGCGCGTGTCGGCGCAGGCTCGGCAGGTACCGCGGCAGCCGCCGGCGACCCAGTCACCGCCAGTGCAGCGCACGCGCAGTCCCCTCCGTCGGCGGGTGAGCGCGTCAAGGCATCACCGCTGGCCAGGCGAATAGCCGATGAGAGCGGCGTCGACCTACACACGCTCACGGGTAGCGGACCGGGCGGGAGGATCGTGAAGGCAGACGTGCTTGCCCCCAGCACCAGCGGCCAAAGCGTCGCGGCGGACGAAGGCCCAGCCGCTGCACCCGAGAAGGACAACGCCAGCCGCGCTGCGTCAGTATCAGCAGCCGGCGCCGTCACAGGCATCGAGGGGGTCGCGACCGCCAAGGGCGAGACGACGATCGTGGAGCTCTCGCGCACGCAGCAGACGATCGCGCGGCGGATGGCCGAGTCGAAGGCGACGATCCCCGACTTCACACTGCAAATCGACGTCGACATGGAGGAGTGCGTGCAGCTGCGAGCGCAGCTCAAGCAGATCTCCCAGCACGAGCGCGAGCCCGGAGCGCCGGGCACAGCGGAGCAGCTGCGGGCACCCACATATAACGACATGGTGGTGAAGGCCTGCGCGCTGGCGCTGCGCGAGCACCCCACCGCCAACGGCAGTTACCGCGACGGGCGGCTACAGCTGCACTCACGGGTGAACGTCGGTGTGGCGGTCGCCGCCGAGAACGCACTCGTGGTCCCCACCGTGTTCGACGCGGACGAGAAGTCCTTGGGTGAGATCGCACGTGAGACGCACGCTCTTGCCGAGCGCGTGCGCAGCGGTGCGATCACACCACCGGAGCTCGGCGGCGGCACATTCACAGTTTCCAACCTGGGCATGTACGGGGTAAAGAGCTTCACCGCGATCATCAACCCACCCCAGGCCGGCATCCTGTCGGTCGGCGCGCTCGCTCCCCGCGCGGTCGTGCACGGCGACGAGCTCGCGGCGCGTCACACGATGACGCTGACGCTCGCATGCGACCACCGTATCCTCTACGGTGCCGAAGCCGCACAGTTCCTCGCCCGTGTCCGCGAGCTTCTGGAGGCGCCCGCGGCACTAACCCTGTAGGTGAGCGACGAGGCTCCTACAGAAGATCGGGAGCCTCGTCGACCAGCACGTTCGCTGCCTTACGCTGAGCCAGCCGAAACAGCTACCGGTTTCGCTGGCTACCTGCGTTCTGAAGCGATGATCACCGCATGCAGGCCGTTGATCAGCTTTGTCTTACCCTCTTTGACGCGTTTGGATACAGCCGTCTGCGCTGCGATATTCGTCTTCAGTGAGTGCAAAACCCCGATGGATGCATCCAGGTCGGTTATCACCGGCGCTGGATTTCCACTCGTCTTGTATTCACCAATCGCCGTCACCAGGTGACCTTCGGCCACAAGGATTTTCGGGTTATAGGTTTTGGTCAGGTGCTTGATGCTCGCGTCACTCGCCGAAGCTCCAGTGATAGGCACAAGCAATACGCCGCACATCACAGCGGCGCACACGACCACTCGCACCAGCCTCATATGGCTGATCGATCTCTTATAACTCATCAGGCTCGCCTCCATCCGCTGGGTTTGTACCTGCCCATCACCATGAGAGGCCCTTGCGGCGGGTTGACCGGCTGGCACTGTTGATACTGCGAGTACTTATCCGAAAGCGCCATCTATCAAACCCGCGTCTCATCCACCCGCAACCCGAGCACACACAGATAATTGCCGCATCTGGTTTTGGAATTCACTGCCGCGGGTATCGAGGAGCCACAAGAAAGGAGGGAACAAATGCTTATACCTATTATCGTGCTCCTGTTGATCCTCGCGCTTGCCGGGGGCTTGGCGGTGAACCCCCTGCTGTTCCTGATCGCACTTCTGGCGGTCGTCGTCTTCTTTGGCGGCAGCCGGCGTGGCAGCGCCATCTAGAAGTTTCTAGGAGGCTCCAAGACGCGTCCGGCGGTCAAGCCGGTCGGGTCGAGAAGCTGCCCGCCCCCGAGGTCGCTCCTGGCCTCGGGGCCTTACCCCAGCCCATGACCGCGACTGCCAACATTGGCGAATACCGGCCCGGGTGCCCGGCAGGCTCTGGTCTTTGGCGGCGCGAGGCACAAGGGGAGCGCTACGCTGATAGCAGCAGATGAGCCTAGCCAACCGATCGTCCGAAGAGCTGTGGGTATGCCACCTTGGCACCCTCCCCTACGGGGACGCGCTCGCCATCCAAGGGCAGATCCGGACGCAGCGACAGGCCAATGAGCTGCCCGACACGCTCTTGCTGCTTGAGCACCCGCCCGTGTACACCCGCGGGCGACGCTCCGGTGCTGATGACCTCCCGTTCGGGGAGGACTTCTACCGCGCCAAAGGCGTCGACGTGGTCAACACCGATCGCGGTGGGCAGCTCACCTACCACGGGCCCGGCCAGCTAGTCGGCTATCCGATCATGCGTATCCATGACGTCCACCGCTACCTGCGCATGATGGAAGACGCCATCATTGATGCCCTTGCCGATGCCGGCGTGAGCGCGCGCTCACGCCGCGAAGAGGGCATTGACTACACCGGCGTGTGGGTCCAGGACCGCAAGATCGCGTCAATCGGCGTGCACGTCTCTCGCGGCGTCACCACCCACGGCTTCGCCGTCAATGTCGATAACGACCTCGACCCGTTTTCCTGGGTCATTGCCTGCGGGTTGCCCAGCGTGACCATGACCTCGCTCGCCCGCGAGTCAGCTGGGGAGTGTGAGGCTCTCAGCTGCTTTAGAAAGCGCGCCGCTTACGCCTTCTGTCAAGCGCACGACAGGCGCCAGCGTCTGGTTTCGCCGCAGCGACTCGGCATCGACACTGCGAACCCATCCAGACTCGCGGAGCGAGTCCCCATAAATGCAACTCAACCCGCATCGGTCGAACTGGTCCCTGTATGAGCGCAACCAGATCCCGATCCAACCCCGGCGGCATGGACGTGCTCAAAGTGCTCGGCCCCGACGTGCGGCCGCTGCGTGAGCGCAAGCCGCCGTGGTTCAAGGTCCCCCCGCCCGGCGGGCAGCGCTACCGCGAGCTCACGCAGCTGATCCGCGACGAGAACCTGCACACCGTCTGCCAGGAGGCCGCCTGCCCCAACGTCGGCGAGTGCTGGGAGCGCGGCACCGCCACGTTCATGATCCTCGGTGACACCTGCACGCGCCGCTGCGGCTTCTGCAACGTCAAGACCGGCAAGCCCACCTGGAACGACCCGCTCGAGCCCGCCCGCGTCGCGCGCTCTATCGCGCGCATGGGGCTGCGCCACGCCGTCGTCACCTCCGTCGACCGCGACGACCTCCCCGACAAGGGCGCCTCCGCGTTCGTCGGCGTCATCCGCCAGGTCCGTCGCCAGGCGCCCGGCTGCCAGATCGAGGTACTCACGCCCGACTTTCAGGGACAGGAGATGCCGCTCGCCAAGGTCATCGCCGAGCGGCCCGATGTGTTCAACCACAACGTCGAGGTCGTGCCCCGCCTTTACTCCATCGCGCGCCGCGGCTCGCAGTTCACGCGCTCCTGCCGCGTGCTGCGCCTCGCCCACGAGCTCGGTGAAGGCGAGGTTGTCACCAAGTCCGGTCTCATGGTCGGACTCGGCGAGACCCACGAGGAGATGGTCGACACGTTTGGCGCACTACGCGAGCACGGCGTACAGGTGCTCACCGTCGGCCAGTACCTGCGCCCCTCCGAGCGCCACCTGCCAGTCGTGCGCTACTGGCACCCCGATGAGTTTGCCGCGCTCGAGGCAGCCGCCTATGAGCTTGGCTTCGACCACGTCGCCGCTGGGCCGCTCGTGCGTTCCTCCTACCACGCCGACCAGCACGTGCCACAGGCGCGACCGGGTGACGGGCCGCTGGCGGCCGAGGAGAAGGTCGCGTAGACGTGCGCGGGGAGAGTGCCTGGAGGACGCTCAGCCCTGCTCGGGCAACTCGACGGTCGCAAGCTTTTCGATCTCAGCGATTGCCAGGACGTCGGGATCTGCCGTGGCGATCCGATCGCCTGCCTTAGCCGACGCAAGCAGCACCGCATCGGCGAGGGAGATGGGCCTGGTCGTGCGGTGGTAATGACTCGCTCGCATTTCCGCCGCGCTGCGCGCGAGCCGAACGTCGAGGGAGATCGTGCCCAATGGTCCCTCGAGGAGAGGGTCAAGCAGCTCCATGGCACGTTGGATCTCCAGACCATAGACCCGCTGCGACACGTCCAGCGTCTCGGCCAGGTTCGTGCTCGTGACAGCCGCGTCACCCTCTCGCAACAGCGCCCGCACCATGGGTGCAGCGGGCCCGCCGACGAGAAAGGCGATCAGCGCGTACGCGTCGAGCAGCGTCACTGTCTCAAGCGTCTGGCTTCCGCCGCAAGCTCATCTTCCCTCGCGATCCGCCGAAGGCGGGTTAGGTCGATCGCCCCGAGCTCATCGGCGAGCGCACCCTCGGCCGCCGCGATTGGGTCGTCGGGTGCCGGCTGCAGCACGATTCGATCACCGAGATCCTCAAACGCCACCGTTGAGGTGCCCCAGCGATGCCTGATCGGCGCCGGAATCGATATCTGCCCGCCCTTCGAAATTTTCATGCGAACCTTCATGCCCATGAAAGATATCATGAGATATGGCGGACTTGGCCGATAAGCTCGCCCGATCTTCCCCATCAAAGACAACATCCCGCTCGCGCGGTTTCCGATCATCACCGTCTTGCTCGTGATGATCAACGTGATTGTCTACCTGCTCGAGATCCGCCACGGCGGCAGCTTCTTCTCCGGGCCCACCAACAGTGTCGAGGTGCACTACGGCGCCATCCCCTACGAGCTCACCCACCCCGGCAAGCACTGCGAACTGCTCACCCTGCACACAAGCAGCGGCGTCGGCGAATCGATCGCCTGCCAAGGCCAGCGCGGGGTGAGCGGCACCCCCGCTCCACAGCCGGCAACGTGGGAGACCGTGTTCTCCTCCATGTTCCTGCACGCCAGCTTCCTGCACATATTCGGCAACATGATCTTCCTCGCAATCTTCGGGCCCACCGTCGAGGACGCCATGGGACGGCTGCGTTTCGTCGTCTTCTACCTGCTCGGCGGGCTCGTCGCGCTCGGCGCCCAGGTGGCCGTCGATCCCAGCTCCACCGCCCCAACACTCGGCGCCTCCGGTGCGATCGCCGCTGTGCTCGGCGGCTACATCCTGCTTTACCCGCGCGCGCGGGTGCTCGCGCTCGTGTTCATCGTCTTCTTCTTCACCCTCGTCGAGGTCCCCGCAGTGTTCCTACTCGGCTTCTGGTTTGCCGAGCAGCTGTACCTCGGCGCCACCGGCCTAGCCGGCACAGGCAGTAGCGAAGGCGTCGCCTACTTCGCCCACGTCGGCGGCTTTGCCTTCGGCCTGCTGTTGATTCGGCTGTTCGTTCGCGGCAAGCGCGGATCGCCCAGCGCGCCACAACCGCCGCAGCCTGTGTACTAGTGGCTGTGACCCTCTCCCCCAGCATCCCGCTATGACACGGCTGGCCGTGCTCTTCATAGCGCTCCTATTCATCGTCGGCTTCGCCTTCCTCACCTTCACCGTCATCGTCAAGGAAGGCGGGATCACCTTCGCAAGCGGCCTGTCAATCCTGATCGTCCTGTTCCTCGCGATTGGCATCGTCGGCGCGCTGCGCAATCCTCCCCGAGGATGAGCATCTCGCCGTTCCTCAGCCCCACTGGCCACAGCCGCAACCGCCGCGCGCTCTCCGCGCGCAGACGCCGGCGCAGGCGTCTCGTGGCGTTCGCCGTCGTCGTCCTCGCCGCTGCCGCGGTGCTCGTCGACGAGACGGGGCTCGCCGGCGGCTCCGGCGAACGCCCGCACCAAGCCAGCCACACCGCAGCCACCAAGCGAGGCGCGCATCGCGCGAGCGCCACCGCTGTAGGAGCGCGCTCCCCCTCCGGCCTGCCGCTCGCAAGGCCCGCCCTCGCGCTCGCCGGGATCTCA
The DNA here is from genome assembly GCA_050015915.1 of Solirubrobacteraceae bacterium. Lineage (GTDB taxonomy): Bacteria > Actinomycetota > Thermoleophilia > Solirubrobacterales > Solirubrobacteraceae > Palsa-744. The sequence continues at coordinate 7,927 of JBEKAM010000039.1, forward strand.
AAGCCCCCGCAACAGGACCCCGTGCAGGTCAACTTCGCACATCCGCCCCGTGCTGGACTGCTGTTCAACCTCACCACCGGCCAGGTCCTCTGGCAGCACAACGCGCTTGTGCGCATGCCCATCGCCAGCCTCACCAAGCTGATGACCGCCCTGCTCGCCGTGCAATCCGCGCCTGCCAACGCGCGCGTGCTCATCACCAAACAAGCCGTCAATATGCCCGGCTCCAAGGTCGGTGTGCTGCCGCTCGGCAAACATGTGCCGCTCGAGAGCCTGCTCTACGGGCTGCTGCTGCCGTCCGGCAACGATGCAGCCGTCGCGCTCGCTCAGCACGTCGCCGGCTCCGTCAGCAAATTCGTCACGCTCATGAACCAAGAGGCAGCCAAGCTCGGGCTCGGCTGCACCCGTTACTCCTCCCCCTCCGGCTACTACAACGCCAACAATTACTCCTGCGCTGCCGACCTCGCCGTGCTCGCCCACGTCGACATGGCTCAGCCACGTATCGCCAAGGTCGTGGGGACCTACGAAGCCATCCTGCCCTTCCCCATCAAGGGCGGCAAGCTCTACCTCTACAACAACAACCCTCTGCTCATCTACAAATACCCTGGCGTTACCGGCATGAAGACCGGCCAGACCGAAGCCGCCGGTCGCTGTGTTGTTGCCACCGCCGAACGCCACGGCGTGCGCCTCGGCGCCATCGTGCTCGACTCCGAAGACCCCGGCACCCAGGACCGCCAGCTGCTCGACCTCGGCTTCGAGCGCGTCTACCACCAGCCAATCGTGCCCGAGCAGCCGTTTCCGCCAGGCGTCTGAGCGCGCTTTGGGCGTGGTCTGAGCGCGCTTCGCGCGTAGTGGTACCGTTCTCTAAAAGTAGATTGACTGGTCAGTCAGCCAAAGGAGACGACGTGGACCTCGACGACACACAGGAGCAGGCCGCCTACCGCGCCCAGGTTCGCAGCTGGCTCGACGAGCACAAGTCCGAAGCACCAATCTTGCAGGGCCCCGGCGCAATCGAGGACGAGGACGAGATCATCGCCGCTCGCCGCGCGTGGCAGGGCAAGCTCGCCGAGGGCGGGCTTGCGGGTGTCACCTGGCCCAAGGAGTACGGCGGACAGGGCCTCGGTCCGATCGAGCAGGTCATCTGTAACCAGGAGATCGGCCGTGCCAAAGTTCCCGGCATCCTCGACGCCATCGGCATTGGCATGCTCGGCCCCACGATCATCGCCCACGGCACCGATGAGCAGAAGACGCGCTACCTCGGCGCCATGCTCCACGGAGATGAGGTCTGGTGTCAGCTCTTCTCCGAGCCCGCCGCCGGCTCCGACCTCGCCGCCGTGCAGACACGCGCACGTCAGCAGGACGACGGCAGCTGGCGCCTGTCCGGCCAGAAGGTGTGGACCACCAACGCCCAGTTCGCCTCCTACGGGCTGCTGCTCGCGCGCACCGACGCAGACGTGCCCAAGCACAAGGGCCTGACCATGTTCATCGTGCCAATGGACGCCGAGGGCGTGACGATCCGTGGCCTGCGCCAGATCTCCGGCGAGGCCGAGTTCAACGAGGTCTTCTTCGACGACGTCTCCATTGGTGGCGACGCCGTCGTCGGCGGCGTCGGCAACGGCTGGGGCACAGCGCTCACCACGCTCATGTTCGAGCGCGTCACCATCGGCCTCGGCAGCGAGGGCATGGGCTACAACTCCACCCGCTTCGCCGGCGCCATCGCCGCCGACGAGCACGCCCGGCGCGACCCCGAGGTACGCCACCAGCTAGGCGAGATCGCAAGCGAACTACTCGCCGTGCGTTTCACCGGCTACCGCACGCTCAGCGCGCTACAGAAGGGCCAGATCCCCGGCCCCGAGGCAGGGCTTGCCAAGGTCACCATCGTCGCCGGCGCCATCAAGGCCGGCGACCTCATCACCGACGTAATTGGCCCCGACGCACTCTCTGAGGACAGCGAGTGGGCTTACATGATCTCCTTCCTACCCGGCCTGAAGTCCGCCGGCGGCACCGAAGAGATCCTCCGCAACACCATCGGCGAGCGTGTCCTCGGCCTACCGCCCGAGCCGCGCCTGGACAAGGGCATCCCATTCTCGGAGCTGCGCTCCAAGGAAGGAGCAGCAGCATGAATCTCGCACTCTCAGACGAGCAGGTGTTCCTCCGCGAGGCCGCCCGCGGCGCGCTCTCGCGCTTCAAGACACTCGAGGCCGCCCGCGAGGCACTCGACGGTGACGAGTCGGCTATGCCCGACCTGTGGCCCACCGCCAAGGAGGCCGGCTGGCCTGGCCTCTTGATCGACGAAGCCCACGGCGGCGCCGGGCTCGACGCCTTCGACGCGATGCTCGTCCTCGGCGAGTGCGGCCGCGTGCTCGCCGGCGCGGGCCTGCTCGGGCACCTGCCCGCTACGGCAATCCTCGCGGCGGGGGCGGACGGGCCCGGTCCATCCGAGTTCCTGCCCGACCTGGCGAGCGGCGAGCGGCGAGCGGCTTACCTGCCGGCGCAGCCCCCCAGCGACGTGCTGGAGCGCTGGAGCGGCGACCCCGCGAGCGGCATGGAGCGGGCTGAGCTGTCGCGTGCTGGCGCCTCCAGCGAGGACCGGCGCGTGCCCATCAGCGGCACTGTGTCGTTCGTCCCCGATGCCCCCGGCGCCGACGTGCTCGTGGGCGTGGCGCTGAGCGACGTCACAGGCGGACCGATCGGGTTCGCCGTCCAGGCCGACACGCCGGGCGTGAAGATCGAGCCGGTGACGCGCTACGACGCGACACGCTCACTCGCGCACGTGACGCTGGAGGACGCGTCAGCGCTGGTGCTCGAGTGCCCGCAGGAGGCTTTGATCGACGCCTGGTATCTCGCACAGGCGCTCATCGCCGCCGAGTCGCTCGGCAGTGTCGAGACCGCACTCGACGTGTCCGTCGCCTACGCCAAGGAGCGCTTCACTTTCGGGCGTGCCATCGGCTCCTACCAGGCCGTCAAGCACTCCCTCACCGAGGTGCTCCGTCAGCTGGAGAACGGCCGCTCGCTGCTGTACTACGCAGGATGGGCACGCAACGGCGCACCCGGCGAGTTCCCGCTCGCCGCAAGCGCCGCCCGCTCTGTCGGCGGTCGTGCGCTCGACACTGCTGCTCGCACGATGATCTCCGTGCACGGGGGCATCGGCGCCACCTGGGAGCACGACGCGCCGCTTTACTTCCGGCGCGCACAGCTCTCAAGGCGGCTGCTTGGCGGGACAGCGCAAGCGACCGATCGTGTGGCGGGCGAGCTCATTGCGCAGGCAAGCGCCAGCTGAAAGTCAGCGCTTGGCGGCGCGCGCTTTTGCGCGCCGCGCCGCCAGCGCCTCCGCTTCTTCAGCTTCAAGCGCCGCCAGCACCGGCGCCCCATACGCAGCCTGCACCGCTTCCACCATCTTCTGTTCGATCCCGCAGTTGATGCAGAAACCGTGCTGGGACCAGCTGATCGCCCGCGCAAGCACCTGATCGGCATAGGTCACACCGGCGGCATCGTGGCCGTAGTAGTCATACGCCGCGTCCCACGCCGCTTCGTTCAGCGCGTATTCCGCACCGTCGGCTGACAGCAGGTGGGCGGCGGCCATGATCGAGTCAAAGTCGTCGTAGATGGACGGGTGCTTGGCGGTCATGTGGTCGTAATGCACGGGACGTTTGCCGTAGATGTAGGAGTCCGCGACCAGATCCCACGTGGATGGCATGCCCGAACCACCGTTGGTGACGTTGAACTGCATCGGCCCGCCACAGCAATGGGCGAAGTTCAGCCCGTGGTAGATGCCCGGCGCGGTCGAGAACGCGCTCTCCTGCCTGTGGATCGAGGCCAGCAGCAGCCAGTTGACGCCGAACGTGCTCTGTGCGACCGCGTAGATCGGGTAGAAGCCTTCCATCCACGCCCTTGAGATGTGCGTCTGCGTCGCGTCGAGTGAGTTTCTCGCCTCCAGGCGCTGCTGCGCGGGCGACGGCTGCGCGACGATCGCCGCGTGCGTCCGTGCGGTGACGCCAGCCGTGCTGGCCGACGTGGCGGGTGTAGCGACCGGTGTCGGCGCTACGGCGCCAACCGGTGGCGGCGATACGACGCGTGTAGCGCCGACAACGCCCGTGAGCACGAGCACCAGCACGGCGACCCCCAGCGCCCCGATCGTGCAGGCAAGCAGCCATGCCCCCCGTTCCGACGGCGGGGCCGGCGGGGGAGCAAATTCAGACGCAGGCACGACAACTCATCCTAACCAGGCCCCGAGCCGATCCTGTAGCTACCGGGTTAGTACTTGCTCATGCGCACACTCACGCTCTGCCTGTCCACGTTCGCCCTAGCGCTCTGCTGCGCAGGATCTGCGCTGGCGGTCGCGCCTTTGCCGAGCCCGTCTGCACCTGCAAGGAGCGCCCTCGCAGAACCACAGCAGCACTATCTGTCGCTGGCACGAGCTGGCGTGATTCAGGCACAGAAGCACTGGCGCAATCACCGTCTCGGCTGGTATGACTCGCGCCTGGGCAACCACGAACGTTATCCGCTGGCCACCATCTGGGACAGCGTGCCGCTGTTTGAGTCTGTGGACGCGATCGCGATCGCACAGCCGAGCGCAGCGAACCGGCGTGCAGTGGCCAACTTCGCGGCAGGCGCAGAGCGCTACCTCAACCGTGGGCTGCATCCTGTGCCCGGCTACTCGCCCTATCCCGGTGACCGCGAAGCGAACACGGAGACGTGGTTCGACGACAACGGCTGGTGGGGGATCGCGTTCGTGGAGGCCTACCGCGCGACGAGCACGAAGCGCTACCTCGCCGATGCGCAGCGCGCGCTGCGCTACATCGCTGCCGCCGGCTGGGACCCTGAAGGGGGCGGCATCTGGTGGAACACCGACCATCCCTACAAATCAGGGCCGGCGCTCGCTGCCGACACGCTGCTGGCCACGCTCATCTACCAGCAGACAGGGTCCGCGTTTGCGCTTGAACAGGCGCACAAGTTCCTCGCCTGGGCTAACACCGCAGGCTTTGCCTCAAGCGAAGGGCTCTACGCCGACAGCAGCGTCAGTGAAACGCCAGTCGACTACATCGAGGGGCCGCTGATCTACGCCCAGGCGCTGCTCTGCCATCTCACCGGCACGAGCTCCGAATGCCAGCGAGCCGATGAGCTGAAGGCCACCGCCCTGCGCCGCTTCGGCTACACGCTCGATTTCTCACCGCAATACGACGCCATCTATCTGCAGTGGATGCTCGCGTTGTATGCGCTGGAAGGCGACCCCACGCTTTACCGAATGGCGGTAGCCAACGCGCGTGACGCACAGACGCAAGCCGCCAACGGCGAAGGCCTGTACCTGCTCTCCTGGGATGGACAAACGCTGCCGCGCGTGGATGCGGAACCGGGGATGCTGCAAACGCAGGCCGCCACCACCAGCCTGTTTGCGTGGCTTGCTGTTTACCCACCGCCAGGGTGAGCGAGCCGTAGAACGGGGCTCTCAGTCGCCGATCTGCGCAAGGAACTGCTGCAGCTCCCCCACCACGACCGCTTCCTTCTCACGGTGCGGCCAATGACCCGCACCGTCGAGCACCAGCGCGCGGCTGGGCGAGGGCATCAGCTCCGCGGTGCGCTTGAACAGCTCAGGGTCGGCGAGATCCTCTGTTCCACCGACGACGAGCCCGGGAACCTGCGGCACATGGGCGACGACTGCAGGCTGCTTGCCAAGCGGCAGGTCGCGGTAGTAGCCTATCGCGCCCTCCAGCGTGGCCGGCGAGGAAAGCGCCTGCTTGACGGCTGCCAGGCTCTGATCACGCGTGGACCCATGCCAACTGGGCGCCCATCGCCGATACAGCCGATCGAGGTAGGCGAAGTCATTGCGGCGACACACCTGCGGCGCCCATGGGAGCTTCAGCCCAAAGAAGTGCCGGACCGCCCACAGCGCCGCGGGCGAGCGGGTCAGCACGCTCGGGTGTGGAATCCCGAAGGTCACGATCGCGCGGACCCGCTCGGGCGCGAGCGACGCTGCGCTAAACGCCGCCAATGCCCCCCAGTCGTGCCCCACGAGCACCGCCTGCGAAGCACCGAGCGCGTCGAGCAATCCGAGCGCGTCGCGGCCGATCGTCTCCGGGTCATAGCGCCGGCCTCCGACGATCGTGTCCTGGTGATATCCGCGCAGCCACGGCACGGACACGCGCCAGCCCGCTTGCACGAGGCCTGCCTCGATCTCAGACCACGAGTAGGGGGTGTCGGGAAAGCCGTGCAGCAGCAGGATGTCCGGACCGTCCCCTGCGGTCGAGACGACGTAGGGCTGCCCACCGGAGGAGATCGTCTGGAACTCCACTGAGCTGCCTCACACCCCAAGCGCGCGCCGAGCGACCATGTCGAAAACGTGGTCCGGCAGCAAACGTCTGGCAATCAGCATCGCCTTGGCGTCCCTACCGACGACATAGCGGGACTTCATCCGCCGTGCCGTGAGCGCCCGCTCGATCGTCTCCGCCACCAGCTCCGGGGCGACGCCGCGACGCGCGGTATCAGCCAGCACCTTGCTCATCGCCGCAGGCACCTTCCCGTACTCGGCCTGGAGCTCAGGGGGGATGCTCACACTCTCCGCTTCGACACGCGCCTTGTCCCAGATAGGTGTCGCCACCGAGCCTGGCTCGACGAGCGCAACTTGAATATTCGAAGTACGCAGCTCCACCCGCAATGCATCACCGAACGCCTCGAGCGCGTGCTTCGAGGCCGCGTAGGGGGCGGTGAACGCCATCGCCACACGTCCACCGATCGAGGAGACGAACACGATCCGTCCGTGTGCGCGACGCAGCGCCGGCAGCAGCGCCTGCGTGACGGCCACCTGAGCGAGCACGTTGACGTCGAACTGCCGGCGTAGATCCTCCTGGGAGACCAGCTCGAGCGGACCGCCGACGCCGATCCCGGCGTTGTTGACGAGCGCATCGAGGCCGCCGCTGACCGACGCACCCCCGTGGGCGCTCTCCTGCTCAACCCGTGCTACCGCCTGCGCGATCTGCAAGGAATCTGTCACCTCCAACTGCAGCGGGATCACCTTGCCGGGAGGGGTGGACTCGGCGAGCAGACGCTCACCGGCTGCTGGGTCGCGTACCCCCGCCAGCACCGTCCAGCCTTTGGCCGACAGGCGCAGCGTGCTTGCGCGGCCGATTCCGGTAGATGCCCCCGTGATCAGTGCGAGCGCCACGCAAGCGACGTTACTCCAAGTACACGCCTAGCAGGAGTCTCATGGCTTCATTAGCAGGGGCTTAAGATCCGCGGCAATGGTTCCGCCAGTGGAGATACCGTCGACCGGGGGCCGCGCGTGGATCGCTCGCGCAGCGAGTCTCGTCCTGCTCATTGTCGTGCTCGCCGGCTGCGGCTCAACACTCAAAGGCAACCAGGCGAACGCAGGGCTCGCCACGATCATCCCCACATCCGGAAAAGCCGCGAGCTGTCCGGCGACGGTCGTGAACACGCTTGCCAGCGTGCTCGACCGCGTCTACCGCGAGGGTGTAGTCAGCGAACGGACCGCCAGTGCGCAGTACATGGTCACCCACTCCCGCGCGCTGCGCGAAGCCGTGGAAACGGGTAACAAACCAGCCGCGGAAGCCGCCGCCGCCGCGCTGCTCGCAACCGGGCATCTGACCAACTTGCGGATAACACGTGGCGGCCAGACGTTCATCAGCGCCGGAGGCAGCGCGCTGTCGCCGCTGCGCGGGACACTGCTCGGCGCCAGCGGGTCGCAGATCGGCAGCTATGTGACAAGCGTTTGGGCCGACAACGGCTTCTTGATCGAGGCCGCGGGCATCACTCAAGGAGAGGTTGACCTGCGGGCTGACGGGCGGAGCATCTACGGATCGTTGGCGCTCCCGCCGGGGGCACTCAGCAAGGAAGGCGCGCTCATATTCGACCACGTCACTTACCAGTTCAGCTCGCTCCCGGCGAGCACCTACCCGACGGGTACCGCTCGGATCTACCTGCTGATCCCCGTCAGCTCGACGCACTCGCTCTGCGGACGAACGAGCGAAGACACGACCGTGAACACGCTCAAGCACGTGGCCGATCGCATCTACACAGGCGAGAGCGGTGACAGCGCGCGCAAGCAGATCCGCCGCGTCCAGCAGAACAAGGCGCTGTTGGAAGCGGTCGCTCAGCGCAACCCGGCAGCCACAGAACTCGCGATCAAGGCACTGCTAAACCATCACATCGTGCGTCTGCGTGTGAGCGCCGGCGGTGAACTGCTCTCCGATGTCGGCGGCCCCTATGTACTTGCTCCCGTCAGCGCCCCGCTGACCCTCCACGGCCACACGATCGGAAGTTTTGTGCTCTCGATCCAGGACGACGAAGGCTACCTGCGGCTGACTAGGCGTCTGGCGGGGCTGAAGGTGCTCATGTACATGAGCCCCGGCAACCAGCTGGTCAAGAACAGTCTCGGTCCGGTGACAGGTGAAGTACCAGCCAGCGGCTCATACAGCTACAACGGTAAGTCCTTCCGCGTTTTCACCGTGCACGCCAAGGAGTTCCCGTCGGGCCCGCTGACGATCCGCGTGCTCGTGCCGCTGCCGTACTCCTAGTTGAACCCAGGCGATAACCCGAGACGCGCTTAGGCGGGCGCCAACGACTGCTGCTTGGTGCGCAGCGACTTGATCAGCTCCTCGAAGGAGGCTGAGAATTTTTCGACGCCCTCGCGCTCGAGCGTGTCAGTCACGTCCTTGTAGTCAACGCCAACGCGATCGAGCTCAGTGAACACGCGCCGCGCGCCATCCAAGTCGCTCTCCAGCCGCGCCTGCGGCTCGCCGTGATCCTGAAACGCCTTGATTGTCTCCTCGGGCATCGTGTTGACGGTGTCCGGGCCGATCAGCTCATCGACATACAACGTGTCCGGGTAGGCGGGGTTCTTGGTCGAGGTCGACGCCCACAACACCCGCTGTGGCGAGGCACCCTTGCCGACCAGGTACTCCCAGCGCGGGCCGCTGAACGCCTCGAGGTAGTGCGCATATGCGAGCCTTGCGTTGGCAATCGCAAGCTTGCCCTTCAGCTCATCAGGGGCGTTTACCTCATCCAGGCGCCTGTCGGCCTCAGTGTCGATGCGCGAGACGAAGAAGCTCGCCACGGAGGCCACCTTGTGCGGGTCGCCGCCCTCGGCGACTAGCCGCTCGAGGCCACGGATGTAGGACTCGGCGACCTCCGCGTAGCGCTGGAGCGAGAAGATCAGCGTGACGTTGATCGAGTGACCCTTGGAGATCACGTCCTCGATCGCGGCGAGCCCCGGCTTGGTCGCGGGGATCTTCACCATCAGGTTGGGGCGGTCGACGCTTTTGTGGATTCGGATCGCCGCGCGGTAGGTCTGAAGCGTGTCGTAGGCCAGGCGCGGATCGACCTCGAGCGACACGTAGCCGTCGCGGGCACCGCCGCCGTCCCATACCGGGCGGAACAGATCGCATGCGTCGCGTATGTCTTGTTCGGCTAGCGTCCAGAACACCTGCTCGACATCCACATTTTCTGCCGCGAGTTCGTGCAGCTGCTCGTCGTAGGCGTCGCCCGAGCTCATCGCCTTCTCAAAGATCGTTGGGTTCGAGGTAGCACCGACGACGGAGTAGTCGTCGATCAGCTCCTGTAGATGACCGCCGTGGATCGACTCGCGCGAGAGGAAGTCAACCCACACGCTCTGGCCCAGATCCGAGAGGCGCTCGAGTGGGGTAGGTGCGTCGGAGGGCATTGTGTCTCCTGTCTTTAGCGCGTCAGTGTTTCGATTCAAGCAGAGCGCTCGCGCGGGCAAGGATGTTCTCGGTGGTAAAGCCAAGCTCCTTGAGCACTATGGCTCCGGGCGCGGACGCACCGTAGCGGTCGAGGCCGAGGACGTCACCATCGAGGCCCACCCACCTGCCCCAGCTGATCGTGGCGCCCGGCTCAACCGCCAGACGAGCCCTGATGGTGGGGGGCAGCACCTCGTCGCGGTACTCCTTGCTCTGCTCTTCGAACAGGTCCATGCACGGCATCGAGACGACCCGCACACGCGTGCCCCGCTCCGCAAGCGCCTTACCCGCCTCGAGCGTCAGCGGCACCTCGGCGCCAGTGGAGATCAGGATGATCTCCGGATCGGACCCGGCGGAGTCCCACAGGACGTAGGCGCCGCGCTCCAGGCCACTCGCGCTCGCGACCTCTTCGCGGTCGAGCACGAGCACGTTCTGGCGTGAGAGCAAAAGCGCCGTCGGGCCATCTTCGCGCTCGAGCGCCACACGCCAGGCTTCTGCCGTCTCGTTGGCATCCCCAGGGCGCATCACCCACAGGTGAGGGATCGCGCGCAGAGACGCGAAGTGCTCGACCGGCTCGTGCGTCGGGCCATCCTCGCCGACGGCCACCGAGTCATGCGTCCACACCCACACCACCGGTAGGCCCATCAGCGCCGACAGCCGCACCGCCCCGCGCATGTAGTCGGAGAAAATTAGGAACGTCGAGCCGTACGGTTTGACGATGCCGCCATGGGCGGCCGCACCGTTGACGATCGCGCCCATTGCATGCTCGCGGATGCCAAAGGGGATGTTGCGGCCGGCGTGCACCTTCGAGAACTCGCCACCGCCCTCGAACAGGGTCTTGGTCGACTCCACCAGGTCTGCCGCGCCGCCGATCATCGTCGGGCCGTACTCGGCGAACGCCGCCATGATCTTCTGACCGGCCGAGCGGGTGGCGATCTCTTCGCCGGCGGCGAACTTGGGAAGCGACTCGCGCCAGCCGCCCCGCAGCTTCCCCGCCGACGCGAGGTCCCAGTCCGTGGCCATCTCGGGAAAAGCGCTCCGCCACTCTTGGAGCTTCTCGTTCCAGGCGCTCGACGCCTTCGTGCCCGACTCGTGCAGCGACATGTGCTCGTAGACGCGCTCGTCCACCCAGAACTTGCGATCGGGATCGAAGCCCATCACTTCCTTGGTGGCACGCACCTCGTCTTCGCCGAGCGGCGCGCCGTGCGACTTGGCGGTGTCGACGGCATGCGGGGCCGGATAGGCGATGTGCGAACGGATCGAGATGAACGACGGGCGCTCTGTTTCGTCGCGAGCAGCCGCGAGCGCTGCCTCCAGCGCATCCACGTCCTCGGAGTCCTCCACCCGCTGCACGTGCCAGCCGTCGGCCTCCAGACGTGCTGCGTGGTTCTCGCCGTCGAATGACAGCGACGTGGTGCCGTCGATCGTGATGCGGTTGTTGTCGTAACAGACGACAAGCTTGCCCAGCGCGAAGTTGCCAGCGATCGAGGCCGCTTCCTGGCTGATGCCCTCCATCAGGTCGCCGTCCGAGCAGATCACGTACACGTGGTGGTCGATGAGCTCGTGCCCGGGGCGGTTGAAGCGCTCAGCGAGGAAACGCTCGGCGATCGCCATGCCCACCGCGTTGGCGAAGCCCTGCCCCAATGGCCCGGTCGTGACCTCGATGCCCTGCGTGTGGCCACGCTCGGGGTGTCCCGGCGTGAGCGATCCCCACTGGCGGAACTGCTGCAGATCCTCGATGCCCAGCTCGTAACCGCACAGGTGGAGCAGTGAGTACTGCAGGATGCATGCGTGACCCGCGCTCAGCACGAAACGGTCACGGTTGGGCCAGTGGGTATCCGTGGGGTTCGCGTGCAGGAAGTGCCGGAAGATCGTGTACCCCAGCGGCGCCATCGCCATCGCCGTGCCCGGGTGGCCGGCGTTCGCCTTCTGCACCCCGTCCATTGCCAGGCCGCGGATCGTGTCGATCGACAGCTTGCGGATCTCGGCCTGCTCAAGTGGCGCGGCAGTCGCGGCTGCGCTGCTCGTTTCCGGTGACGCTGCCATTGCAGTCGATCCTACCCCCATCTCGGACGCTACAGTCGCTAGATCGTGTCTGAGCAGTTTTGCGATGTCGGCAGAGGCATCACCCTCTGTTACGAGACCTTCGGCGATCGGGCCAACCCGACCGCTCTGCTGATCATGGGCCTCGGCACCCAGATGATCGCCTGGCAGGACGATTTCTGCGAAGCGCTCGTGGACCGAGGCTTGCACGTGGTCCGTTTCGACAACCGCGACATCGGCCGCTCGACCCACCTCAAAGGTCGTCCGCCCACCGTCCCCGAGCTGCTGTTGCGCTCACGGCGCGCTGCTCACTACACGCTCAGCGATATGGCCGACGACGCCGCCGGGCTGTTGCGCGAGCTCGACCTCGCGCCGGCGCACATCATCGGCGCCTCGATGGGCGGGATGATCGCCCAGACGCTCGCGATCCGTTACCCCGAGTCGGTCAGGTCGCTCGTCTCGATCATGTCCAACACCGGCAGCCGCCGCCACGGACAGCCGTCGCTGAAGGTGTATTCGATCTTCCTGCGCCGTCCTGCCGAAGGGCGGGACGGCTTCATCGCGCACATGGAACGCCTGTTCAGGGTCATCGGCTCACGCGGCTTGCCCCGCGACGAGGATGACCTGCGCGCGATCGCGATTGACAGCTACGAGCGCGACCACGACCCCGCCGGGCCGGGGCGTCAGCTGGCGGCAATCATCGCTTCGGGCGACCGCACAGCTGGGCTGCGCGCACTCACCACGCCCACGCTGGTTATCCACGGTAGCGCCGACCCGCTCGTTGCCCCATCCGGCGGGCGCGCCACCGCCCGC
>JBEKAM010000040.1:0-20055 GCA_050015915.1 Solirubrobacteraceae bacterium
TCACGAATGTGGAATGTGTGGTCGACCGCTCTAGCGCGGTCTGCTCTGTGTCGCTCATTGCTCGCTCCTTTTTCGTGGGTCTTGATCTTCCGCCAGGTACTCACCGAGGCGGTCGAGGCTTTCCTCCCAGACTGTCCGGCGCTCTGAAATCCATCGCTCCGCTGCTCGCAGTGCGGTGGGCTCCACCGTGCAAGTGCGCACGCGCCCGAGCTTCTGCGAGCGCACGAGGCCGCTTGACTCGAGCACGTGCAGGTGTTGCACCACCGCCGGCAGCGACATCTCAAGCGGTCGCGCCAGCTCGCTTACCGACGCCGGCCCGCGGGTCAGGCGGTCGACCATCGCCCGTCGGCTCGGATCCGCCAGCGCCTGAAACAGCAGGTCGACTTCGTGCTCGACTGGTTCGCATTGCTTAAGCATTCGGTTAAGTATTACCATACTCAGAGATCGGTGCCAAGGTGCGAAACGTAGGCGGCGCGGCTCGGTGAGACGTACCGCTGGTGGGGGCGATTCCAGCCCGGCTTCTTTGTCTCGGGGTGTCCTCGCCACATCCGTGTTCGCGAGTCTGGTCGCCACAAGACCGGGCGCCCGCGTCTTGGCTTGGCCGTCTGTCGAGCCTGCGGTTGACGGTAATCCGTTCCCGTAGTTGTGTGACGCAGGCTGTCTAGCTGCCTCTGGGCGGCGTGCGCTTCGCATGTGCCCGCAAATTGCGTGTAAAAGCTTGGAATCCGTGCTGCAGTTGGATGGGCCTGCTGGCTATGATTCCCGGTGGCGCTGAGACAAGGCGCTACACATCTCGACAAAGGGGCGCGGATGTTGCGGCGGGTCAGTTCGACGGAGACGGTGGTTGATTCCTCGGTCACGGGCGTCGCGCAGCGACGTACCGTCGGCCGGTGGCGGCTTGGTGGACGGCCTATTCCCGCGAACTGCGATCACTTGGGGCTCGGTGGGCTGGCATCTCGGGTGTCGAGCCGCGCTCATCTGCTGGTTGTCTGTATCTGTTGCTGTGTTGCTGCGTTCTTGGTTGTTGGGGTTGCGTCGGTGTCTGCTTATTGGCCGAGTAAAGCTGAAGAAACGGAAGTTGCGGCGCATAACGAGTATTTCTCCAGGGAATCCGCCCCCTTCGAAGAAGCAACTGAACTGTGCGAAGGGACCTCCTGCTTGCCGGCAAAAATCGTTCTGCCTCCGGGATGGTATATCCATGAGAAATACATCATCGGACATGACTCGTTCCGTGTTCATGAAGAGGGAGAACTTGACTGCGGTAACGCCGAAAGAGACGAAGGCTGTATTGATACGGATCAGGAACAGCCCGACAAATCGGAAGAGTATCTAGCGCCGGGCTTCAAAGAATTCTATGAACCGATTACGATCGCGCATGACTACCATACCGCACATTTTGAGGAAATCGGGCTTACATACGCCTGGAGGCCGCTAGAAAAGGCATCTGAAGGGCTTGGCCTTGGAAGCCCAAATGAACCGGGTCGCCCGCCTTGCCTGCGCGCCGATCCTGTCAATTGTGCGACTGGCAATCAGGTTGAGACGCAAACCGATCTGCGGGTTGGTGGGCGTGGGCTTGGCCTGAATCTGACGCGTACGTATAATTCGCGGCTCGCTGCTAAACAGACAGAACATGGGTCGTTTGGGTTTGGCTGGACGGGGTCGTATAGCGCGCATCTCGAACTTGCCTATGAAGGCAGGGAAGCGACGGTCTACCAGGACAATGGGAGTACCGCGACCTTCGGGCGTTCGGAAGTTGGAGCGGCCTGGACTCCGGCATCGAGTCTCGATCTGGCGACCCTTGTCGATGAAGGCACAGGCTATGCCTACACGCTCCCGGATCAGACGACATTGCATTTCAATAGTGGCGGTAAGCTGACGAGCGAGGCCGACCGCAATGGCAATACGCTGACGATGGGCTACGAATCCGGGCATCTCGTGTCAGTGACCGACGGCGCCGGTCGCAAACTGACGTTCGCTTATAACGGCGAAGGCGAGGTCGAAAGCGCGAAAGACCCGATGGGTCACACGGTGAAATATGCGTATGAACACGGAAACCTCATTAGCGTCACCCAGCCCGCGGAATCCGCTCTGCGCTGGCAGTTCGAATACAACGGCGAACATGAGTTGACCTCGAAGACCGATGGTCGCGGTCACGCAGTGACAATCGAATACAACGGCTCTCAGCAGGTGGTCGCCCAAAGCGATGCGCTAGGACGAAAATATAAATGGGAATATGCCGCGGCTGGCGCCGGAACGGAAACGAAGATCACTGAACCTAACGGAGCGGTCACGGTCGAGGTGTTCAATGAAGTCGGACTGCTGACGAGCATTACCCAGGCGCATGGTACGTCCCTCGCGGCTACCACCACCGATGAATACAACAGCGCGGATGAGCTGGTGGCTGTCACTGACCCGAACAAACACAAGACTGAATATGGCTATGACGAAGCCGGGAATCGCACCAGCGAAAAGGATGCCGACGGCGACGAACGGAAATGGACGTACGACGGCAAGCACGACGTTGTGACGGAAACGACGCCTGGCGGTGAGACGACGACGATCAAACGTAATAGTGCCGGCGACGCGGAAGTGATCGAACGGCCCGCGCCGGGTAGCACCACGCAGAAGACGACGTATAAATATGATGGTGATGGTGATGTGGAAAGCATGACCGACCCGCTGGAACACACCTGGAAATACGAATACGACAGCTACGGTGACCGGGCCGCGGAAATCGATCCGGAAGGCAACAAGCGGACGTGGGGGTATAACGAAGACTCGCAGGAGACCTCGACGGTCAGCCCGCGCGGGAACGTCTCGGGCGGGAACCCCGCGGAATTCAAGACGACGATTGAACGCGATGCTCAGGGGCGTCCGGTGAAGGTCATCGAACCCGCGCCGGGTGAGCCAGGTAAACCGCTGAACCGGACCGCGGCCGTGATTTCCGGGGCGGCGCAGGAAGCCCAGACGCTAGCGGCCTCGACGGGCGTCTGGGAAGGAGCGCCATCGTTGAGCTACGCCTATCAGTGGGAGCACTGCAACTCCTCGGGCGGCAGCTGCACGAGCATTTCGGGGGCGACGAGCGCGACGTATCTCCTTGCCTCGGGGGATGTTGGGTACACGATCCGTGTGGTGGTAACGGCGAGCAACAGCGCGGGGTCGGCCGCGAGCACCTCCGAAGCGAGCGCTGTTGTGGTGTCGGCTGTGGTGTGGGGTTATGCGTTTGGGTCGGGGACGTTGCATCACCCTGATGGGGATGCGGTTGACGCGAAAGGGCGGGTGTGGGTCACGAGCTCCAGTGGGTCGCCATGGGTGCAGGTGTTCTCTGCGGAAGGCGAACAGCTCGCGACGTATGGGGCTACGGGGACCGCGAAAGGCGACTTTGAGGACCCGAACGGCATCGCGATCAACAAGGCCACTGGTGCTGTGTATGTGTCGGATGGGTCGAATGACCGTATCCAGGAATACAGCGAAGCGGGTGTCGCGGGCAAAGAAATCGGCAAAAAAGGCGCCGGGGCTGGGGAATTCGAAAAGCCTGTCGCGGTGGCGCTTGACTCCTCGGGAGACATCTGGGTCGCGGACTACACGGGCCAGCGTGTCGAGGAGTTCAACAAAGAAGGCACGTTCGTCAAAGCGTTTGGGTGGGGCGTCAACAAAGGCGAATCGAAACTCGAAGTGTGCACCACGACATGCAAAGTCGGGAAAGCCGGGACAGGCGAAGGTGAGCTGGATGACCCTTCTGGTGTCGAGTACGCTGGCGGGTACATCCATGTCGTGGATTACGGTGATGATCTTCTGCAGAAGTTCACGACCGCCGGCGAATACGTCGGGCATTCCGGTGGGGAAGGCTCCGGGAACGGAGATCTCTCGCACCCCGGCAACGAGGCGACCGAAGTCGAAGAAAACTCGTATGTCGCGGATGCGGGGAATAACCGGGTTGAGAAGTTCACCGGACACGGCGTGTTCGTAGACGCGTTCGGTACCTCGGGGACTGGGAATGGTCAGTTCAGCGAAACCGGGGATGTCGCGATCACGCCGAGTCTCGGGGAACTGTTCGTGACGGACCCTGGGAATAACCGCGTCGAGAAATGGGACAGCACGACGCTGCCCGCGTTCGCCGCGACGATTGGCGCTGGGGACTTCACGCACCCGGGGGACGCTGCGATCGACCCGAAAGGCCGCATCTGGGTCACAAACAGCAAAGGTACTAGCGCAGAGATCCAGGTGTTCTCGTCCTCTGGTACGCGTGAAGCGACGTATGGCGAACACGGCAGCGAAAAAGGCAAGTACGCCGAACCGGACGGCATCACCGTCAATCAGAGCACGAGCAACGTGTATGTCGCCGATGGCGGCGCCGGCCGGATCGATGTGCTCAGCGAAACGGGCACGATCCTCAAAGAAGTCGGGTCGAAAGGCACCGGGGCGGGGCAGATGGCCGACCCGGTCGCCGTGGGGCTGGACCCCTCCGGTGATCTCTGGGTCGCCGACCGCACGGGCCAGCGGATCGAGGAGTTCAACAAAGAAGGGACCTTCGTCAAAGCGTTCGGGTGGGGCGTGAACAAAGGCGAATCGAAACTAGAAACCTGCACCAGCACTTGCAAAGAAGGCAAAGCCGGCTCGGGCGAAGGGCAGTTCAACGAACCGACCGGGGTCGTCTACACCGAGGGGTATCTGCACATCGTCGACGCGGGCAATGACAGGCTTGAGAAGTTCTCGACCGGCGGCGAATACATCGGGCACGCCGCTAGTGCGGGCTCGGGGGACGGGCAGCTCTCCCATCCTCAGGGCATCACCGCCGGAGCGGGCGGCAACATGTATGTCGCTGATGCCGGGAATAACCGTGTCGAGGAGTTCAACCCCTACGGTACGTTCGTCGCCGCTTTCGGCTCGGCGGGCAGCGGCAGCGGGCAGTTCAACGAACCAGTCGGCCTCGCGGTTACAACCGGCGAAGAAGTCTTCGTCGCTGATGCGGAAAACAACCGGCTGCAGAAGTGGCTCCCAGCCGCCGGACCCGTCGATACCGCGCTCCCCACCATTTCCGGTGAGATCCTCGTGGGGCAGACCCTGAGCGCCAGCGCCGGAACCTGGAGTGCGCTCCCGGCCTCGAGCTACAGCGACCAGTGGCAGCGCTGCAACTCCACGGGGGAAAGCTGCTCGAACATCTCCGGGGCGACCAGTGCGACCTACACCCTCGCCAGCGGCGACGAAGGCCATACCCTCAAGGTCGTGGTCACCGCGACCAACTCCATCGCCTCCGCAGAAAGCACCTCGCAAGCTACAGCGCTCCTCGCGGCAGCGCCCACCACCGAATACCACTACGACGCGGACGGCAACCTCGAATCGATCACCGACCCCAACGGCCACACGAGCAGCTATACCTACGACGCTGATAACGAGCTGACCAAAGTCAAAGAACCTAGCGGGATCGTCACGGAAACTGGCTATGACTCGATGGGGCAGGTTACGAGCCAGACCGATGGCAACAAACACACCACCGAATACAAACGCAACGTTCTGGAGGAGGTCGAAGAAGAAGTCAACCCGCTCGGGAAGAAAACGCTTGAGGAATACAACGCGGCTGGCTCCCTCGTGAAGCTGACCGACCCCAAAGGACGCACCACCACCTACACCTACGACCCAGCAAATCGGCTCACGGAAGTCACGTACTCCAGCGGCAATCCTTCGACGATCAAATACGAATACAACAAAGACGGCGACCGGACGAAGATGACCGACGGCACCGGCACCACGAAATACGAATACGACCAGCTAGACCGGCTGACCGAAAGCGAAAACGGCCACAAAGAACTCATCAAATACGAATACAACCTCGCCAATAGCCCGACGAAGATCACCTACCCTAACGGCAAAGCGATCACGCGGGGCTATGACAAAGACGAGCGACTAGAAAAAGTCACAGACTGGCTCGAACACACCACCAAATTCGCCTACAACCCCGACTCCGACCTCGCCACCACCATCTTCCCAAGCGAAACGAAAGACGAAGATACATACGCCTACAACCACGACGACCAGACAAACGAAGTAACGATGCTCAAAAGCACCGAAACCCTCGCCGCGCTTGCCTACGCACGTGACAGCGACGGACAGGTCACCGACACTGCCAGCAAAGGCCTCCCCGGCGAAGAAGTCACCGAAGACCACTACGACGCAAACAACCGGCTTACCAAAGCCGCAAACACCAGCTACGAATACGACCCGGCGAACAACCCCACCAAACAGGGCACAAGCGAATACACCTACAACGCCGGAGACCAGCTCGAAAAAGGCACAAGCGCGACGTACTCCTACGACGAACTCGGAGAGCGAACCAAAACGACACCAAAAGCTGGCCCAGCGACGACCTACGGCTATGACCAGGCCAGCGACCTGACCTCAGTCGAACGCCCCAAAGAAGGCGAAGCCCCCGAAATCAAAGACACATACGCCTACAACGGCGAACAACTACGCGCCTCCCAAACAATCGCCGGCACCACCACATACATGGCATGGGGCACCACAGAAGAACTACCCCTACTCCTAAGCGACAGCACCAACAACTACATCTACGGCCCCGGCGGGCTCCCCGTCGAGCAAATCTCAAGCGGTGGGACCGTCACCTACCTCCACCACGACCAACAGGGCTCCACGCGCCTGCTGACCGGCTCGGCCGGCACCGTCACCGGGAAATGCACCTACAGCTCGTACGGCACCCCGACGTGCGAAGGGACGGCCAGCACCCCGCTCGAGTACGATGCCCAATACACAAGCAGCGACACGGGCCTCGTCTACATGCGCGCACGCACCTACGACCCCGCGACGGCGCAGTTTCTAAGCGTCGATCCGATGGCCTCCGTGACGCGCACACCGTACGCGTATGCCAGCGATAACCCACTGGACTTCGTTGACGCCACGGGCATGGAAGCATCCGCTTCTGCGCCTTGCGGAGGAGCGCCGAACCCTGGGGGACCTTTTGGACCCCAGCCCGGCGGAACAGGGCCGCTGAATCCCCCGGAACCCGTAGGAGAAGCAGTTAAGAAACAAGGCGAAGAAATGGAAAAACACCACTGCCACAACAACCAGGTGGTCATCAACCATCATTGCACCTCGACGCCTCCTGAGCCGAAAGAATATCCACCGCCAGAACACCCGCTCGAAGAAGGCTGGCCGGTAATTCCGATTATCCCGGTTCCCGTGCCTGTCCCGATACCGATTCCAGACTAGGGCCACAAGCTGCGGCCTCGGTCATGGAAACCTCGGTCAAGCTTCGCTGCCGCGGAGTACCTTACGACAGCATGACTCGACGCGGGATCCCGTGCCGCTACTGACTGGTTACTACTATGCCCGATGGCGGATGGCTACTATCATGGCTGGCGTCACGTTGCTCGCTATCGCTGGTGGCATCCACTCTGGGGGTGTCATCCCGCTCGCGGGGCTTGCACTCATAATTCTGAGCGTCATGCCGGTGTCGTGGGGAACAGAGAGATACCGTCGCTCGTGTGCCAAAGCTCTAGCGCACGCGGCGCGTGAGGTCAAGCTCGCCGAAGATCGGTTTTGTGCAGCAGACGCAGGGCGGACGGCGGGCTTTCGCCGGGTTGTAGTGCCAGCGCAATTCCATGCCGAGCATGACGAGTTGGTTCGCCTGTTCGAAATAGGCGGGAGGCTCCAACGCGATCGCTCAACTGTCTTGCAGGAGCGAGCTCTCGCGCGTCTCGATGTCCGGGACCAGATAAGAGCGATTAGGGCGCGGGTTGAAACAATGGCCTCGGCGAGCGACGAGCAGTACTCTGCGGAGCTCGCGGCGGCAGTGACAGCACGACAGGGACACGCTGAGGAGCGCGCTCACGAATGCGGTCAAGCCATTTCTCGACTCATCGCGCGTCAAGAGGATATTCGTCCGCCTGACGCGCTCGGTCCCGCGCATGACTCCATGTGCCGTGCGTTCCGCGAGGAGCTCACTACGATGTGGGCGTATCAGACGGCCCTCGTAGATGGCGACGCGGAGGCGCTTCGCGTGGCGGCTCAAAACTACGAAGAAGCTATAGAGCTCTGTACGTCTCGGGTACAAGCGCTCGGCATTAGGACGAGGCCGGGCTGAGACGCTTGGGCGCCACACGAATGACGTTATCTGCTGAGAGATCACCGCACGCGCTCGAGACGTCTACTCTGAAGCGGTGATGCCCGAGGGGTCGCCAGGCTGGATCGCTTTGACGACCGCTAACGTGGTCGCGGTCGTCGTCGGAATCTTCGCGTTGATCGCCGAACGTAGCCTTTTTGGCTACGTCATACTGATCGTGGGTGCATTTGGCTTTGCGGCGATCTGGACCCTGCGGCGGGCCGCAACGCAGCAGGCCCTGCGAGCAATCGCCTGGGCGATCATTTGGTTCGCGACAGGCGGAGGAGGGCCATGGAATCGCCGCTAGCCCCGCTTCTGTGCGAGAGCGTCAGCCATGGCGACGCCGTACGCTCTGGCCTTCGACCGACTGGAGAGCGAGCTGGAAATGCTGGGAGACCGCCTGAAATACCCCAGGCTCAAGCATCCGCTGGGAGTAGCCGGAGCGGCTCGCCGTTTGGGCGCGGCGTCGGAGACTCACACGGTCCGCAGTGCGTCCGCGGGGGACAGCCGCGCGGCGCGGATTGCCGGCAACAGGCCCGCGATCGCGCCGATCAACAGCGCCGCGCCAAAGCCGCCTGCCCACGCCGAGGAGGGGATCACGATCGCCCACCCCTTGCTCGTCGCGTATACCGCCGTCGCAAGGGCACCCAACGCCACCCCCAGTGCGCCACCGCCCAGGGCCAGCAGGATCGCCTCCGAGAGGAACTGGGTGCGAATCTGACCCCTCGTCGCGCCCAGTGCACGACGCAGCCCTATCTCCGAGCGCCGTTCCAACACTGAGATGACCATGATGTTCGCCACTCCCACCGCGCCCACCAGCAGCGCCACCGCGCCCAGGCCCAGGAACAGGCCGTTCAGCGCGCTCTTGGCGTCGGCGCGCGCAACCAACGTGGCTGATGGCTGGCTCACGTTCACTTCGTTGGGCCCTTCCGGGTCGGCTGTCGCCGCGAGCACCGACTGCACCGCCGCCACCTGTTCGTTTTCTGCCCGCACATACACCGTGTTCGCATGACCGTCGGAAGCTAGGTACTTCTTCGCCGCCGCAAAGCCCACCAACACCGAGCTTTCCACTTCCGGCGTGAGCACCGCCGGGCCGAGTATCCCCACGAGGTAGAACCACTGATCGTTTACCCAGATCCGCTCGCCCGGGTAGAGGCGGTCGACCCCCAGACGCTGCGCCGCCACGGCGCCCAGCACCGCCACCGGCTCGGTGGCGGTCGCTGCGTTCAGGTAACTGCCTTGCGCCACCTTCACGCCGAGTGTTCCCAGCAGATCGGTGCTCGCAGCCTGCACGCTCAGAGCATTCGTTTCGATCGTCGGGATCACCGGCGTGCGGTAAACGGTCGCCGTCACCTTCGCTGTCTCGGCCACGCTCGTCACCGGCGCGATGCGCGCGATCATCGCCGGCGCCGCCAGCGGCAGCTGCGCCGTCTTGCCCGTCAGGCCCTGGCCGTTGGTCACCGTCAGCAGGTTCGTCCCCAGACTTTCGATCTGGCTGAGTAGGCCGGCCTGGCTCGAGGAGGAAAGGCCCAGCACCGCCACGATCGCCGCCACGCCGATCGCGATCCCAAGCGCAGACAGACCCGCCCGCAGCCGCCTGGTGCGCAGGCCCACGCTCGCCACCCTCGCCAAGTCAGCCGGCGCCAGCCTGCTCCGGGCCAGGCTCACGCTGCGCGCGGGCACCGTCAATGTCCTTCGTTGACAAGTGCGAAGGCCACCTTCATGCGTTCCACGTTTGCCACCACGACATATCCGCCCGCGTGGCGATTCGACGTGAACGTCGGTGCGAGCGCCACGCCACAGGCATCGGTCTTCACCTGGAGGCGGCGTGGGTGCGAAGTCTGCGCGACTGACTTGCCCGAGTGCGGCGGATGTGACATCGCTGGGAGGGCGCCGCCCGAGCGGACCGTGAAATATCCGCTCGGGCCGCGATTGGGCGCCGTGAACGTCACCAGAACCCCCGGCACAGGGCTCTTCTCAGCATCGGTGACGGTCACAGCAAAGTGGATTGGGAAGTGCGATCCCGTGGGCGTGGACTGGCTGGCGCCGACCCCCGCCGTGAGCTTCGTTGGCTTGCCTGCGAGGCCCGGCGGCATCGCTGCAGCTGGCGCACCTGCGCTTGACGCGGCGCCGCACGCGTTCGCGCTGGCGCCTTCAACGTTCGTCAGCGAGAACAACACCGAGCCATACGCCGAGCTCGCGGTGAGCGTGTAGCCGCCCGCTAGATAATTGGCGGTGAATGTCGGCGCGCTCGCCATACCCGACGCATCGCTCCCGACCGTAACCGCGTTCGATCCGCTCGCTGAGTACAGACCGCTCGCGCCTACTGACGGTGCACTGAAGGTGACCGGGATTCCCGCCACCGCAGTCGTTACCGGGCAGCCGTTGCTGTTGGTGAAAGCCACCTGCAGATTGGTCGCAAAGGGGGTACCGAGCGTGGCGGTCTGTGGTGTGCCCGCCGCCAAGGTCAACTCAGTTGGTGGATTGTGCGACGGGCAAGTCGCTTCACCCGAGCTGCTCGGCGGCCCTGTTTCACCCTCGGCGGCAGGTGCACTACCCGCGAGTGTCATGGCGGCCACGCTCACGCCAGCGCTCACCGCCATCCATCGTCGTGCCCGCGCCGCCGCGGCTCGCCATGACGCACTCCCACTAATCAACATTAGATCCTCCCGTGTCAGCGACGATCTGCCCGTCGAGCACCTGCACCTGGCGTGGCAGGCTCGCCGCCAGCTCACGGTCGTGGGTGATCACCACGATCGTCGCGCCCTCCGCGTTCAGCTCTTCCAGCAGCTCCACGATCGCCGCGCCCGCGTTGCTGTCCAGGTTGCCCGTGGGCTCATCCGCCAGCACGATCGCCGGGCGGCCCACCAGCGCACGGGCAATTGCCACCCGCTGGCGCTCGCCGCCCGAGAGCTTGCTCGGGCGAAAACCCACACGGTCGCTGAGCCCAACCTCAGCGAGCGCCTGCGCGGCCCGCTCGCGCCGCTCACCCGCGCCAACCCCCGCATACAGCAGGCCGTCCGCCACGTTCTCAAGCGCCGTCGAGTGCTCCGCCAGGAAGAACTGCTGAAACACAAAGCCGATGCTCCGCGCGCGCAGGCTCGCAAGCTCACGGTCCGAGAGCTCCGCCGCATCCAAGCCGGTGATCAATACGGCGCCCGTCGTGGGGCGCTCGAGGGTGCCGATCACATGTAGAAGCGTCGTCTTGCCTGACCCCGACGGGCCCACGATCGCCACCAGCTCACCCTCGTTCACCGTAAAGCTCACATCCCGAAGCGCGTTTACTGGGGGATCTGATCCGTACGCCTTGCTCACCTCCCGCAGCTCCAGTACGCCCGTGGCACTCATGTCGAAGGCACCACCACGCGCTGGCCCGCTGACACGCCCTTGCCGCTGACCTGAACCAGGCCTTCAGCGTCATCGAACAGCCCCAGCGTCACCGCCTCCAGATGGTGCACCGTGCCTTCCACCACCTCCAGCGCATAGCCGCCTCCCGCCAGCGCCAGCAGCGCGTCGACCGGCACGGCCAGCGCATCGGGGACGCTCGACGTCGTGATCGACACCGACACCGGCGCCTCATCCAGATGACCCAGCGCCCGCGGTTCGCTCGGCGTGACGTCCACTTCGATCGTCGGACCGCCTTCTTCGCCCGGTTCGCCTCCACCGCCACCTCCACCGCCTTTGCTCGCCGGTGATTTTGCAACCGTCCCCACCGAGCTGATCACCCCCGGCGTCGTCTGCTGGTTGGGCAACGTGATCGACACCCGATCGCCCACCTTCACACTCGACTGTTCTGAAGCGCTCAGCGCGATCGTTACCTGCGGACGCGTCGAGGTGACCGCCAATACCGGACCCGGCGCCACGCTCGCCCCCAGTTCCGGCGTCACTCCCGTCACCCGCACCGGACCGCCCTCGAACACCACAGATCCCAGCGGGAATTCGCCTGTCACCGTCATCCCGTGGGCGGACTGAAATGCCCGGATCGCCGCTTCCGTTGCTGCACGGAACGTTTCCCCGCCCAGCCCTGTGCCGTAACCGAGCGATTCGAGGTTCGCGTTCAGCGCCGCCACGTCCTTGCCCGGTGACATTCCCGCCACGAACGCCCGCGATGGCACAACCGAGCCATACATCAGCACCGTCGGCTGGCCGCCCAGCGCGAATACGCTCTGGCCCCGCGCGAGCACCTGACCGACCGCCGGCAGCATCGTGAATGTCGAGCTCTGGCCGTAGTCCGCAACTGAGGAGCGCGTCGTCGACGTCGACGCCTCGGCGCTCTGCAGCGCTGCCTGCGATGAGGAGAGCGATGCTCGGTCGCTCTGTACCTTCGCCGCGGCCGCACTCGAGCTCTGTCGATCGCTTGCCAGCGCCTGTATGTCGCTCGCACACACGCTCGAGCTGCCGCCACTGGAGGGGGGGTTGTTGGCCGCGGCTTCGCCGTTTGGCGATGATGAGCCGGGCGCTGCTTCCGCCGCGTTGTCCCCCGCGCAGTCCACAGCCTCCCTGTCGCGCGCTGCCGACGCCGTCGCCTGTGCGTTCGCCAGCGTCGTGCGGTCCGCCGACAGCGATTCCCTTGTGCTCTGGAGCATCCGCTCGCTGCTGCTCACAGATTGTTCAGCCTGCTGCAGGGCCGATGGTGGCGTGCCCGTCGGCACGCGGATGTTCCCCGCTCCCGCATAGCCAAGCGTCGCGCCCACCTGTGTCTGTGCGGACAATGACTGCTGGGTGACCGTCGCTAGTGATGTGCGGCTCGCGCTGTCCGAGGCCCCGGTCGGCTTGCCAGGCCCGCTGAACGGATCACTCACGATCAGCACGACGGCGATCGCGACTATCACGAGCCCCAGGCCCGCCAGCGCAGTCCGACGCGGATGCTTGGTGCTCACTAGTGATTACCGTGCAGGCCGCCCGGGATCAGCGATTGGCACGCTTCCTCTGCCGCATGCGCCTGCGGCGAGTTCAGGTTGAGCCCCTTGTGCGAGACGTGCACGCCGCCGCCTTCAAAAGTCGGGTCCGGGAAGTTCGGGATCCCGTGGGAGCGGATGCACGCCGCCGCCTTCAGGTACTCCGCCTGTTCCTGCGCGCTGATCGGGTGGCTGCTTTCTCCGCCCGGGCCACCGTTTGGCAGCAGCTTGCGGCAGGCCTGCTGTGCGGAGTTGAAATGAGGGTTGCCGGTGATGCCCGGCGTGACCTTCTGCGCCACACTCACTTCGTTGCCGTGGACTGTGACTTGCGGGTCGGGGAAGTTCGGCACTCCGTGTGCGCGTATGCACGCGGAGTAGGCCACCGCTTCGCTGCCAGGCGAGGCCGAGCCGCTGTGGGAGCCGCCCGCGCTGGAGGAGGAGGAAGAGCTGCCCGCGCTCGACGATGAGCTGCCCGAGCCGGGCGAGGAGGAGCTCGAGGAGGTGCTCGACCCCAGGTGTGCAACGGTCGGTGTCTTCGTGCCGCCGCCACAACCCGCGACGAGCCCCGCGATCGCCGCGAGCCCCACAATCAGTCGTATCGCCTTCATCTCGTCGTCTCCTCGCGATGGCTTGATCTTGCGTACGAGGCTGTTCTACGCAGTCGCCGGTTACACCACGGTGAGCGACGCTGTAACCGCGCTGTAACCACAGATGCGCCACGCTTGCTGGTCCAATGCGAGTACTGCTTGTCGAGGATCACGCCGAGCTGGCCGACACGGTCGCCACCGGACTGCGCCGTGAGGGCATGGCCGTCGACGTCGCGCTCGACGGCAACGACGCGCTCGCTCGCCTCGCGCTCACCGACTACGACGTGCTCGTGCTCGACCGCGACCTACCCGGGGTGCACGGCGATCAGATCTGCCGCTCGCTCGTCGCCGCAGGATGCGAGAGCCGGATCCTTATGCTCACCGCCGCCGGCTCCATCGAAGAGCGAGTCGACGGTCTCAGCCTCGGCGCTGACGACTACCTGCCCAAGCCGTTCGCCTTCGCCGAGCTCGTCGCCCGCGTGCGTGCGCTCGCCCGGCGCTCCGGCGTCCAGCTGCCACCCATGCTCGTGCACGGGGACCTGCGCGTCGATCCTGCCAATCGCCTCGTCACCCGCGCTGGGCAGCGTCTTTCACTCAGCCCCAAGGAGCTCGCCGTGCTCGAGTACCTGCTCGGTGTGGACGGACGCGTCGTCTCCGCCGAGGAGCTGCTCGAGCACGTCTGGGACGAGAACGCCGACCCGTTCACCACCACCGTCAAGGTCACCATCAAGCGCCTACGCGCAAAGCTCGGCGAACCGCCGCTGATCGAGACCGTGCCCCGCGGCGGCTACCGGATATGAGATCCAGGCTGCGCCTGCCGCGCTACACCATCCGCCTGCGCCTGGCCGTGCTCTACGGCGGCGTCTTCGCGATCCTGGGAACGCTGGTGCTCGTGCTCATCTTCCTGACGGTGCGCCACTCCTCGCACAGCGCCATCGTCTCCGCTCAGGGCGCTGTGCAGAAGCTCGTGGAACGCCACGGCGTCCACGTGGCGCCGTCAGAAAGCACGCTGTCGGTGACGCCCGAACCACTCACCGGCCAGCACGCGCAAGCCCAGGCCCATCAGCTCACGAACATAGCGATCAACGTCAACAACAGCGACCTGCACCACCTGTTGATCTGGTCGCTCGTCGCCATTGTGATCATGGCGGTCGCGTCGATGACATTGGGATGGGTGCTCGCCGGACGTGTGCTGCGCCCGCTGCAGGTGATCACCACCGCCGCGCGCGAGCTGTCTGCCTCGAGCCTGCACGAGCGCCTCGCGCTCGGCGGCCCAAACGACGAGCTGCGTGAGCTGGGAGACACCTTCGACGAGCTGCTCGGGCGACTGGAGGCTTCCTTCACTGCCCAGCGCCAGTTCGTCGCCAACGCCTCACACGAGCTGCGCACGCCGCTCACATTGGAGCGCGCGATCCTCGAGGTCACGCTCGCCGACCCAGCCGCCAGTGAGTCTTCCCTGCGTGCTGCCTGCGAGCGGGTGCTCGCTATCGGTGAACAGCAGGAGCACATGATCGATGCCCTGCTGACCCTCGCGCGCAGCGACCGGGGTCTCGAGCGTCGCGAACCGCTTGCGCTCGACACGCTCACCGGCCGTGCGCTCGAGGAGCGTCGTGGCGAGATCGAGCGCCGCGGGCTGCGCCTCGACAGCAAACTCGAGCGTGCGCCCACCACCGGCGACAGGCGGCTGATCGAGCGGCTCATCGCCAACCTGCTCGACAACGCCATTCACCACAACAGCCCTCGCGGCTCGCTCACGGTCCAGACCGGAGTCGAAACTGGCGCAGCCTTCCTCACGGTCTCCAACAGCGGCGCGCTGATTGCGCCCGAGGAGATCCCGTCGCTGATCCGTCCCTTTCAGCGACTCGGCGTCGATCGCATCGGGCACGGCGACGGTCACGGTTTGGGCCTGTCGATCGTTGACGCGATCGCGACCGCTCATGGGGCGAGCCTCAGCGTTCGCGCGCAGGCCGCCGGTGGCTTGCTGGTTGAGGTGAGGTTTCCCGAACTGAGTCGCCACCGGGGCGAGCAATGACCAGCCTGTGCTAGGCTAATCTCATTAGGCAATCTCCTAGGAGGCATAGGCAAATGCGCACCACCCAGATCACCGAGAACCTGTTGCAGATCAACCGGCTGCACTTCGTCAACGCTTACCTCGTACGCGAGTCGGACGGGTTCACGCTCTTGGACACAACCGTCGGCGGGTCCGCCGACGGCCTGATCGCGGCTGCCCGTGATGCAGGTGGGGAGATCAGGCGGATCGCGCTCACACACGGCCACAGCGACCACGTCGGCTCGCTTGATGCGCTGCGTAAGCAGCTCGGCGAGGGGGTGGAGGTGCTGATGGGCGAGCCGGACGCGCGCATCCATGCCGGCGAGTCGGTCGTGGAGGGCAAGCCCAAAGGATCGTGGTCCAAGCTCGAGACAAAGCCCGACACGCGACTGCACGGCGGTGAGCGGATTGGAAGCCTCGAAGTGGTGCCATCGCCGGGGCACACGCCCGGGCACGTGGCGTTCCTCGACACGCGCGACCGGGCGCTGCTCGCAGGCGACACGTTCTCGACCTACTGGCGCACGGAGATCCCCAACCATTTCACGCAGCGGTTTCCGCTGCCGACGATGGGGACTCAGGATCGCAAGCAGGTGGTCGAGTCGGCTCGTAGGTTGCGAGCGCTCGAGCCGGACTTGCTCGTGTGCGGCCACGGGCCGGCGGTCCGTTCGCCCCTCGAGGCCATGGACGCCGCGATCGTGCGCGCCAGCGGCCACTGATGGCACGCGCCCGACTCGATACCGCGGCGGTCGTGGACGCGGCCGCAAGGATTGCTGACGCTGAGGGGCTGGATGCGCTCACGCTCTCGAGGCTCGCCGCTGAGCTTGGTGTCAGATCGCCATCTCTGTATGCGCACGTCGACGGCCGCGAGGATCTGCGCAGGCGCCTGGGGGGGCGCGGTGCGCGTGATCTCGCCGTGCAGCTGGGTCGCGCCGCGGCGGGGCGCGCCGGCGGTGATGCGCTCGAGGCCCTCGCGCACGCGTATCTCGCCTACGGACGTGAGCACCCCGGTAGCTATGCGGCTGCACAGCGCGCGCGTGAGCTCCAGGGCGATGAGGAAGCCGTCGCGGCCGCCGCTGCGGTGACCGAAGTTGTGCTGGCCGTTCTGCGTGGCTATGACCTCCACGGCGAGGACGCGGTTCATGCCGCGCGTGCGATTAGGGTGGCGCTACACGGCTTCGTCTCACTCGAGGCCGATGGGGGGTTCGCGATCGAGCTTTCGCTCGATGAGACGTTCGAGCGGCTGGTGGCGACGCTGGATCGGGGCCTGCGCACGCAATCGGAGGTTTGAAGCTCCAAATCGCGGCTAGTACATAAAGCGCATCGACATTATCGACAAGGATCGCGTGTGTGGTCGTCTCGTCGAGAAGGAGCGTTCAGGATGAGCCTTACGATGGTTGCCTTCGGCTTTGCCGTGGGCTTGTTGGTCGGCATCACCGGCACCGGTGGTGGGTCGGTTATGACGCCGCTGCTCGTGGTCGTCTTCGGCATCAACCCCGTCACCGCGATCGGCACCGACATCGCCTACTCCGCGGTCGAGAAGACCGTCGGCGGGGTGCGCCAGTTTCGTGCGGGCAACGTCGATGTGCCGCTGTCGACACGGATGGCTTTTGGCTCGGTGCCGGCCGCGATCCTGGGTGTCATCTTCCTGAAGTACCTCGAGCGCCATCTGGGCTCCAACTTCGAGACGGTCATCTTCAGCCTCCTGGCCGCGGCGCTGCTACTGACGGGCGCGGCATTGTTGGCACGCGTGCTGAACACATCGCGCGGGAACGAGCATGATGCCGTGCGCCTCACGCGCGCCGCGACCATCCAGGCAATCGTGCTCGGCGCGTGTGTCGGCTTCGTTGTCGGCCTCACCTCCGCAGGCAGCGGTGCGCTGATCGCGGTTGGGCTGATCCTATGGTTCCGCTTGCGACCGCGCAAGGTAGTCGGCACGGACCTGTTCCATGCCTCGATCGTGCTGTGGGCCGCCGGTATCGCGCACGTGTTCGCGGGCGACATCGACTATGGGCTGGCTGGCACGCTGCTTGTCGGCGCCATCCCAGGGGTGCTTCTCAGTACTCAGATCTCCCTGCATGCACCCCAGGGTGCGCTGCGGGGCGCGCTCGCCTTGGTTCTGCTCGGCGCTGGGCTGGGCATGCTAAGTAAGGCTGGTGTTGCGATCCCCAGCGCGGCGCTCGCGATCGCGCCAGCGATCGTCATCGGGCTGGTGGGTGGTGCTGTGCTCAAAGAGCGTGGCGTACTGGGCTCGCCGCGGCAGGTGCACGTCAGGGCTTGAGGCGCAGACGTGGCCGCGCGCTCGCGGCTTACGGGCTTCCTCAGATCGCCGCTACCCGCGCCATCATCGCGCGAGCCGCCTTGATCGCTAGGTCGCGATCGTAGGTAACTGCGAAGTCAAAGCGCCGGCGCATGTCTGGCCCGGTATCGCCGAGGTCCCGCGCTGCGAAGGCCATCGCGAAGTGCGAGCCGATCACGGCCACGTCCCACTCGCCGCGCAGCGGGTCCGCCTGATCGAGCGCGACGCCGCGCACGCCGGGGGCCGGATGCTCGGACAGCCCGCAGCCAAGCGCCCCGACCAGGGCGGCGCCCTGCGAGAGCGATGAGTAGCGCGCCCCACTGCGGGCGGTGAAGAACTGCGCCTCCTGAAACGTGCTGAGCAGTACGGCCGAGGACCCGAGGTTGCGCGTCTCCGCCTCGATCTGCTTGCTGAGCGCGAGCAGCAGGCGCTTGTCGCCTCGCTGCACTGGGCGCTCTCGGGAGACGACGCCAAACGGCGTGTCCGCGAAAGAAAGCGCTTCTCGGCACGGCCGTGGCATCGTGTCAGCGACCGCGGGCGCTGTCCGGTCGAGAGGCCCTGGATAGCCGAACAGCCACCCCTGGCCATAGCTTGCGCCCAGCGCGAGCGCGGTCTCGCGCTGTTCCTCGGTCTCGATGCCCTCCGCCAGGACCAGCGCACCGGTGCGCTCTGCCTCGGCGTTGACAGCGTGAACGACCTCGGCGAGCTGGCGAGAGGCGTTTCCCTGCAGCAGGCTGGGATCGAGCTTGATCACGTCCGGTGCCAGGAACGGCATCAGTGCGAGCGAGCGGGGATCGGCGCCGACATCGTCAATGACGATGCCCGCGCCCATTTGGCGTAGTCGCTGGGCGATCGCCAGCAGCTCAGCGGGTCGGTCGGTCAGCGCTCGCTCGGTGAACTCGACGAAGACTGCAAAGTGCTCGAGCGCAGTGCGCAACAGCTCAGCGATGCGCTCCGGGAGCTCGCGTGCAAGAAACCGCGGCTCGAAGTTCACGAACAGCGACTGGCCAGGGGCCATGCCCACGCCCAGCGCGCCTTCCAGCGCGGCACGTTGGCACTCCAGCTCGACCTCCGCCTCCATGTCCGCGGCGTGGGCAGCAGCAAACAGCTCGGCCGGGAGCTCCAGGCGTGTGCCGACGGGGCCCCTTGCCAGCGCCTCATAGCCGACGATCTCATCCGAGTAGAGGTCCACCAGCGGCTGGTAGGCCGACACGATCAGCTCTTCCTCGACCAGCCCAGCAATCGATAGTCGGGCGGAAGCGGTGGAGCGGGGGCGGACGGCTGTGGAAGGGGTCATCACGCTATTGATCGACCCGTGCGCGCTGGGATCGCGCGAACCATCGTCCCCTGGACAATGGTTCGATGCGGCCCATTGGAAGATCGCCCTCTAGCCAGTGGTTCCTACGCCCAGCCCGTCCATCAACAGGCGCAGGATGCGCCTGGCCTGTGCCGCCCACTGCTCCCCCTCGGCGGGAATCGCCCACACGGCATTCATCGCGGCGAGCACGTCCTCGGGAGTGAAATCGGAGCGGATCCGTCCGGCGGCGATCCCCGCGTCGAGGAGCTCGCGGATCGCTCCGAGCTGGCGCTCGCGCGTCGTCGGGAAGAGCTCGGCTTGCGACGCCGCGACAGACAAGAGCGCTCCGAGCAGGCCGCGCTTGGTGGTCGCGTAGGCGACGAAGCGCTCCATCCACTCGGCCAGTGCCGCGTCAGCCGGTAGCTCCGCGAGCAGCTCGGCGGGGGAGGAGCAGAGCTGGTCGACCTCGTTGCGGTAGACCGCCTCGATCAGCGCCTCGCGGGTGGGGAAGTGTCGGTAGAGCGTGCCGATGCCCACGCCCGCCGCGCGTGCGATCGTCTCCAGCGGCACGTTCGCGCCCGCGGCTGCGAACTGCTCGTTCGCGGTACGCAGCAGCTTCTCGCGGTTCTCGCGTGCGTCGGCGCGCATCGCCTTCGCGGGCATTGGTGGATGTGTGGGCTCGTTCGTAGCCATCGATAGGACGCTAAGCGGAGGATCCCTCCGGATGGTGTTAGACTGGCCCCAGGAACGGAGGGTGCCTCCGTTTGATTATAGGCGCGCGGCAGACGAGCGCCACTCGAGAGGAGCACGT
>JBEKAM010000041.1:0-20044 GCA_050015915.1 Solirubrobacteraceae bacterium
GGCGCGCGCACCTGGAAGGACTACTTCCGCGTCAACACCGACCACAAGGTGATCGGCGTCCAGTACGTCGTGCACTCCTTCGCGTACTTCCTGATCGCGGGGCTGTTCGCGATGCTGATGCGCGTGCAGCTCGCCCAGCCGGGCGGCAAGTTCGTCGACGCGAACACCTACAACGGGCTGTTCTCCGTCCACGCGACGCTGATGATCTTCCTGTTCGTGATCCCGATGTTCGCCGGGCTCGCCAACTTCGTGCTGCCGTTGATGATCGGCGCGCCGGACATGGCCTTCCCGCGCCTGAACGCGCTCTCGTTCTGGTTGCTGCCGGTCGCCGGATTGATGCTGCTGGGGTCGTTCTTCGCGCCCGGCGGCTCGTTCGCCTCCGGCTGGACGGCCTACGCGCCGCTGTCGACGACGGCGCCGATCGGCCAGGCGTTCTTTACCCTCGGAGTCCAGTTCGCGGGCGCGTCCTCGATCGCGACGGCGCTCAACTTCCTCGTCACGATCATCACCATGCGGGCTCCCGGCATGAGCTTCTTCCGCATGCCGCTGCTGGTCTGGGCCAACTTCTCGACCTCGCTCTTGGTCGTCATCGCGACGCCGTTCATCGCCGCATCGCAGTTCTTCGTGCTGCTCGACCGCGCGCTCGGCTTCAACTTCTTCAACGCCGGCCAGGGCGGCAACGTCCTGCTGTACCAGAACGTCTTCTGGTTCTACTCGCACCCAGCCGTCTACATCATGATCCTGCCGGGATTCGGGATCATCAGCGAGATCATCGCCGTGAAGGCGCGCAAGCCGATCTTCGGCTACCGGATGATGGCCTTCTCGCTACTGGCGATCGTGGGCTTGGGCTTCACCGTGTGGGCACACCACATGTTCACCTCGGGCATGGCCAACTGGATCCGCATTCCAATGTCGATCACCACCGCGATCATCGCGGTGCCGACAGGCATCAAGATATTCTCGTGGCTGGCCACGCTATGGCGCGGGGTGCTGCACCTCGACACGCCGATGCTGTTCGCGCTGGGCTTCATCACCACCTTCACGCTCGGCGGGATCAGCGGCATCATGCTCGCGATGGTGCCGTTCGATATCGATGTCAGCTCCACGTATTTCATCGTTGCGCACATTCACTACGTGCTGTTCGGTGGATCGCTGATGACGATTTTTGCGGGCGCTTACTACTGGTTCCCGAAGATGACGGGACGAATGTATGACGAGCGCTTGGGCAAGTGGCACTTCTGGACGACTTTCGTGTTTATGAACCTGACTTTCGGGCCAATGCACATACTGGGCCTGGAAGGAATGCCCCGACGCGTGGCTACCTATGCAGCACAGTTCGCGGACCTCAACATGTGGATCTCGATCGCGAGCTTCGCGCTTGGGCTCAGCACGCTGCTGTTCATCTACAACATGGTCAACAGCTGGCGCGGCGGGCCGAAGGCGGAGGCCAACCCGTGGCGCGGCATGACGCTCGAGTGGCTGGTGTCCTCGCCACCGCCTGTTTTCAACTTCGACCGCGTACCCACAGTTGTGGGAGGTCCATACGAGTACGGCGTCCCTGGCGCCGTCCACGGCATCCTCGCGCCGGCCCCTGCCCCAGTGGTGGCAGCCGGGTCGGGGATGGCGCGCGCACCAAGCTAATGAGGAGGAAAATCCGGTGAAGGAAGTTCTTGTAATAGCCAACAGAACCCTAGGCGGCGCGAAGCTGCTCGAGGCGGTTCGCGAGCGTGCGTCCTCCGGCGACGTCTGCTTTCGCCTGGTCGTACCACAGACCAAGCCATCTGCCGGCCTCGTGATCTACGACGAGGCCGTGCGCGAATCGGCGCAGGTCCGCGTCGACCTGGCGCTCTCGGCGGTTGCCGCGGAGGGCATCGAGGCGACTGGAGAAGTCGGTGATCAGGACCCGTTCATGGCGACGATGGACGCGATCGCCGCGCACAGGCCCGACGAAATCATCCTTTCGACACATCCCGCGGCACGCTCGGGCTGGCTGCGACGGGATCTGCTGGAGCGCATCGAGAGCGCAACAGGGCTGCCGGTGCACCACATCGTGGTGGACCTCGAGCAGGAGGGACTGTCGTTCAAGGTGACGCTGGTGATCGCCAACAAGACATCAAGCGGCGAGGAGCTGCTGACGCGCCTAAAGGAGAAGGCTGCCGAAGACAGCCCGCACCTGTTCATCGCTGTGGTTCCTCAAGTGGACGGCAGCGGCAGCGCTCCAGTCGAGGCGCGTGCGCGTCTGGCGAGCATGCTCGATCGACTGCACGCCGCGGGCCTGCTCAGCTCGGGGATGATCGGCGACCCCGACCCATACACGGCGGCGATGAACGCCATCGAGCTCTTCCACGTCGATGACGTGGTGATCTCAACGCTGCCAGGCGAGCGCTCCGGCTGGATGCGTTCCAATTTGATTGAGCGTGTGCAGAGCGCCACGTCAGCGCCGGTGGAGCACATCGTCGTCGATCCCCAGGCCAGCCCTGTCGCAGCGGCGGCAAGGTAGCGGGGAGTACACGTGGAGGCAGCCAGCATCGCAGGCGTCCCCGCCCACGGCGGGCATGCACACGGCAGCGCGGGGGACCACCACGGTCCCCCGCCGGCGAACCACAGCTCGCGGGTTGAGGCGCCACTGCTGGGGATGATGCTTTTCATCATCTCCGAGGTGATGATCTTCGGGGCGTTCTTCACCGCGTACTTCTTCATCCGTATCGCCGAAGGCAACCCATGGCCAGGGCCAGGGATGCACCTACCGGTGCCGGTCGCTGGCGTGAACACAGCGATCCTGATCTCTTCGTCGTTCACGCTTCACTGGGCTGAGAAGTCGATCAAGAACGGCAACCGCTTCGGCCTGAAGGCGGGGATGTTCACCACGTTCCTGCTCGGGTGCACGTTCCTGTTCATCCAGATCAACGAGTACGCCAACATCGGCTTCGCGCCGCAGGACCACGCCCAGCAAACGATCTTCTACTCGCTCACGGGACTACACGGCGCACACGTATTCATCGGCCTGTTGATCCTGCTGAGCGTCACCGTGCGAGCCTTCCGCGGCCACTACAGTCCCGAGTCACATCGCGGCGTGGAGGTGCCCGGCATCTACTGGCACTTCGTCGACATCATGTGGATAGTCGTCTACACATCTGTATACATACTCTGACGTGCTGAACCCGCTGCGCTCCGAGGATGAGGCGTTCCGCATCCTGCTCTACGTGATCGCAGCGTTCGCGGCGATCATCGCGATCGTGCTGATAGTCCGCGCGATCCTCTAGCCCACAAGAGTAGTTCGCCCACAAACCCACACGCCAAGCGGAGCGCTACTTGACGGTGACTGTGCCGTACATCCCTGCCCCGCGGTGGCCTGGCGCCTGGCAGAAGAACGTGTACTTGCCGGGTTTCAGGTTGACGGTCACGGACGTGGTGCCCTTGGTGATGAACTGGCTCGCTGCAATCGGCGCTCCCTTGCCGGTGGCGCCGCCTTCGCCGGCTTCGATGGCGATGTTGTGCATGACGCCGGACATGTTGCCCATCACGATCGTGACCGACCCTGGTTTGGCTTCAGCCTTGTCTGTCGTGTAGGCGAGCTGCCCCGACGGGCTGGCGTCGATTTCCAGCTTGCCCGCCTTCTCAACCACAGGCTTGCCAGCACCGGGCGCCTGCACGGCGCTCGCGAGCAGGCCCGTGTCCTTTCCAGGCTGGTCGACCGACTGCTCCACATAGGCAGCGATATCGGAGAGCGTCGCTCCGCTCGCGAGGCCTTTGGGCATAACGCCCTCGGGGTTCGGGTTTTGCACCTGCCCTTCAACGACAGTGCGCACCGCGTTGCGCTGCAGGCCTTCGGCGACACTGGCGCGGAAGACCTCGTCGAGGTTCGGCCCGACAATGCCTTTGGTTTCTGCCCGCGCCATCGTGTGACAGGAGCCGCATTTGGCCACAAATGCCTGCTTGCCGACGATCAGGTTCGCGTTGTCGGCGCCCTTGACCGCACAACCGGACACGCTGATCGCCACAACGCCCGCAAACGCGAGGAAAGCAGTCCGCGTGGCGAGCGCGTGCAGGGAGCCCCCAGGGGCGCTGAGTGGCCGGCGTCTCTCCTCCAAGAACCGCACGACAACACACTAACCGAACCGGCACTCGCCGAACAAATTCTTGTGAATGGTGCAGCGACGGTGCGCTCTATGGCCGCGCAAGAGTCTCTAGATCACCGCTGGCGGCGAGAATCACTCCCTTTGCGACGCCCTGCCACGACCAGCGCTCACGCACTGTGGAGACCAATCCGGCACGCGTCTTCTCTTGCAGGGCCGGCTCTGCGTGTAGCCAGCTAGCTAGAGCAGTTGCGATGGCTCGCACAGCGTGATCGTCGACTGGAAATGACAGCCAGTCGAGCGCTGGCTCGGGTAGCGCCTGCGCCAGCACGCTGCTCACCTCGGCAAGTCCCGAATGGGCAGCGCTAAGCGGCAACACGCCGCATGCGGCCGCCTCTGCCGCGACCATCCCAAATGCCTCAGGGAACGTGCTCGGCACGACCGCCGCCTGGCAGGCGGGAAGCAGCTCGGCGAGCTCCTCGTGGTCAAGACGCCCCACGAACACGACCTGCTCGGGCAGGCTGCGCGCGGCTGCTAGGAAGCGTTCTCGCTCTTCGCCGTGCAGACTGTCCAGGAAGGCCAGCAGATGCCGCAGCGGCTGCGACGGCGTGGACTGCCCCTCGAGTGCCCTGCCCAGAAGCGCGACCTCGCGTGCCCGTTGTAGATCGCCTGCCGCGAGCGCGTCGCACAGACGCTCGAGCCCCTCGCGGTACGCGCCGAAGCCAACGACCACGAGCCGGGCGCGTGGCAGCTGCTCGAGCACGAGCGGCCATGAGGCGAGCAGCAGATCAACGCCCTTGCTGACGATCAGCTTGCCCACATACACGACCAGCAGATCGCGATCGGGGTCCAGCTTCGCGAGAGCTTCGGCGGCGGCCAGCCCGTCGCGTGCGAACGCGCTTGCCTGGTGGCCTGTCGCCCCCTGCGCTCCCGGCTCTTGCGCTTGCAGGCGCAGCCGCGCGGCCAGCGCCCTCACCCCCCGTGCTGCTACTTCTGGCGAGCGCGGAGCGAAGCGCTCGACATCGACACCTGGAGGCCCCAGCCGTGTGCGCTGCGGGAGGTCCTCCTCGCCAATTGCCTGCCACAGGCTCATGGCCGTATGGCGTGAGCCGACGAGCACCGCCTTGGCACCGGCAAGACCCTCGCGGGCGAGCTCGAGGAAGCGCTCGGGCTGTGGCTTGACCGTGTACTCGAGCGCACTGCCGTGCACCTTCACCGCGTAGGGAACCTCTCCCCTAAGCCCGCGGGCGAGGATCACCGGACCCATCACGAGATGGTTGGCGAGCGCCAGCTGCGGACCCACCAGCGCGAGCACCTCACCTACGGCCGCGACGTTTGCGTCGATATAGCTTGCAACCTCGCTATCGCTGCACTGCGCGAACGTGCGAGCCTCGATGCCCTCGTAGCGATCGGCCACATACACCGGCAGCAGATCGCCGATGTTTGGACGATACACAGTGCAGCGGCCCGCCCCACGCGTCCGCTCGAGCCCGGGCCCCTCCTCGATCCGGAGCTCCCCGGTGTCCCAGTCCGCGACCGCGTCCACAAACGGCTGATCCTCGGGATGGCGATCCTGGCTGAGCAGATGCACCTCGTGGCCAAGCGCCACGAGAGCTGCTGCAAGTCGTGCGTTATAGACGTTCGATCCGGTCCCGTCGAGCAGGTAACCGTGGAAGATCAGGACGCGCACGCATGGGCAGCCTATCGGCGTCGTGATCGCTCCCCCACCCGCTCAGGTAAAGTTGCGTCCATGAGCACTAAACAGCGTTATCGCCTGCGTGTCCCTTCGACTGGACGAGAGATCTTGATCGCGGCGGAGCCCGACGAGATCTACCGCGACCGCGACTCCGGAGAGAAGCTGGAGGTCGTCGGCAAGGTGCTGCCAATGTCACCGTCCAGCTCGAAACTCCCCTGGGCAGTCGAGACGCTGCGCTTTTGCCCGTGGTGTGACCAGCATGCCCAGAAGGACCTCAACGACTGTCCCACGTGCGGCAGGCGCATGGGCCCGTTGTGAGATCCCGCGTCGCGCTCGCCGCCTGTGCGGCGCTGTTGTGTGGGCTGGCACTGAGCGCCTGCGGCGGCAGCAGTGTCTCAGACGCGGTTCCCAAGAGCACCCCCGAAATCACGCCGCCGAACAACACGAGCGCTGAAGCCGCCGCCGCACAGACGACTTCAACGTCCACAACGACCGCCAAAACGACGGCCAAATCGACCGAATCATCCTCCGCGAGCAGCGAAAGCGCCGCGAGCGAAAGCGGCGAAACACCTGCCAGCACAGAAGCCGCGAGCGAAGCGAGCCCAACCGGCGGCGCAACGGCAGAAAAAGAAAAAGCCGCCAGCAACGAAAACGCCGCCAAAAGCGAAACGCCCGCCAGCCCCACCGGCGGCGCCAGCGCCCCTTAGCCGCTCACCGGACGCCCTCTAAGGGGTCGAAATGAGCGTCGCGCTGTAGGTCAGGCGCGCGGTCTGGTAGAGGCAGTAGTACTGCACGGCGCTGCCTACTTCCGTCTGTGTGGTCTGGGAGGTGGTGGTCTTGCAGCCGGCTTTGGGGCGACTGGCACGCCAGGAGGTGTCGTTGCCGAAGCCGAGCGCCAGCGCCGGTGCCCAGGTGGGGACGGTCAGCGCAACGACGTAGCCCTTCTTGACCGGGATCGTTGTTTCGAGCGGGAACTGGGCGGTCTTGCCGAAGTACGGCTGCAGTTTGACCAGAGGGCTCTGGGCCACGAGCTTGTACGTGAGGTTCGGCTTGCGCTGTGGCGCGAGGATCGCGATACCAGCTTCAGAGGGACCGCCCTCGTTGGCTTCGAAGTACTTGATCTGCGTCGCGTTTGGGTTACCGAGGCTGATCGTCCAGGCGACGATCGTCCCCGCGCGCGGCGCGCTCAGGATGTTGCGTTCGGTGCCGACCTTGACCTGGAAGCCCGTCGTGCGGCTAACTGCCAGGCACGGGTTGGTGGGCCCGCTCCCAGGACAGCTGGCCACCGTGGCGGGCGTGGTCGTGCCGATCACACCGACTTCGCTCAGCGTCGCGGGCGCGACAGCGGGAAGCACAAGCGCGAGCGCTGTAACGCCGACGAGTACAGCTATGGATATGCGTCTCATATGTGCCATTCAACACGCCTGCCCACTGTATGTAGCGGTTTGATTATTTCGCTACTCCCCCGATAGTTCCTGCGCGGCGGCCGCGATCTGGTCTGGATCGCCCGCGGACGGCACCCACGGCAGGCGCAATGGATCGTCCGTGTAGCGGGGGATCACGTGCACGTGGAAGTGGAACACCGTCTGCCAGGCGGCCTGGCCGCAGGAGTTCAGGAGGTTCACGCCGTCGGCGCCAAGCCGCTGCACGGCACGCGCCGCTAGCCGCTGGCTGGCGAGCGCGACCGCGCTCAGATCCTCGGGGTCGATGCTGAGCAGGTCTGTGCTGTGCGCTCGGGGGATCACGAGCGCATGCCCACGCGTGGCGGGCGCGATGTCCATGAAGGCGATAGTGCGCTCGTCTTCGTCGACGATCCGCGCGGGCAGCTCGCCTGCGACGATTTTGCAGAAGATGCAGTCGGGATCGGCCACTCGGGGCAGATCCTACGTCAAGCGTGCCGCCGTCTAGCCCGCGCTGCCCTCGATCAGCTTGCGCGCATATGCAAGTGCCTGCTCGCGCGAGCCAAGCTCACCGGCATACTGCGCGGCAGCGAGAGCCTCCAGCAGCTCGCCCACACGCGGCCCAGTGGGGATACCCAGATCACTGGCGAGCTCATCGCCGCGCAGCAGCGGCCGCGGCGGTCCCTGTGTGTGCCACTCAAGCGCGTGGCCCAGGACACCGCTTGCGAGCGTCAGATGCGCCTCGATCGACTCTTGCGCGCGATCTCCCCTGGTGGCGAGACGATCGGCGATCGACAGGAGCGTCACATCGGCCTCCACGGGCGAGCAGATACGCAGATAGGTAAACAGGGTCCTGCGCGCCAGCGGTTGTGGCTCGTGGACCAGGAAACCCAGCCGCAGGTGGTTCCTGACGAGCGCTGCGACGTGGGCGCGCAGGCGCTCGCTTGCGCGTAGACGCGCGAGTAACGTGCGTGCGAGCTCTGCGCCACGGACATCATGGCTGTAGAACGTGACGCCACCGTCAGGACGGACCTCGCGGGTCAACGGCTTGGCAGCATCGTGCAGAAGCGCCCCCCACCGCAGCGCATCGCCGCGGGTCAGCTCATCCGCGAGCGGCTCGGTGAGCAGCGTGTCCAGCTGCTCCCGGTACGCGCCGATCGTGGCGTCCAGCTGCGGCGTGGCGTAAGCAGCGCCAGAGGAACTCATCAGCTCAACCACCCGGTCGAAGACCTCGAGCGTGTGACCGTAGACGTCGCGGTGATGAAAGCGGTTCTGCTCCACGCCCTGCAGTGCCTGGAGCTCCGGCAGCACCACCGCCATGGCACCAAGCGAATCCATCATCTCAAGGCCCCGACGCGCGCTTGGCGCGGCGATGATACGGCGCAGCTCCATGAACACACGCTCCGCCGACACGCGGCTGAGATCGCGTGCTGATGCGCCGGCATAACGCGAGGTCTCGGTCTCGACCTTCAGGTCGAGCTCAACAGCCAGGCGCACCAGCCGCAGCACCCGCAACGGGTCCTGCTCGAACGCTGCGGGCCCCGACATTCGCAGGCGCCTGGCCTGCAGATCGGCGATGCCCCCCAGCGGATCGACCGGGGTGCTACCCGCAAGCGGCTCCGCGATCGAGTTCAAAGTGAAGTCCCGTAGCTCCAGATCCTCCTCGATGCTCTGCCCACGCAGCGGCTCTACATCGACCTGCCAGGCCCCCCCGCGTGCCACTACGCGCCAGGAGCCGAACTCCTCCGATAGCGCAAAACGCGCCGCACCGCGTGCCGCGCGAGCTACTGCACGGGCTGCCTCGCCAGGATCGCCGTCCACGACGATGTCAACGTCCGCGGTCTGCCTGCCCAACAGGCGATCGCGCACTGCGCCGCCAACCAGCCAGGCCCGTGTGCCCGCCAGCGCTTCGCGGGCCACGTCCAGGCCGGTGCTCATACCGGGTCGGGGTCCGCCGCGCGGGAGGCAGCGAGTGTGCCAGCATCGAGCGGAGAACCGTCGCGGTGGTACACGCGTGGCACCCGCGAGGTCAGCGCACAGGTGATCTCGTAGTTGATCGTCTCCAGACGCCTGGCGACCTCCTCCGCGGTGATCCGCTCGCTGAGCTGGAAGCCGATCAGGATCGCGCGCTCACCGCGCAACCGCTCCGCGTGATCGTCATAACCGAGGTCGACGGTGATGCTGTCCATGCTCACCGTTCCCACCAGCGGGTGACGGTGTCCGGCGATCAGCACGTCTGCGTTGTTGGACAGCCCGCGCCGCCAGCCATCGCCATAGCCGATCGGCAGAACGCCTATGTAGGTGTCGCTGTCGGCTACGAACTGCCGTCCGTAGCCGGCGCTCTCCCCCGCGCGGCATAGCTTCACGTCCGCGAGCCATGAGCTCAGCTCAAGCGCCGGCTCGAGCGCGCGGGCAGCGGGGTCCTTGCCGAAGGGGTCCATACCGTAGATCGCGATCCCACATCGCACCATGTCGAACTGCGCCTCTACGTCGCGCATCGTCGCTGCGCTGTTGGCTGCATGGATCAGGATCTCAGGCGACTCGGCCTTGACTGTACGCGCCCAGCGCATGAATGTGGCGAGCTGATCGGCGAAGAAGCCGTCGTCCTTGAGATCGTCGGCGGTAGCGAAATGTGTCATCGCCCCAACCAGGTGTACGCCCGCGGTCTGGCGCGCAACGGCGGCCAGGCGCGAAGCCTCTGCTGGGTCGCGGGTTCCCAGCCGCCCCATGCCGGAGTCAAACTTGACGTGGACGCGACCGCCACCTGCGCCGGCCACAGCCTCCAGGTAGTCCTCGTTCCACACCACAATGTCCGCGTCCGCAGCGAGCGCCTCGCGGAGCTCAATCGGGCTGAGGGCGCCCATCACGAGCACCGGCATGTCCTTCAGACCGGCCTCACGCAGCTCAGCGGCCTCACGTGCGTCGGCCACAGCCAGCCAGCTCGCACCGCCGGCCAACGCCGCACGGGCGCTCTCCACGGCGCCGTGGCCGTATCCGTCGGCCTTTACGACCGCGCATAGGGCAGCCCCGTGCTGCAACTGCGTGCGCAGTCGCGCGCAGTTGCGCTCGATCGCCGCGACGTTCACACGCGCCTGCGCGCGGCGGGCTCGTGTCATGTCCTTTCCTGCTGAACGGACGGGTGTGCCATCAGCCATAGGTTTGCTCCCCTTCGTGACGATGCTCACCGGCAACCCGCGATCGTGCCGCTGGTAGCGCGCTGATCACATCTGTGGCAATCACGCCCTCTGCACAGCCCACACGATGCGCGGCCTCCCTGCCGGCCTGCGCGTGCAGCCAGACACCAGCAGCGGCCGCCGCGAAGGCCTCAAGTCCCTGGGAGAGCAACGCCGCGATCACGCCCGTGAGCACATCCCCAGTACCAGCGGTGGCAAGCGCTGGACTACCGCCCTGGCTAACCGCGACGCGTCCTGTGGGCTCAGCGATCAGCGTGTCATCGCCCTTCAGCACGACCACCGCCTGGGACTGCGCGGCAGCAGCACGCACGTGACGCAGGCGTTCGCGCTCGATCTCAGCGCTGTCGCACTCGAGCAGCCGGCCAAGCTCGCCGGCGTGCGGCGTGAGCACTGTGGGCACGCTGCGCGCGGCAAGATCGCCGAGCCTGCCCGCGTGCGCGTTCAGCCCGTCCGCGTCTAGCACCATCGCCACGTCTGCCTCGCCGGCAAGCGCCCGCGCGAACTGGCTTGCACCGGGGCTGCGCCCCAGCCCTGGGCCGAGCGCCAACGCGCCGCCACGGGCGCTCGCTTCGAGCAC
Organism: Solirubrobacteraceae bacterium; assembly: GCA_050015915.1. GTDB lineage: Bacteria > Actinomycetota > Thermoleophilia > Solirubrobacterales > Solirubrobacteraceae > Palsa-744. The sequence continues at coordinate 10,944 of JBEKAM010000041.1, forward strand.
CCCAGTAACGCCCTCGCGTGTGTGTGAGCCTTCCTCGTCGGGCATCCCCCGAGTCATCATCTCCGGGGTTCCCCCGCTGGCAATGATTCCCTGCTGAGAAGAAGGAACGCAGACCGTCACGTAACCGGCCCCCGCACGCATGCTCGCCTCGGCGGCCATCCTCGGCGCGCCAGTCAACCCACGCGACCCTCCTGCGATCAGCACATGGCCGGAGACGAACTTGGTTGAGGCCGCTTCCCGGCGCGGTAGCTGCTCGAGCACATTGCGCTCGATTAGGCCGATTGATGCGGCGAGCGGTGCCCCACGTGGGATACCGATGTCGAGCGTCTGCACCTCGCCCGCGTGGGCCTTGCCCGGGTGAATCCACAGCCCAGGCTTTGCAGCATGGAAGGTGACGGTGAGCGACGCGCGCACTGCCGCGCCGCAAACAACCCCGTTGGAAGCGTCGACCCCGCTCGGCACATCCACGCTGACGACGCTCGCGCCCAGACCGTTGATCGCGTCGATCGCCTCTGCCACACCACCGTGGGGCTCTCCCTGAAAGCCAGTGCCCAGCAGCGCGTCGACGACGAGCGCCCCGGCAAGGAACACCTCGCTGCCCACGCCGGGCATCGGAGCACCCTGTTCGCGCCCAACCCCAGGCCACGCCTGCCCGTCCAATTGCACTGGCGGCTCTCCCGGCAGGCGCTCGAGGTTCGTGCGGGCATCACCGGAAAACTCTCCTGGCGGCGCGACGCAGACGACTGTCACCTGCCGCCCGGACTGGCGCAGCAGACGCGCGACTACGAGCCCGTCGCCGCCGTTGTTGCCCTTGCCGCATACCACCGTCACCGGGCCGTCCGATGCGAGGCGCTCGACCGCGCGCGCTACCCCCGCACCGGCACGCTCCATCAGGTCCAGTCCCTCCACCCCCTGCTCCTCGATCGCCCAGCGATCGATGCCGCGCATCGTCTCGGCATCGGGGAGCGGAGTCAGCCATGGAGGCAGCGCAGTCACGCAAGCGATGCTAGATGGTCACCTGGCACCGGCGCTAGTGGCGGTGCCCAACGTAGACGCGATGATCGCTGCGGTCTACTCGACGGTGACGGTCTTGGCGAGGTTGCGCGGCTGGTCGACGTTCAGACCTCGCCGGCGTGCGATCCGGTAGGCGAGCAGCTGCAGCGGGATCACCGCGAGCATCGGCTGCAGCATCCAGTCCACCGCCGGCAGCAGGATCACAGCGTCGGCACTGTGGCCGATCTGCTCATTGCCGACGGTCGCGACTGCGATCACTTTCGCTCCACGCGCGCGCACCTCCTGCATGTTCGAGACGACCTTCTCCAGCACCGGCGAGTTGGTCGCGACGCACACGACTGGCGTGGACTCGTCGAGCAGGGCGATCGGGCCGTGCTTCATCTCGCCTGCCGCATACGCGTCGGTGGCAATGTAGGAGATCTCCTTAAGCTTCAGTGCTCCCTCAAGCGCCACCGGCAGGCCGACGTGGCGTCCGATGTAGAGGAAGAACTCGCTGCGCCAATAGGCCTCGGCGATGCGCCCGACCTGCTCCTCCTCGGAGAGCACCTCGTCGATGCAGTGGGGCAGGCGCTTGACCTCGCTGACGAGCTCTGTCAGCCGCTCTGGAGCCAGCGTACCCCGCAGCTCTGCAAGGCGCAGGCCGAGCAGATACATGACCGCCACCTGGCAAAGGAAGGTCTTCGTTGCCGCAACCCCGATCTCAAGTCCTGCGCGCGTATACAGCACGCCGTCCGCGTCGCGCGTGGCCTGCGAGCCCATCACGTTCGTCACCGCCAGTACCGTTGCCCCGCGCTCGCGCGCCAGGCGCATCGCGGCGAGCGTATCTGCCGTTTCGCCAGACTGGGTGATACCGAGCACCAGATCGCCCGGTCCCACAACTGGATTGCGGTAGCGGTACTCGGAGGCGATGTCCATCTCCACGGGTATCCGTGCCCACTCTTCGATCGCGTAGCGCCCGATCAGACCGGCGTGGTAGGAGGTCCCGCAGGCGACGATCACGATCCGTTGCACGTTGTGCAGCAGCGTCTCATCCATCACGTCCTGCTCGAAGAGGTCGACGCCACTGCCTCTGGCGGTGCGGTCGGCGATCGCGTCGGCCACGGCGTCGGCCTGTTCGTGGATCTCCTTGAGCATGAACGTCTCAAAGCCGCCCTTCTCCGCTGTCTCCTCATCCCAGTCGACGGTCTGCTCCTCACGCTGCACCGGTTCACCGTCGGCGGTGGTGATGATCACGCCGTCTGGCCGCAACACCGCGATCTCGCCGTTATCCAGATACTGGATACGCCTGGTCTGCGATAGGACCCCTGGCACGGCTGAGGCAATGAACTGCTCACCCTCGCCGCGACCGACGGTCAGCGGGCACTCCTTACGGGCACCGACGAGCACTTCCGGCTCGTCAAGGCTCATCGCGACGAATGCGTAGTGACCGTTTAGCTCCGCGTAAGCGGCGCGAACGGCGTCAGGCAGGTCGCCGTCATAGTGCTCGGCGATCAGGTGCGCGATCACCTCCGCATCGGTCTCCGAAGTGAAGACGTTGCCGTTTGCCAACAGGCGTTCCTTCAGCGCAATGTAGTTCTCAACGATGCCGTTGACCACCACGTGGACGCGGTCGTCGCTGTCGCCATGGGGATGTGCGTTCTGCTCGCTAACCCGTCCGTGGGTCGCCCAGCGCGTGTGCCCGATGCCGGTGGTTGCCGGTCGCTGCGCGACCGCAACGCCACCGCGGTCTGCCGCAGTGGCACGCTCGTTGAGCTTGGCTTCAAGCGCGCTGAGGTTGCCGACCGCGCGTACAGCATCAATGTGGTCGCCGCGGATCATCGAGATCCCCGCCGAGTCATACCCCCTGTACTCGAGCTTGCTCAGCCCCTCGAGCAAAATGCCCTGCACAGGGCGCCTGCCGACGTAGCCAACGATGCCGCACACCCGCTCGAAGATATCAGCGGCACCTCGGCGTGCTCACGCAGCGCTAGCTGTGGCCCGGCGAGGCTGCGCCAGCCCGGGCGTGGCCGTTAGCCCAGCTCGCGCTCCACGAGCGCCACCAGACGACCACACACGGCGTCTGCCTCTGCATCGGTGGGCGCCTCGACCATCACCCGCACGAGCGGCTCAGTGCCGCTGGGGCGCACAAGCACACGCCCTCGGCCGTCGAGCTGCTGTGCTGCCGCTCGCACCGCCGCATCGACCTGCTCGGCGTGTTCGAGCGCGCCGCGGTCACGGACACGCACGTTCACAAGGCGCTGGGGCAGCTTGCTCATCGCGTGGCGCTCGCTGAGGTCTCCCCCGCCGAGCGCCTCCAGCGTCAAGAGCGCGCTGGCGATGCCATCGCCGGTGCAGTTGAAGTCCATGTCGATGATGTGCCCCGACTGCTCGCCGCCGAGCGTCCATCCCTGGGCACGCAGCTGCTCGAGCACGTAACGGTCGCCGACCTGCGTGATTGCCACATCCACACCAGCGCTCTTCATGGCGGAGTGAAAGCCATAGTTGGTCATTACCGTCACCGCTACCCCGTTGCCCTTAAGCCGCCCGCTGTCGCGTAGGTGAAGCGTGGCCAGTGCCATTAGCTCATCGCCGTCGACAACAACACCGTGGCGGTCAACCGCGAGCACACGGTCACCATCGCCGTCGAACGCAAACCCGATCGCGTGGCCCCCAGCGACGACACGCTCGGCCAGGGCGTCGAGGTGCGTGGAGCCGCAGCCGGCGTTGATGTTGCGTCCGTCTGGCGTGTCGGCGATCACCGACACCGTGGCGCCGAGACGTCTGAAGATCTCAGGCGCCACCTGGTAGGTGGCGCCGTTGGCGCAGTCCAGAAGCACATCCACGCCATGCAGGTCGAGCTGCTCAAAGCGAACATGCAGCTCCCGCAGGTAGTCCTCGGGGGCGCCGCGCAGCTCGCGGATCCGCCCGATCGCCGCAGGGGCAGTTGCGGCGGCTGCCTCTCCCGCATCATCGCCTTGCTCGGCGGCAGCTTGCGCGGCTCGTGCGAGCTCGTGCTCGATCGCGAGCTCGGACTCGTCAGAGAGCTTGTAGCCATCGCCGGCGAAGAACTTGATGCCGTTGTCCTGGTAGGGGTTGTGGGAGGCGGACAGCACGACCGCCAGATCAAAGCCGTAGCGGCCGATCAGCAGCGGCGCAGCGGGCGTCGGCAGCACCCCGCCCAGCAGCGCATCGCCACCGGCGGCGCTTACGCCGGCGGCCAGCGCCGCCTGCAGCATCTCACCGGACTCGCGGGTGTCGCGCACGATCAACACCTGTGGGCGCTCGGCTTGCGTCTCGCGTGTCGCCGCACGTCCGAGCGCCAACGCCAACTCGGCTGTCAGGAACTCGCCGGCGACACCGCGAACGCCGTCGGTCCCGAACAGCTTGCGGGTCATGCGTGAAGGTGTGCGCCTAGCGCTTGGAGAACTGCGGACGCTTACGCGCCTTCTTCAAGCCGGCCTTCTTGCGCTCCTTAGCGCGCGAGTCACGTGTCAAGAAGCCCCTGCGCTTGAGCTCGCCGCGCAGGTTCGGGTCCGCCTCCAGTAGCGCTCGCGAGACGCCGTGACGCAGCGCACCCGCCTGTGCGGAAATGCCGCCGCCGTGCAGCCTCGCGACCACGTCCATGCGATCCTGGTAGCCGACGGTCTCGAGTGGCTGGCGGATGTTGCGCTGCAGCGTCAGCCGCGGAAAGTGGTTCTCGAGCGTGCGTCCGTTGACGACGTAGGTGCCAGTGCCTGGCTTGAGCGTCACCCGAGCGATTGCCGACTTGCGCTTGCCGGTGGCGCGGTAGCGGGCACCGGAGGCGAGATCAATCGCAGCGGTGGAGATCGGCTCGCTGAGCACCTCCTCGAGCTCATCCTCACCATCCTGCGCTTGATCTGACTCGTCATCGACCGCGTAGGGGTCAACGGCGTAGGCGTCCTCGTAGCTGCTTTCGCTGCGACCGAGCGGGTCGACACCCTCGGGGACGATGTCAACCTCCAGGTGGGCGCCTGGAACCGCGGGCTTCTCACGGGGGGCAGGATCCTCCTCCTCGTCGTCCTCGACGATGACCTCCTCCACGACCAGCTCCTCAACAGCCACGGGCTCCTCGACGGGAGCGTGCTCCTCGGTCGCTGCTGGCTCTTGCTCAGCCACCGGCTCCGCTGCTATCGCGGGCTCCTCAGCAGCGGGCGTCTCGGCAGCGGGCTCATGCGTGCCCTGCTCAGCCGCGGCTGGCGACTCCTCGACAACGTCCGTGGTCTCGGGCGTCTGCTCCTCGGTGCTGTCGGGGTGCTCCTCGTCTGCCATCAGGCCTCGATCTCCAGCGGTTGCGGTTTCTGGGCAATGTGCGGGTGCTCGGGCCCGGCGTAAATCTTGAGCTTCGTTATCTGCTTACGCGCCAGGCGGTTGCGCGGCATCATGCCCTTGACGGCCAGGCGAATGATGTCCTCAGGGCGCCGCGCGAGCATTTCCTCGAACGTGCGCGAGCGCAGGCCACCTGGGTAGCCAGAGTGGCGGTAGTAGCGCTTGTCCTGGCGCTTGTTGCCACTGACGTGGATCTTCTCCGCGTTGATCACCACTACGAAGTCGCCCGTGTCGATGTGCGGGGTGTACTCAGGCTTGCGCTTGCCCCGCAGCACATCAGCGATCTGCGTCGCCAAGCGCCCGAGCGTCTTGCCGTTGGCGTCAACAATCAGCCAATTGCGCTCGCGATCGGTCGGCTTTGCTACGTAGGTTCTAGTCGAGGGTGCCATAGCGTCAAAAAAAGGCCACGCGTGACCGCGCGGCGGAGCGGACATCATAGCTAAAGGGCAGTCCCCCGTCGGCTCCCGCCGCTGCGCCAAGGCAAACAACGCGTCCAGGATGCCGGGTGAGCGTTCGCGCAAGGATTGAATACCGCGCTTGGGACCGCACCGACCACCGCAAAGCGGAGGTTCCTCACGTCGATGCCCACGCTAGTCGGCATCGACGGGAGGAACCGGAGCGCTACTCCCACTCTATGGTGCCCGGTGGCTTCGAGGTGATGTCCAGAACGACCCGATTGACCTCGCGCAGCTCGTTGATCATGCGTGATGCGATCGTCTCCAGCAGGTCGTATGGCAGCCTGGCCCAGTCGGCTGTCATCGCGTCATCGCTCGTGACCGCGCGGACGACCACGACGTAGCCGTAGGTGCGCTCGTCGCCCTGCACGCCCACGGTCCGCACGTCGGGCAGCACGCAGAAGGACTGCCACAGCTCGCGATATAGGCCCGCTTTGCGGATCTCGTCCTGGAGGATGTGGTCGGCCTCGCGCAGTACGTCCAGGCGCTCCTTCGTAGCTTCGCCGCCCACCACGCGGATCGCGAGACCCGGGCCAGGGAATGGCTGGCGCCAGACGAGGCGCTCGGGCAAGCCCAGCTCGGCACCCACGGCGCGAACCTCATCCTTGAACAGGGCGCGCAGCGGCTCTACCAAATCGAACTGCAGGTCATCCGGCAGGCCGCCGACGTTGTGGTGGGACTTGATCGTCGCCGCGCCCGTGCCGCCGCCGGACTCGATCACGTCCGAGTAAAGCGTGCCCTGCACGAGGAAGCGCGCGTCCTGGCCACCGCCCGCTTCAGCAAGCTTCGTCGCCTCCTCCTCGAAGACCCTGATGAACTCCGCGCCAATCGCCTTGCGCTTGGCCTCCGGCTCGGTCACACCCGCAAGCTTGTCCAGGAAGCGCGTCTCCGCGTCGACCGCCACCAGCGGCACCTTGAACGTGTCGCGGAACGTCTTCACCACCTGCTCGCCCTCGTCCTTGCGCATCAGCCCGTGGTCGACGAACACGCATGTCAGCTGCTCCCCGATCGCACGGTGCACCAGTAGCGCCGCCACCGAGGAGTCAACGCCACCGGACAGGCCACAGATGACGTTGCCATCGCCCACCTGCTCACGGATGCGCCGCACTTGTTCCTCGACGATCGACGCCGCCGACCACGTCGGCTCGCAGCCGCAGATCTCCGTCAAGAAACGCGTCAGGATCTCCTCGCCGTACGGCGTGTGCACGACCTCCGGGTGGAACTGGATGCCGTAGATGTTGCGCTCGGGGTCTTCCACCGCTGCCACTGGCGAACCGCTCGAGGACGCCAGCCGGGTAAAGCCCGGCGGCGGCTCGAACACCGTGTCGCGATGGGACATCCAGCACGTCTGCTCACGCGGCATGCCTCTCAGCAGCACACCCGGCTCCGCCACCTGCAGATCGGAGCGACCGAACTCCCCCACCTCCGCCTGCTCCACACGACCACCCAGCGTGTGCATGAGTAGCTGCATGCCGTAACAGATGCCGATCACCGGCACACCGAGCTCCAACAGACCGAGGTCAAGCGGCGGAGCACCCTCTGCATACACCGATGCCGGCCCACCAGACAGGATAATCCCGCGCGGTTTTCGCCGTGCGATCTCCTCTATCGATACATGATGTGGCAATAGCTCGCTGAACACGCCGCAATCGCGCACCCTGCGCGCGATCAGCTGCGAGTACTGCCCGCCGTAGTCCAGCACCACGATCTCCTGCACATCGGTGGGAGCGGGCGTGCCTATCCCCCGTGGCTCGCCCGTCGCGATTACCGTCTCAGCAGCCATCTTCAGACGTACCACCGACGAGGCTGGCAAGGACGCAGGGAGCGTGGCGTACTACGTACGCGAGCGACCGAGGACGCTGCCAAACGAAGTCGGGGGTGCGTCTGAAGTCAGTCATTTACTAGGGCGGCTACCTTCCCGTTGGTCGCGCCCATGCCGACCTGCTGGTCACGCTGGAGCGACTTGCCCTCCGTCTGCAGTGACGGCGCCACCACGACCTCCGCGCGGTTGAACTCCGCCAGGTCCTTGTGGCCACACGTCGCCATCGACGTGCGTAGACCGCCGAACAGGTTGAACGTACCGTCGTTCTCGCGCGCGGGACCCGTGAGGATCTCCTCGAGCGTGCCGTTCTGGGTGGTTGCTACACGCGCGCCGCGGGGTAGCGTCGGGTGGAATGTCGCCATGCCCCAGTGAAAGCCGCGTCCCGGAGCCTCATATGCACGCGCCAGCGGCGAACCGATCATCACAGCGTCTGCTCCCAGCGCGATCGCCTTCGACACGTCGCCACCGTTGCGCATGCCTCCGTCAGCGATCACCTGGCAGTACTCGCCCGTCTCCAGCATGTGCGTCGAGCGCGCATGCGCCACGTCCGCGATCGCCGTCGCCTGCGGCACGCCGATACCCAACACGCCGCGTGTCGTGCAAGCCGCACCTGGCCCCACACCCACAAGTACACCCGCCGCGCCCGTGCGCATAAGGTGAAGGCCCGTGTGATAGGACGCACAGCCGCCTACAACCACCGGCACGTCCAGGCTCGGGATGAACTCCTTCAGGTTCAGCGGCTCAGTCACCGTCGAGACGTGTTCGCCTGACACAACCGTGCCCTGGATGACCAACACGTCCAGGCCCGCGTCCATCGCGATCTCGTGATAGTCGAGCACACGCTGTGGGGTAAGCGAAGCCGCCACCACCACTTTCTGCTCCTTGATCTCACGAATCCGCTGCGCGATCAACTCTGGCTTGACCGGCTCGGCGTAGATCTCCTGCATCCTGCGCGTCGCCAGGTCCTTCGGCAGGAGCGCGATCTCCTCCAGCTGCTCCTCAGCGTCCTCATAGCGAGTGAAGATGCCCTCGAGGTTCAGCACTGCCAGGCCGCCCAGGCGACCGACGATGCCCGCCGTCTCCGGTGAGACCACACCGTCCATCGCTGAGGCCAGCATCGGCAGCTCGAACTGGTAGGGCCCGAGCTTCCATGAGATGTCGACGTCGTCGGGGTCGCGCGTGCGCCTTGAAGGCACTATCGCGATGTCGTCGAATCCATAAGCTCGACGGCCTGTCTTGCCGCGGCCAATTTCTATCTCCATCGCAGCATCCTCGCAGTTGTGGCGGACGAAAAGACCCCGCTCGCGGCGGGGCCAATGAGGGGGCGCATACGCGCCAAACGTGCCTTGTTGCTCACGGCAGCCAAGTGAGCTTGAGCATAGCAATGGCCACACCACGGCTAATGCCCTTGGATATGCTCGAACGTATGGGCAATACGAGTCGCGCACGGTATGACGCGCACGCCATCGAGGCACGTCGCCAGG
>JBEKAM010000042.1:0-19942 GCA_050015915.1 Solirubrobacteraceae bacterium
AGCCCGGCTGGGCTTGGTCCAGTAGCTGCTCCAGTCGCGCCTGTGTCGCCTCCGCTGTGATCTCAGCGCCATCGTCGTAGCGCAGCAGCTGAATCACCGCGCCGCCGCCGGGTGTGAGCTTGGATGCCAGCGAGTGAACGGATAGGTAGAGCGGCTCGTCGAGCCCGAGCACGAACGGGCAGTCCGGCCGCGGTAGCTCGCTGAGCGCTACGTCCAGGCACGCCGCACGCACGGGGCGGGGTTCGGCGAGGGTATGCGGCAACTGCCCACCGGCGGCGCCGAGGAGCCGGCCGGTGCGGGTTGGCGAGAGCCCGGCGAGGACGACGCTGCGCGCGCATATCTCCTCGCCATCTGCCAGGAGCACGCCCGCAACGCGGTCCTCCGCGAGCAGCGCGTCGACCTTCGCCCCGGTACGCAACTGGGCACCGTGCTCCAGTGCACTGTCGGTAAGCCCGGAGACGATCGTCTGCCAGCCCCCGTCGACGTAGCGGACTGGCTGGCGGGAGGCCTCGCCGAGCAGGGCGACCCCCGTCTGCGCGGGCGCGTCGGCGAGCTTGCCGCAGTAGCCGGACAACCGCACCAGGCCGCTGAGCAGATCCGACAGGAGCGGTGTGGAGCTGTGCTCGTCGATCCAGGACTGGCTGGAGCGGGTGGCCAGCCTGTTGGGCCTGCCGGTAACGGCGGCCGCAAGCGCTTTGGCGTACTGCGCTCGCTCGCGCACAGACAGTGGGCCTTTGGTGGCGAGCTTCCCCGGCGTGAACGGCGCGGGCAGCAGCTCTCCACCTCGCAGCACGCGCGCCTTGGTGAGCTTCGGTCGCTTGCCGGGCGCCTTCACCCCCGCGGATGCCAGCAGGCGTGCGCTCGATGCGTACAGTGCGTGCGCGCCCTCGTTGAGTAGGTAGCCATCGTGCTCGGTGGTGCCCGCACGCCCACCCAGGCGGGCGCCGGCATCCAGCAGCAGCACCGCGCGGCCGGACTTGGCGAGGCTGGTGGCGCACAGCAGGCCGGCGATGCCGCCTCCGACCACCACGACCTGGTTCTCGTCAGCTCGGGAGCTCATCGCTGGCCTCCCGCTGCCGCCGGCTCGACCACGCTCAGGTGCGTAGGCGGCGCGGTCTCCATGCGGGCGCAGACGCTGCCCTCGTTGAATCCCTGCGAGCGCAGGTCGAACGTCCTGTTGAAGCGCGAGCGCAGGTTCTCGAGGCAGATCAGGTTCACGAGCTCCACCAGCTGTGGTTCGTCGAAGCGCTCGCGCAACGCGTCGAAGGTCTCGTCGCTCACGTTCACCGGCGTGGAGGTCATGCCAACGGCGAGATCCAGCACTAGTTTCTGGGTCTCCCCGAAGTGTTCGCTGTCGCTGTAGCGATAGAGGTCTCGCACCTGTGCCTCGCTGATCCCGGCGGCCAGCGCCTGCTGAGAGCCGATGTCCTGGCACATCTCGCAGCCGAGCATCACGGCAGCCTTGATCTGCACCAATGCGCGCAGACTCCGGTCCACACGAGGTTTGGTGGCCGCGGCTTGCTCGAGCGCGCAATGGCCGAGCAGCAGCGAGGTCCTATGTGCTCGCACCGGTATGTCCGGCGTCAGCTTCGGCTGGCCTGTCAGCTTGGCCACGGTTCGCCTGACCGCGGCGTAGACGATGCGCACGATCGGATTGGCGCGATTCGCGGGGATGCCCTCGATTCGACTCATGTGGCGCTCCTTTGGTTTCTGTGAGTTGGAACGATACGCTGCTGGTGGCACCCGGCAAAGGACCACTTTGGGTACGAAAATGGAGTCCAATTCAGGGCCCGAGATGTTGATCGAGCTGAATCGCGCGGCCGCAGCGTCGCTGCGCTCGCAGCTGGAGGACGGGCTGCGCGAGGCGGTGCGCACGGGGCGCTTGCCAGCACACTCGCGCGTGCCGGCGACACGTACGCTCGCGGGCGATCTGGGCGTGTCGCGGCGGCTGGTGGTAGACGCCTATGCGCAGCTACTGGCCGAGGGGTATCTCATCGCCCGCCGCGGGGCCGGCACATTTGTCGCGGATGGCGCCGCGGTCGCATCCGCTCCCACCGCCGAGCCGCCGAGCCGCGCGCTCAACTTCGACTTCTTTCCCGGCAACCCAGACCTCGCCACGTTCCCGCGCCAGGCATGGCTGCGCGCCCTCCGCGCCACGCTCAGATCCGCGCCGGACCGCGCGTTTGGCTACCCGCACCCGCGCGGCGCCGTCGAGCTGCGCCGCGCGCTGGCCGACCACCTGCGCCGCGTCCGTGGGGTGGTGGCCGACCCGGAGTCGATCGTGATCTGTGCTGGGGCGGCACAGGGGTTCTTCCTGCTGGCGCGCACGCTGGCCGGCTCGTGCATGGCGGTCGAGGACCCGTGGCTGCCGCTGCACAGGATGATCCTGGCAAGCCAAGGCGGGACGCTCGTGCCGCTCGCCGTGGACGACGATGGGGCCCGCGTGCAGGATCTCGGGGCGATGGCTGAACGTCATGGCCCGATTGCCGCCGTGCTGGTCACGCCGGCGCACCAATCGCCCACCGGCGTTGCGCTCGCGTCCCCGCGCCGCGCCGCGCTACTGGCCTGGGCGGCCGACAGCGAGCGGCTGATCGTCGAGGACGACTACGACGCCGAGTACCGCTATGACCGTGCCCCACTCGGTGCGCTGCAGGGCCTCGCGCCGGACCGGGTGATCTACATGGGCACCGTGTCAAAGACACTCGGCCCGGCGCTACGCCTCGGCTGGATGGTGCTTCCGGCGCGCCTTCGCGACACGGTGGTGGGGCACAAACTGCTTTGTGACCACGGGCTGCCGACGATCGACCAGTTGGCGCTCGCACAGCTCCTCGAATCGGGTTCTTATGACCGCCACCTGCGCCAGGCGCGCAGGCGCTACCGCTCCCGCCGCGACGCTCTCGTGGAGGCCGTGGCACGGCATCTTCCCGGTGCTCGGGTGGAGGGCCTCGCGGCCGGACTGCACGCGACGGTGCTGCTGGGGGACGAGGTCGACGGGATCGGGATCGTGCAGGCCGCCGCGCGCCACTCCGTAGGGGTGTATCCGCTGGGCTACTCCTACATGGAGCCGCAGCAAAAGCACCGCGGCCTGGTGCTCGGCTACGCCAACCTGGCTGAGCCGGCCATCGAGGAGGGCATCCGTCGGCTAGCACTGGCGCTGACGGAGCTCGGCGGCGGCGGCGCGATCGCCAAGTAATGGTCGAACGCCCACGCAGAGATCCTGCGGCTCTCGAGAGTGTGGACGATCGTCGTGACAGCGCGACTGGGCGTCATCTGCCCCACCGCTCGCTGCACGTTCAGTAGCCAGCTGTATTTGCGCCGGTGTGAGTCCGAGAACGCGCCGTAGCGTGTGAGCGCTTGATCGCGCGTGCTGTGACCGTCGAGGACCGCGCGCAGCTCGCGCCCGCAGGCCAAGCCGAAATAAAGCGCCGTGCGGATGCCCTCGGCGGTAAGCGGCAGGCAATGGCCGGCGGAATCGCCAGCGAAGAACACGTCGTCCTCGATCGCGTCGCGTAGCTGATGGGGAATCCAGTTTCCCTGGTAGCCATCGGGTGGCAGGTTGAGATCGGCGGCGAGCCGCACGGTGGGCTCCTTGACGTGGTGAGAGGGCCAGAAAGAGCCGACGCCGACACGGACCTCCTCGCCTGCGGGGAAGCTCCAGCCGTAGCCGGCGCGGATGTAGCCGGCGTCGATCCACAGCTCCATCTCCTTGCCTGATCCCTCGGGGTGAACCTCCAATCCACGCGAGAGCCGAGCGTTCGGCGGCTGGATCGGCGCGGCGTTCGAGAGCACCCGACGCCAGCCGAGCGCATCGACGATCAGAGGGGCGCGCAGCTCGCCGCGGTCGGTATGGACCGTGTTGCCGTCGCGGCCGGTGACGGTCGCCGTCTCGAGCTCGAGCTCCGGACAGACGGCCTGGTCCCACATCAGGGCACACAGCTCGCGGTAGTCGAACGTGGAGAACGACCACGGCAGCTGCCAGCGTGTGGTCCGAAACGGCGTGTGCACGACGATCTCGTCGAAGCGCTGGCGCCACGAGCCCATCAGCTCGAGCGCCTGCATCCATCTGGTTGGCATCGCACATGCCGAAGTCTGGCGCTCACCGAGCTCGTAGCGATCGATCACGAGCACCCTTGCGCCCGAGCCGGCAAGCTCTCGTGCGACCGCCAGACCGGCGAAACTCGCGCCACAGATAAGCACGTCGCAGTCCCGTTCCAAGGGGGTCCGCTGCTCTCCCCGCTTGGTCGCTCGAACAGGCATGTGCCCGGCAATGATACGGCTGCGCTACGCTTCGCCCGGTGCAAACACTGATGGAGAATCCTCAGGCCCGCGTGGTCGACGGGTCGAACGGGCTTTTGCTCGAAGTCGACGGTCAGATCGTCCCCAACTACGACGCGACGTTTCGGGCGATCGAGGAGGGCGAGGTCGTCACTGGCCACGTCGTCCGCATCGACAAGGACGAGGTGCTCGTCGACATCGGCTACAAGTCCGAGGGCGTCATCCCGGCGAACGAGCTTTCGATTCGCAAGTCGGTCGACCCGAACGAGGAGGTGCACCTCGGCGAGGAGGTCGACGCCATCGTCATGACCAAGGAGGATCAGGACGGCCGCCTGATCATGTCCAAGAAGCGCGCCCGCTTCGAGAAAGCGTGGCGGCGCATAGAAACAGCGGCCGAGTCCGGCGAGCCGGTTGAGGGCACCGTCATCGAGGTCGTCAAGGGCGGGCTGATCATTGACCTCGGCGTACGCGGCTTCCTGCCCGCCTCGCTCGTGGATATCCGCCGGGTGCCCAACCTCGACGAATACATGGGCACGAAGATTGAGACGAAGGTGATCGAGCTCAACCGCTCGCGCAACAACGTCGTGCTCTCGCGCCGCGCGGTGCTCGAGGAGGAGCGCAAGGAGGTTCGTCAGCAGATCCTCGACCGGCTGCAGCCCGGTCTTGTGGTGGAAGGCCAGATCTCCAACATCGTCGACTTCGGCGCGTTCGTAGATCTCGACGGCATCGATGGTCTGATCCACATCTCGGAGCTTTCGTGGTCGCACGTGAACCACCCGAGCGAGATCCTCACGATTGGAGACACGGTCAAGGTCAAGGTGCTGGACATCGACCGCGACCGCCAGCGCATCTCGCTGGGTCTCAAGCAGACCCAGGAGGACCCCTGGCAGCGGATCGTCGACACCTACAACGTCGGCGACGAGCTAGCCGGCAAGGTGACGAAGGTCGTCACGTTCGGCGCGTTCGTTGAGATCCTCGACGGCGTTGAGGGTCTCGTGCACATCTCAGAGCTTGCTCCGCATCACGTCGAGAGTCCCCGCGAGATCGTCCACCCGGGCGATGAGATCCGCGTGAAGATCCTTGAGATCGACTCCGAGCGCCGGCGCCTGTCGCTATCGGCCAAGCGCGTCGAGGACCAGATCCTGCCCGTGTCGCGGCCCGGCGAACCAGCGCCCGAGCCGATCGCCGAGGGAGAGGCTGACCCGACCGCAACCGAAGGCGAGGCGGTAGCCGAGGTTGTCGCGGATGCTGCGGCTGAGGCTGTCGCAGAGGTTGCCGAGGCGATTGAGGTGGCAGAGGCTGTCGAGGAGATCGTCGAGACGGAAGCTGTCGAGGAGCTCGCTGGCGCCGTCGAGGTCGCAGAGGCGGTCGAGGAGACTGTCCCCACCGCGGAGGCCGACGCACCCGCAGCAGAGCAGGCCGCGCCTGTGGATGGCGAGGCTGACGGCGGCGAGCCGACGGCCGAGTCCGCCCCGCAGGACTGACGCGGGCCCCGAGCCACTCAGAAAAGGTGGAGCGGACGGTTCCCTTCGTCGGGCTGACCGGCGGCATGGGGTCGGGTAAGTCGACAGCGCTCGAGGGGCTGCGGCGCCTGGGGGCAGCTGTGATTTCAAGCGACGCGGTCGTGCACGAGCTGTATGAACGCGATCAGCTGCGCGACGCGGTAGTAGCGCGCTTTGGCGCCGAGGTAGCGCCGGGGGGCGTGGTGGATCGGGCGGCCGTAGCTCGCCGTGCGTTTGCCACTGAGGAGGACAGGAAGTGGTTGGAGAGCCAGGTGTGGCCGCTGGTTGGAGCGCGCGTGGCGGCCTGGCTCGAGCAAGCCCGCACCAAGCAGCCCGCGCCGCCGGCCGCCGTTGTGGAGGTGCCGTTGCTGTTTGAGGCTGGCCTCGAGCAGATGTATGACGCCACCATTGCGGTCATCTCCGATGAGTCCGTGCGTCAGCAGCGGGCCGCGGCGCGAGGTCACGCGGCGGTGGACGAGCGGGCGGCGCGCCAGCTCTCACAGGAGGAGAAGGCTGGGCGCGCGACCTTCGTGGTTCGCAATGACGGCACCGAGGCGGATCTGGAACGCGAGCTGTCGGCGGTTCTTGGCAAGCTTGGAGGATGAGCGGACGGATCCTCGGCACGATCGCGGCGATCGTCGTGATGGTGCTGTGCGTAGGTGTGGTCGTGTCGATGTTCCAGAACGTGGAGCGCAACCAAGCGCTGCCGCTGAGCGACGCGAGCATCATCCGCCAGCAGGCAACCGCCAAGGATCTGGATCCGGCGTTGATCGCGGCGGTCATCTACGCAGAGACGAAGTTCGACCCGCGTCCATCGACTGCCGGCGCGGAGGGGCTGATGCAGATTCTGCCCAGCACTGCCTATTACCTGGCGCACCTGTCGGGTGGCATTACCTTCACAGCCAGCGACCTCGCTGACCCGAGCGTTAACGTGGCCTACGGCAGCTACTACCTGCGCTATCTGCTCAACCACTACGGCGGCAATGAGATGCTCGCCATCGCTGCCTATAACGGCGGTTTGACGAACGTAGACGAATGGGTGGCCCACGCCGACGCTGCCGGCAAACAGCTGGCAGTGACCGAAATCCCGTTTCCGCAGACACGGGAATACGTGCGGCGCGTGCTCAGTGCACAGGCTGCTTACCGCGAAACGTACCCGCGGCAGCTGGGGTTGGAGTAGGCAGGCAGGGCTGATCGGGCGGCTGCTGGCGGAGGGGCTACGCTAGAGGGCAGCCCCCGCGCATGCCTGATTTCAAGCTCGACTCGATCTTCACTCCGACGGCCGACCAGCCGAAGGCAATAACCGCCCTGGCGGAGGGCATCGAGCAGGGCGAGCGCTTTCAGACGTTGCTGGGCGCTACGGGTACGGGCAAGACGATGACGATGGCTGGCGTGATCCAGGAGGTACAGCGCCCGACGCTGGTGATCGCTCACAACAAGACGCTGGCGGCGCAGCTGTGCAATGAGTTTCGCACGTTCTTTCCGGAGAACGCGGTGGAGTACTTCGTGTCGTACTACGACTACTACCAGCCGGAGGCGTACGTCCCCAGCAGGGATCTGTATATCGAGAAGGACTCGGCGATCAACCAGGAGGTCGATCGCCTGCGCCACGCGGCCACGGCGGCGGTGTTCGCGCGCAGGGATGTGATCGTGGTGGCGTCAGTGTCGTGCATCTATGGCCTGGGCTCGCCGGAGACGTATGAGATGAACATGCAGATCCTCAGGCGCGGGGAGATGATTGATCGCGACCAGCTGCTGCGCAAACTGGTCTCGATCCAGTACACGCGCAACGACAGCGTGCTCTCGCGCGGCACGTTCAGGGTGCGCGGCGAGACGTTGGAGGTGTTCCCGGCGTATGCGGAGACGGCGTTCCGGGCGACTTTGTTCGGCGACGAGGTCGAGCGCCTGCAGCAGTTCGACCCGCTGACGGGTGAGCTGCTGGAGGACGACATGGAGCACGTGGCGGTCTGGCCGGCGACGCACTACAACGTCAAGGAGGGCACGATCGAAGCGGGTGTGGCGGAGATCGGGCGCGAGCTGAACGAGCGCTGCGAGCAGCTGGAGTCAGAAGGCAAGCAGCTTGAGTCGCATCGGCTGCGCCAGCGCACGCAATACGACATGGAGATGCTCAGGGAGGTCGGTTTCTGCTCGGGGATCGAGAACTACTCGCGGATCCTCGACGGCCGCCCGCCGGGCTCGCGGCCGTACTGCCTGATCGACTACTTCCCCAAGGACTTCATCTGCCTGATCGACGAGTCGCACCAGACGGTGCCGCAGATCGGCGGCATGTTCGAGGGCGACCGCTCGCGCAAGCAAACACTGGTGGACTACGGCTTCAGGCTGCCGAGCGCGCTTGATAACCGTCCGCAGCGCTTCAACGAGTTCCTGTCGATCACGCCGCAGCTGGTGTTCGTGTCGGCGACGCCTGGCGAGTACGAGCGCACGCAGTCCACGCGCGTGGTCGAGCAGATCGTGCGCCCCACGGGCATCGTGGACCCGGCGGTGGAGGTGCGCGAGACGAAGAACCAGATCGACGATCTGATGAACGAAGTGCGCAAGCGGGTCGATCGCAACGAGCGCGTGCTCGTGACCACCCTGACGAAGAAGATGTCCGAGGACCTATCTCAGTATCTGCTGGAGATGGGCTTCAAGACGCGCTATCTGCACTCGGAGATCGACACGCTGGAACGCATCCAGATTATCCGTGACCTGCGCCTGGGGGAGTACGACGTGCTCGTGGGCGTGAACCTCCTGCGCGAGGGCCTGGATCTCCCGGAGGTGTCGCTGGTGGCGATCCTGGACGCCGATAAGGAGGGATTCCTACGCGGCGAGACCTCGCTGATCCAGACGATCGGGCGCGCGGCGCGCAACATCGAGGGCACGGTGCTGATGTATGCGGATAAGGAGACCCGGGCGATGAAAGCGGCGATCTCGGAGACCGACCGCCGTCGCGAGATCCAGCTGGCGTACAACGAGGAGCACGGGATCACAGCAGCGACGATCGTCAAGGGCATCTCCGACATTGCCGAGTTCCTGCAGGGCGAGTCGAAGGTGCCGCGCGGGCGCAAACGCCGTACCGCCAAGCGCGGCAAGGGCGAGGAGATGCCGCAGCACGAGCTGGAGCGGATGATCGTCGAGCTCGAGGAGGAGATGATCGCGGCGGCTGACGACCTGCGCTTCGAGTACGCCGCGCAGCTGCGCGACGAGCTGCGCGAGCTGCGCCGCGACCTACAGGAGATCCGCTCCAGCGAAGCTCCAGCGGGCGAGATCGCGGTGGGCGAGACTTCCGTTGGCGACATCACTTAGGATGCTCGTCGTGGACTTCGATAGGCAGGCAATCGAACGTCGCGACTTCCCAATCGGTCGCCGCGGGTATGACCCGGCCGCCGTGGACATGCACCTGAGGGCGCTCGCTGAGGAGTTCGACCAGCTGCAGCGCACGGCGATGAACGGCGGCTCGGACATGTCGGTCGCCTCGACCGCGGGCACACAGGTGCAGAGCATCCTGCAGGCGGCGGAGACGGCCGCGGCGGAAATCGAGCGTCACGCACTCGAGAACGCACGCCAGATGCGCGAAGACGCCGACCGGGACGCGGACCGCACGCGCGAGGAAGCGGTCGAGCGGGCACGCCAGCACGTCGCGGGCGTCGCGCAAGTCGCGGCGAAACTGCTTGAGCACGTCGGCTCGATGGACGGCGAGGTGAGCGCGCTGGTGGAGAGTCTACGTGCCGGCGCCAGCCGCCTCGCGGCGGACCTGTCGGCGGTGGAGACTGGCATGGGCGAGCTCTACGACGCCGCCTCTGGGCGTGGCGCGGCGGCCGCTGAAACGGTTGAGCCGCCGCGGACGCAAGAGCCCCCGCCGGTAGGCCTGCCAGACCCGGAGCCGCAGCGGCGATTCGAGGCTGAGCTGGACGACGCACTTGAAGTGGCACCGGTGGCGGTGGGCGCTCCGGCCGCGGCGAGCGCGGACAGTGCGGGCGGCGACCTCGACGGCGCGCGCTTGATCGCCTTGAACATGGCGCTCAACGGCGAGTCGCGCGCGGACACAGAGCGCTACCTCGCGGAGAACTTCCAGCTGCCCGATCGCCTGAAACTGATAGACGAGGTCTATTCGGCGATCGAGGGGTAGGGCGGCGCGCGGACTGCGCGTCGATTACGAGCAGCGATTCGCTCAGGCATCCCAAGCCGTGCGTATCTTCGCGTGGCAGAATGAGGCTATGGCGACCCAGGCGACGCACAACCCTTTCACCGACTCGAAGCTTCCGCTCTATCGGCTGGATGTCGGCACGTACAACCGCCTGGTCGATGCCGGTGCTCTGGAAGGAGCGGAGGTCGAGTTGCTCGAAGGGCTGCTCGTCAACAAGTGGCCCCACCGCGAGGACTGCATTCACCGACTCGACGTGGGGACTTTTGAACGGATGGTCGCGTCTGGTGAGCTGGAGGGACGGCCGATCGAATTGCTGGAAGGACTACTGGTCGAGGTGAGTCCGGAAGGCCCAGAGCATGCGTCGGTGATCGCCAACTTGACGACCTTTCTCGCTTCGGCGCGTGGATGTCTGAGTGTGCAACTTCCACTGGAAACGCAATGGGGATCCCTTCCTGAACCAGACCTGATGCTCACGGACGGCAAGCGATCACCCCATCGTCATCCCCGCACGGCGTTGCTTGTGGTCGAGGTGGCAGTCAGCTCGCACGAGAGAGATCGCGCGACGAAGGCGGGCATGTACGCGTCGGCGCCGGTGCTCACCTACTGGCTCGTGGATGTGCCAGCCAGGACCGTCGAGGTTCGCACCGAGCCAGGCCCGCAGGGCTACGCCCGCTGCGAGATCTACGGCCTTGGTACCAAGGTTCCCTCGCCGGTGGAAGGCGTGGCAGAGCTAGACGTGACCGAGCTGTTCGCGGAGTAACGCGGGTGCCAAACCGCGCAAATTGCGCGGGTATGGGACCAACACAGCCCGAACGTCTGTTCGCCCAACTATCATGGACATAGATGCCGCAGAGCAACCAGATTGTCGTCTCGGGAGCCCGTGAGCACAACCTGAAGGACATCTCGTTGGCGCTGCCGCGGGACGCGCTGGTTGTCATAACTGGGCTGTCGGGGTCGGGCAAGTCAAGTCTCGCGTTCGACACGATCTACGCGGAGGGCCAACGCCGCTACGTGGAGTCGCTGTCGGCTTACGCGCGCCAGTTCCTGGGGCAGATGGACAAGCCGGACGTGGACTCGATCGAGGGTCTGTCGCCGGCGATCTCGATCGACCAGAAGACGACGTCGCGCAACCCGCGCTCGACGGTGGGCACGGTGACGGAGATCTACGACTACCTGCGGCTGTTGTGGTCGCGGGTGGGTAAGCCCCACTGCCCGATCTGCGGTCGCCCGATCGTGGGCCAGTCGGCGGAGCAGATCATCGACCAGGTGATGGAGCTGGCGGAAGGCACGCGTTTCATGGTGCTCGCGCCGGTCGTGCGAGGGCGCAAGGGCGAGTACGGCAAGCTGCTCGAGGAGCTCCGCGCGGACGGCTTTGCGCGCGTGATGATCGACGACCGCGTGCGCATGCTGGAGGAATCGATCGTGCTGGACAAGCGCTACAAGCACGACATCTCGGTGGTGGTGGACCGTCTGGTGATGCGCCACGACGTGCGCAAGCGCCTGGCCGATTCAATCGAGACGGCTGTTGGGCTGGCGGATGGCCTGGTTGAGGTTGAGATAGTGGGGTCGGGCGCGGCGAAAGCGGGCGAAGCTGAGCGCGCGAAGGACGGCGCGAAAGCGGGCGGGCGGGGCGATGGGGAGGAGCCGGATGGTCCCTCGCGGGCGAAAGGCGCGAAGGGGCCGCGTGCGGCTGCCGCGCAGATCGTTCCCGGTGTGGCACCGGAGCCGGGCACGATGTTCACGTTCTCGGAGCGCTTTGCGTGCCCGGAGCACGGGCCGTCGCTGGTGGAGCTGGAGCCGCGGATCTTCTCGTTCAACTCGCCTCACGGCGCGTGTGAGCGTTGTACAGGCTTGGGCTCACAGATGGAGATCGACCCGGAGCTGGTGGTTCCCGACCCCACGCTGTCGATTGCGGAGGGTGCGATCGCGCCGTGGGCGAACAGCGCGTCGAACTACTACGAGCAGATGACCGAGGCGATCGCGGAGATGTACGACGTCGACGTCGACACGCCGTGGGAAGAGCTGACAGATGAACAGCGCGACGCGTTCCTGTATGGCACGGGTGACGAGCCGGTGCAGGTCACATACAAAAACCGCTTCGGACGCCGGCGCTCCTACGCGAGTCGCTTCGAGGGGGTCGTGAAAGGCCTGCAGCGCCGTTACCGCGAGACCGACTCGGAGTGGACGCGGGAGAAGATCGAGGAGTACATGTCGCTGCGCGCGTGCCCGGTGTGTGGCGGGGCGAGGCTGCGGGCGGAGTCGCGGGCGGTGCTGGTGGGGGGCACGCGGATCGAGGACTTCTGTGCGCTTTCGGCGCGCAGGGCGCTGGAGTGGCTGGACGAGGTCGAGCTGTCAGAGACCGACCGGCACGTGGCGCGGCTGATCCTGCGGGAGATCTCAGAGCGGCTGCAGTTCCTGGAGAACGTGGGGATCGGCTACCTGTCGATGGACCGGGCGGCGGCGACGCTGTCGGGCGGGGAGGCGCAGCGGATCCGCTTGGCGACGCAGATCGGCTCTTCGCTGGTTGGGGTGCTGTACATCCTGGACGAGCCATCGATCGGTCTTCACCAGCGCGACAACTCGAAGCTGATCGGGACGCTCGAGAAACTGCGCGATCTGGGCAACACGGTGATCGTGGTGGAGCACGACGAGCAGACGATGCGCGCGGCCGACCACCTCGTGGACCTCGGCCCGGGCGCGGGCGAGCATGGCGGGCGGATCGTGGCGCAGGGGACAGCGGCGGAGGTGCAGAGGGTGAAGGAGTCGCTGACGGGCCAGTTCCTGTCGGGTGCGCGCACGATCGAGCCACCCGCGAGGCGGCGCACGCCGAGCGGCTACCTGGAGATCGTTGGCGCTACTGAGCACAACCTGCGGGACATAGACGTGCATGTGCCGCTGGGGGTTCTGACGTGCGTGACGGGCGTGTCTGGCTCGGGCAAGTCAACGCTGGTCAACGACATCCTCTACAAGGCGGTGGCTAACCGTCTGCACCGTGCGCGCAAGCGCCCGGGCGCGCACCGCGCGATCCATGGCCTGGACCAGCTGGACAAGATCATCGCGGTGGATCAGTCGCCGATTGGACGTACACCGCGCTCGAACCCAGCGACGTACACGGGCCTGTTCGACGTGATCAGAGACCTCTTCGCAAAGACGCAGGAGGCGCGGGCGCGCGGCTACAAGCCGGGGCGTTTCAGCTTCAACGTCAAGGGCGGGCGCTGCGAGGTGTGCCGCGGCGACGGGCAGATCAAGATCGAGATGCACTTCCTGCCGGACGTGTACGTGCCGTGCGAGCAGTGCCATGGCAAGCGCTACAACCGCGAGACGCTGGAGGTTCGCTTCAAAGGCAAGAACATCGCGGAAGTGCTGGAGATGCCGGTGGAGGAGGCGCTGAAGTTCTTCGAGCACATCCCCAAGGTGCGCCGTCGCCTGGAGACGCTCGACGCGGTGGGTCTCGGCTACGTGCGCTTGGGGCAGCCGGCGACAACGCTGTCAGGCGGCGAGGCGCAGCGGGTGAAGCTCGCGACTGAGCTCTCGAAGCTGGCCACCGGCATGACGCTGTACATCCTCGATGAGCCCACCACGGGCCTTCACTTCGCGGACGTGCAGCGTTTGCTGGATGTGCTGCAGCGGCTGGTCGATCAGGGCAACAGCGTGGTGGTGATCGAGCACAACCTCGACATCATCAAGAGCGCCGACCGCCTGATTGACATGGGCCCAGAGGGTGGGGAGGAGGGCGGCATGGCGATTGCTGTGGGCACCCCCGAGGAGGTCGCAGCAGAGCCGGCGTCACACACGGGACAGTTCCTCGCGGAGCTGCTGCCCAAGGTCGCCGGGGTCTCGCCAAACGGCAAGCCGAAAGCCAGTCTTCGGGGCTCATCGGGCAAACGCAAACCACGCGCCAAGGTCGCCGCTTGACATCACCCAGGCCCGGATGGTGAGCGACGCGCGCCTTTGGCTGCAGAAGTGGCGTTGGTATGAGCAGAGCTCGGTGCCGTGGAATCGCGCGCGGATCCACTGGGAGATCATGCGCAGGGGCGCGTTCGTGCGCTGGCCGGTGCACGGCAACGTGTTGCAGGCGCTGCAACAACAGCGGCTGCAGATCGGGCGGGAAGTGCTGCTGGAGCCGGGCGTTTGGATCACCGCGCCAGGTGCCGCGCGGGTGCGGATCGGCGAAGGGACGTTCCTGAATAAAGGCGTGATGGTCGCGGCCGAGGACCTGGTGGAGATCGGCGCGCACTGCATGCTCGCCAACGGCTGCTTCGTCTCTGACGCGAGCCACCGGTTCGACGACCCCGACAAGCCGATCACATGGCAGGGATTTGAGAGCAAGGGTCCGACGCGGATCGGCGATAACTGCTGGCTGGGCGCGAACGTTGTGGTGACGAGCGGCGTGACGATCGGTGAGCGCTGCGTGATCGGCGCCAACAGCGTCGTTACGCGCGACATCGAGCCGTTCTCGATCGCCGCTGGCGCGCCAGCGAAGGTGATCCGTCGTATCGAGTACGGGAACGGGTAGCGTCAGCGCATGGACCTTTACGAAGCGATGCGCTGCGCGCCCACCACCCGGCGCTTCAAGCCGGATCCGGTGCCCGCTGAGAAGCTCACGAGGGCGCTCGACGCTGCCCGGTTTGCCCCCAGCGGCGGCAACCGCCAGGGCTGGCGCGTGGTCGTCGTGCAAGCCCCCGAGCTGCGGGCCAAGCTACGCGACCTGTACCAGCCGGGCTGGCGCGAGTACATGCAGCAGACCGGCGGCGCGCAGGTGCTGGCCGATCCCGACAGTTTCGACGCAAAGATCGTTCGCAACGTCCAGCGGGCGGACGAGTACGCCAATGGGCTCGACCGCGTGCCGGTGCACCTGGTCGTGGGCGTGCGGCTGGAGGACCTGGCGGTCACCGACGCGAAGCTTCCGCGCCAGAGCATCGTCGGTGGAGCGTCGGTGTACCCGTTCGTGCAGAACCTGCTGCTGGCGCTGCGCGCCGAGGGGCTGGGCGCGGCGCTCACCACGCTGCTCGTGCCCGCGGAGGATGAGGTCAAGCGCCTGCTGGAGATCCCCGAGGGGATCGCGCTAGCCGCTCACATCGGCGTGGGCTACCGCGCCGATCCGTGGCCCTCGCAACTGGCGCGCAAACCGGTCGAGAAGTTCGCGTTCGCCGAGCGCTACGGGGAGCCGCTGGCCTAGGCATGGCGGTGCGAGGCGTAGCTACAGCACCCGGAGGTGTGCGCCGCGGCACGTACTCGATCGTCGCGCGTGATATCGCGACCGGTGAGTTGGGTGTGGCGGTGCAATCGCACTGGTTCGGCGTCGGCGCAGTCGTCGCGTGGGCTCGCCCCGGCGTGGGCGCGGTGGCCACCCAGTCGGTGGCGGAGGTCGCTCACGGGCCGAACACGCTGGCGCAATTGGAAATGGGACTTTCCGTCGAGGCCGCGGTCGAGGCAGTGCTGGCCGCAGACGAGCTCACCCGCTTCCGCCAGCTAGGTGCGGTCGATGCGAGTGGCGCGGTCGCTGCGCACACGGGTTCGGGCTGCATCCCGTACGCGGGCGACGTGCAGGGTGAGGGCTTTAGCTGCCAGGCGAACATGATGGCCGGCGACACCGTCCCGGAGGCGATGGCCGCGGCCTACCGGGCGCACGGCGGCGATCTCGCCGAGCGGCTGCTGGCCGCGCTCGATGGTGCTGAGCTAGCGGGCGGCGACGTGCGCGGGCGCCAGTCGGCGGCGCTCGTAGTGGTGCCCGCCCAGGGAGAGCCGTGGCGGACACGCTTCGACGTTCGCGTCGAGGATCACACGAACCCGCTCGGTGAGCTGAGCCGCCTTGTGAGGCTTGCACGCGCATATGAGATGGGCGGGCAAGCGGACGAGCTGTCCGCGGAAGGCGCCCACGCCGACGCTACCCGGCTTTACCTCGCCGCCGCCGAGCTCGCGCCGGAGGCCGACGAGCTCACGTTCTGGGCGGGCCTCGGCGCCGCCGCCGAGGACCTGGAGGCTGGGGTCGAGCTGGTTCGCCGGGCTGCCGCGGCGAAGCCGTCATGGCTGACACTGCTAGATCGCCTCTCCGCCGAGCTAGCGCCGACCGCAGAGGCCGTCAGGTCGGCCATGCGTGCCGCCGACGGACACTGATGTAACCAGCTCAATAGCGCGTCCGCGCCGTGTGCGCGCGTCGCGTCAGCTGCCGGCGCCCAGCGTGTCCTTCAGCTCGGCCAGCTCAGATGGGTCGATCGAATAGGAGTGCTCCGGCCCGGGGTAGCGGCGCGAGCGCACGTCCTGCGCGTAGGCGCTGACGCCGTCGTTCATCTCCTGCTGCAGGTTGGCGTAGCGCTTGACAAAGCGCGCTCCAAGCCCGTCACGGATACCGAGCAGGTCGTGGAACACGAGCACCTGTCCGTCCGTTGCCGGTCCCGCGCCGATGCCGATCACGGGGATCTCAAGCAGCGGCATCAGCTCCTCGGTGACGGCGCTGGGGATCGCCTCGAACACGAGTGCAAAACAGCCCGCCCCTTGCAGCGCGAGCGCCTCGGAGGCGATTTTTGCGGCGGCTGCGGCGGTGCGGCCCTGTGCCTTCCAGCCGCCGAGCGCGGTGGAGGTCTGCGGGGTGAGGCCCACGTGGCCCATCACGGGGATGCCGGCGCTGACGATCGCGTGCGCGCGCTTTACGGAGGACTCGCCGCCACCCTCGAGCTTGACAGCGTCGCAGCCAGCCTCCTTGACCATGCGCATCGCGGTGGTGATCGCCTGCTCGTCGGAGACCTCGTAGGAGCCGAATGGCAGATCACCGATCAACAGCGGTGTGGCGAGGCCGCGGCGGGCGGCGCGCGCGAGCACGAGCATGTCATCCAGGTCGACCGGCGTCGTGGCGTTGTAGCCGAGCACGGTCGTTGCCGCGGAGTCGCCCACCAGCACGAGGTCGACGCCCGCTGCCTCGGCGGCGCGTGCGCTCGGATAATCGTATGCGGTGACCATCACGATCGGTTCCCGCAGTCGCTTCTTTTCCGCCAATAGCGGTAGCGTCATCGGCAGACGGCCGGGGTCGGCGGGGGCCTGGATGGACGGGTGACTGGACATGGGGTCTGTTTCCTCTCTGAGGGCCGGTTGACGCTCGCTCAAGAGAGCAGAGTCGCCACCTGCTCATCGATCGTGATGATGCGGTTGGTCTCCGCCTCGACGTGCACCACACGAGGCTCGTAGTGCTCCAGGTCGACGCGGTCGTAGGTGCCGTAGGAGATGACGATGATCGTGTCACCACGGTGCACAAGGCGGGCGGCTGCGCCGTTGACGCACATGTCACCAGAGCCACGCTGGCCCGCGATCGTATACGTCTCAAAACGCGCGCCGTTGTCGATGTCGACGATGTGCACCTGTTCGTGCTCGAGGATGTCGGCGGCCTCCAGCAGGTCGGGGTCGATCGTGATCGAGCCGACATAGTGCAGATCACAATCGCTGACCGTCGCCCGATGGATCTTTGACTTGAGCATCACGCGCTGCATGTGGCGGTCGCCTTTCCTTGGAGCTGTTGACTGGGGGCATCGCCCGCGCCACTTGCGTCCTTGTCAGCGGCCGCGGGGGAGAGGGTGGTGTTGTCGATCAGGCGAACCTCGCCGACGCGGGCGGCGATCGCTAGCAGCGCCTCACGCTCGAGTAGCTCCAGAGGCTCGAGCGTGTCGGGCTCGACGAGCGCGAGGTACTCGGGCTCGACGTCGAACGGGCGCATCGCCAAGCGCGCCGCATCGAGCAGCGCCGCGGTCGAGCGCTCGCCGCCCGCAGCCAGTGCGGTGGCGGCCCGCAGTGCGGCGGGCAGCGCCAGTGCGCGGGCGCGATCGTTGGGCGTCAGCAGCGCATTGCGGCTCGACAATGCCAGGCCATCGCTCTCGCGCACTGTCGGTAGCGCCTCGATGCGGACCGGCAGATTCAGGTCGGCCGCCAGGCGGCGGATGACGACGACCTGCTGCGCGTCCTTCTGGCCGAAGTACGCCACATCGGGCATCGCCATGCACAGCAGCTTGGTCACCACCGTGCTCACACCGCGGAAGTGCTCCGGCCCGCGGGCTGCTCCCTCTAGGCGCTCTGTAACGCCGAGCACCTCGACGGTGGTGGCGAAGCCTTGGGGGTAGACCTCCTCGACCGACGGCGCGAACAGGACGTCAGCGCCGGCAGCGGCGGCGAGCTCTGCGTCGCGCTGCTCGTCGCGGGGGTAGCGCTCGAGGTCCGCGCGCTCGTTGAACTGCGCGGGGTTGACGAACAACGACACCACCACCACGTCGCAGTGCTCGCGGGCGTGGGAAATCAACGACAGGTGGCCCTTGTGCAGCGCGCCCATCGTGGGCACGAGCCCAATCGTGTGCTCCTCGCGACGAGCCGAGGCGAGCGCGGAGCGCAGCTCGGACACTGTGCGCACAGTTCTCATGTGCGCAGCCAGGGGCAGTGTTGAGGTGAGCTCATCAGCTTCGGTCCAGTTCCCTTCGGATACCGGCGCGACTTCAGATGTCCAGCGGGTGGTGCTTCAGGTCCACGCGATCGTCTCGTTGGCGGCCTATCAACAGGATACACACGGTCGCAAACATGTAAATAGGGGTTTGCCGTATGTGTGCAATGTCACATACCGGTCGGTCGGGGTGGTGCCGGCACGCTCACCAGTCGTCGAGGTGCGCGCATGGTGAGCCTCACCATGCGTCTACGTGCGGGCGCTTCTTGCCCTCACGTTGCCACCACTGGCCCGTGTGCTCGTCGAACAGCGTCGCGATCCATCGACGCGAGTCAGCCGGGTCGATCACGTCGTCGATCTCACCGTATGCCGCCATGTTCACGCCCTGGCCGCGCTCATACGCTGCCGCGACCATCTGCTCGTAAAGGCGCTCGCGCTCATCCTCGTCCTCGATCGCCTCCAGCTCGCGGCGCATGCCCAGGCGTACCGCTCCCTCCAGTCCCATGCCGCCGAACTCCGACGTCGGCCACGCCACCGTGAACAGCGGCGCCTTGAAGCCGCCGCCCGCCATCGCCTGCGCGCCCAGGCCATAGCCCTTACGCAGCACGATCGTGCCCGTGGGCACGCTCACGTTTGCCCCGCCCAGGAACACCCGCGCGAAGTGACGCACCGTCGCCGTGCGCTCGGCTGCTGGCCCCACCATGAAGCCGGGCGTGTCGCACAGGAACAGCACCGGCAGCTCAAACGCGTCGCACAGCTGCAAGAAGCGCGCCGCCTTGTCGGCCGCGTCCGCGTCGATCGCCCCACCCAGATGCTTCGGGTCGTTCGCCAGCACCCCCAACGGGTGGCCGTCGACGCGTGCAAGCGCCGTCAGCATCCCCGCGCCGAAGCCGTCGCGCAGCTCCAGCACCGAGCCCTCGTCGAACAGCGTGTCAACCACTCGGCGCACGTCATACACGCGCTTTCGCTGCTCCGGGATCAAATCGCGCAGCAGTTGCTGATCCGGCACGACGCCCGGGGTGGCGGGGCCACGGAAGTAGGACAGATAGCGCTTGGCCAGCGCCACCGCCTGTGCGTCATCCGCGGCGCGCAGGTCGACCACGCCGTTTGCGTGCTGCACGTCGATCGGGCCGACCTCGCCCGGTGCAAATACCCCGAGCCCACCGCCCTCGATCATCGCCGGTCCGCCCATGCCAATACTGGAATCCTCCGTCGCGATCACCACATCGCAGCAGCCCAGCAGCGCCGCGTTGCCCGCGAAGCAGTAGCCCGAGGCAATGCCCACGAGCGGTACCAGGCCGCTGAGGCGCGCGAACAGCTCAAACGCCCGGCAGTCAAGGCCCGCCACGATCGGCATGTCCACATCACCAGGGCGTCCACCGCCGCCCTCCGCGAACAGCACCACCGGCAGCCGCCTGCGCTCGGCCAGCTCGAACAGGCGGTCCTTCTTGGCGTGGTTGCGCATGCCCTGCGTGCCCGCCAGCACGGTGTAGTCGTAGGACATCGCCACGCACGTGCGGCCCTCCACCTGGCCGATGCCGCCCACCAGTCCGTCAGCTGGCGTGCGCGCGATCAGCTCCTCGCGCGGGCGCCGCAGCTCCT
>JBEKAM010000043.1:0-19681 GCA_050015915.1 Solirubrobacteraceae bacterium
CCACGCGGGTGTGCTTGTGTGCGCGGCTGACCACGGGCACGTTGTCCACGGCACCAGCCTGTTCGACGCTGAGGTATCAGCGCAGGTGACCGCCGCGGCTGCCCGCGGTGAGACGGCTGTCGGGGTGCTCGCGCGTCGTGGCGGACACCAGCTGCTGGTCGCCGACGTCGGTCTTGTGGGCCCCACCCCCGACGGCGTGCGCCACATGAAGATCGCCGCCGGCAGCGCTGACATTACCTGCGGCCCCGCGCTCACGGTTGCGCAGCTGGATAGCGCGCTGGATGCCGGCGCGGCGCTGGCACGGGAGCTCGCCGAGCACGACGTCCACTGTCTGGTGCTTGGCGAGATCGGCATCGGCAACACGGCCACCACCGCTGCGCTCGTGTGTGCGCTGACCGGCGCAACGCCGCAGCTGGCGGTGGGGCGCGGCACCGGCGTCGACGCCGCCGGGCTGGAGCGCAAGCGCGCGACCGTTGCGGCCGCGCTCGAGCTGCATGGTGCGGCGCTGGACGCGCGCGAGGCATTGCGCTGTGTTGGTGGCTTGGAGCTCGCCGCGCTCGTCGGGGCGGCAACCGAGGCGGTCCGTCTGCGTCTGCCCGTGCTGCTCGACGGCTACGCGGTCACCGTCGCCGCGCTCGCTGCCGTCCAGCTCGACGCCACTGTCGGGGAAGTGCTGATCGCCGGTCACCGCTCCGCCGAGCCGGGACACGCGCTGCTGTTGTCCGAGCTGGGGCTGGAGCCACTGCTCGACCTGCGCCTGCGTCTCGGCGAGGCCTCCGGTGCGCTGCTCGCGCTCCCGCTGATCGAGGCCGCCGGCGCGCTACACGCGCAGATGGGCACGTTCGAGGAGTCCGGCGTTGCACGCGCGCGCTGAGACGCCGGCGGCCGCCGCCAGGCGCTCGTCTCGTCCGTGGGACGGACTTGCCAGTGCGATCACGTTCCTGACGATTCTGCCCGTGCCCGGTGCCGGCGAGGCTGGACTGGGGAGCGCGGCGGCGTGGTTCCCTGTAGTCGGCGCGGCTGTGGGCGCGCTTGCTGGTGGCGTGCGTCTGCTGTGTGGTGAAGCGGTGGGGGCCACCGTTGCAACGGTGCTCGCGATGATCGTGCTCGTCGTGGTGACCGGTGCGCTTCACCAGGACGGGCTGGCGGACACCGCCGATGGGCTCGGCGTGCGGGGGGACCGCGCTCGGCGCCTGGAGGTCATGCGGGACTCATCCACCGGCGGGTTCGGCGCGCTCGCGCTTATCGGGTGGGCGCTGCTGCTCTACACCACCCTCTCTTCACTCGACGGCGATCGTGCGCTGCGGGCTTTGGTTGTGGCGTGTGCGCTTGCGCGGTGGGCGGCGCTTGCTCATGCTGCTGCCACGCGCCCGGCTCGCTCGGATGGCCTTGGGGCTGCGTTGCGGGTGGGGCCGGTTGCGCTTGGCGTTGCCACGGCCTTCGCTGTGATCGTTGCCCTTGCGGTTGGTGGGCTCGTTCCGGGCGGAGCCGCGATCGGCGCGGCTGTTGTGGTCGCCTGGTTGTCGGTCATGTTCGCGCGGGGCGCGCTCGGCGGGCGGACTGGGGACACGCTTGGGGCGACAGTTGCCATTGTGGAGGTTGCTGTTTGTGTGGTTTTGCTGGGGGTTTGGGTGGGGTGAGGGTCCGGCGGGTCTGCACGTCAGGGCGGGCCGATTAGGGGTTGTATACCGTGGTATACTGAGCCTATGGCGAAGGTGATGGTATCCATGCCAGACGACCTGCTCAGTGAGGTCGATGCCGAGGCCATCCGCCTGGGGATGACGCGCAGCGCTGTCCTGCGCCGTTTCGCCGACTCGGCACTGCGGAAGCGACGCGCGGACCGGGCGTCGGCGATGAACACGCTGTTGAAGCAGGCCGGTAGCCATGGAGGTGCAGCTGCCGATCAGGTGAAAGCGACCCGGCCGGCGGTGTGAGCACGCTGCTTCTGGATGCGAGCACCATCCTGGCGGCGTTTGACTCCGACGATGATCTGTATGAGCCGGCGCGGGCAATTCTCGTCGGGTCCGACGTGACTTTGGCGACGCTGGATCTCGCCCGTTATGAGGTCGCCAACGTGGTGCTCCGCGCATGGCGGGCACCCGATCGCGTCAACGCATTACTCGAAGCGATCGATCGGATCTCCAACGACAGCGGCGTTCTGCTGTCGACGACCGGCCTGCTGACACGTGCTGCGCAACTCGCCGAGGAGCACGCGATCTCCGTCTACGACGCGGCATACGTGGCGGCCGCCAGCCAGGCAGGTGCCACGCTCGTGAGTTGCGACACTCGGGACCTCGTCAGCAAGGGGCTTGCAACCAGTCCAGAGGACGTCCAGCCGGACGCGCCCCCGAGCGGCGATCCTCAGGACACGAGCACCGATCCCGAATAGCGATGTTCCTCGCCTCCGCCGCTCACGGGAGAGACGGGTCCCGCGGCGGCGCCCCGGCAGCAGCAAGCGCAACCAGAAACGCCGCCCGCGCATCCGCATCGCAATGCTCCTCTTCAAGCGCAGCCATCTCTGCGTCCGGGTCCGCCCCAGCGGGGAAATCCTGCCCTGGCCCACACACCGGTCCCAGCGCCGAGCGTTCGTCCCACGGCTCACCCGGGACCGTCACATCCAGGCTCACCCGCTGTCCCTCCACGGCAATCGAGAGATAGCGGTGCACATCGATCAGCCCCTCGTCGGGCACGGTGGCGGCGATCTCCGGCCCGAACAGCTCGAACGCGCGCTCGTGCTCGAGCCGATACACGCGGTGCACGAGCACCGGCTCGGTCATGGGGAAACGTTGCGCGAGTACCTGCCCAAGGAACAGATTCTTGGTGGCGCTCGTGCCGCGTGCCTCCAGCAGCATGCTTTCCACGGTCCGCTCGCTCGGCAGGCCGAATGGCATTGTGCGCATCGCTTCCACCAACTCCACGAGCGAGCTGTTCGCGCGAAATAGCGGTCCGAGGGCGGTGCGCTGGCTTGCGCTCAGGTGAGGCCATAGGGCCTCGTAGCCAACGAAGTTGAACATTTTCACCCCGGGCTGCAGCGGCTGCGGCGCTCCCAGCAGGCGGTTGGTGCCAACGCCAAACGGTGGCGCGTCCGCGAACGCGATCTCGCCGAAGCCGGCGTGCTCGAACGTCTCACGGATGCGTGGCACCAGGTCCGGCGCTCGCCGGTGACGGGTCCAGATAACGGTTGCCTCCGGTGCGCACAGCTGACTGAGGTGGGCGATCGTGTTGGCGATGTCGTCTGCCGCCACGTTGCCGAACACGCCGCAGATCAGGATCACGTCCGCCGGCACCGCACCTGCATAGGCATCGGTCAGCGACGCGTCGCCGGCAACCACCTCTACTGCATCCAGGCCCATCGCGCCGGCCGCCGCACGCGCGAGCTGCACGTTCTGCTCGTCGAGCTCCACCAGCCGCGCGCTCACGTCCTCGCGCCGTGGATGGTCAGCAAGCACGCCGATGATGTCGTGCCCCTGTCCCGCGCACACGCTGATCGCGCGGATCGGCCCGGGCTGTGCCTGGTCGAGGGCCGCGCGAAGCTGCGACTGCACGAGCGCCAGACGCCGGCCCAGTTCGGAGTTGGGGTCCTCGTAGCCCTCATGCCACGCCCGCCAGTCCACGGACGTCTGCGATGCGCTACCGGCGCCTGCCATGGCACGACATTACACGCGCCCCAGGCGCAACCAGTCGATTATCGTTGAGTGTGTGGGATCCACCAAGGCGGATCGCTTTCTCGAGCTTCATCGCCAGCAGCGCCCGCTGCTCTTGGCCAATGCCTGGGACGTGGGCTCTGCCCGCCTGCTCGAGTCCCTCGGCTTCCAGGCGCTCGCTACCACGAGCAGCGGCTATGCGGCAAGCCTCGGGAGACTCGACTACTCGCTCAGCCGCGAGGAGGCGCTCGCGCACGCTGCCGCGCTCGTCGCGGCAACCGACGTGCCTGTGTCTGCTGATTTCGAGGACGGCTTTGCCGCCGACCCGGACGGCGTCGCCGAGACGGTCCGTCTGGCGCTCGGTGTCGGCCTCGCAGGCTGCTCGGTCGAGGACTGGAGCGCCTCCCAAGAGCGTCTCTATGACGCGGACGCTGCAACTGAGCGTGTGGCAGCGGCCGCGCAGGCAGCCCACGCGGGACCCGAGCGCCTCGTGCTCACCGCTCGTGCTGAGAACTACCTGCGCGGCAACCCCGATCCACGCGACACGATCGCCCGCCTGCAGGCCTATCAGCAGGCCGGCGCTGATGTGCTGTATGCGCCGGGCCTACATCGCTCCGAGGAGCTTCGCGAGCTGGTGGCGGCACTCGAGTTTCCGGTCAACGTGCTCGCCCGGCCGGGGGCGCCCTCCGTATCTGAACTCGGTGCCTTGGGCGTCAAGCGTGTGTCGGTCGGAGGCGCATTCGCGTTCACGGCATTCGGAGCGCTCACAAATGCCGCAAACGAGCTGCTGCATGACGGCACATACGGCTTTCTCGAGCTGGCCGGGACCGGCTCCAAGCAGGTGCGCGCCGCATTCGTCGACTGAGTGCCGTGTGCGCGTAAGCTGGATCGGGTGACCGACTGCTCGCCAGATTTCGGTCGTACGGCATCAGACTACGCGCGCCATCGTGCGGGGTTTCCTCCAGAGCTGCTCGATCGGCTGGCCGCACTCGGCGTCGGAGTATCGGGTGCGCGCGTCGTCGATCTCGGCACTGGTACGGGCAGCCTTGCGCGGCTGTTTGCCCAGCGCGGCTGCGAGGTGACGGGCGTTGATATCGCCTTGCCGTTGCTCGAGCAAGCACGGCAACTGGACCGAGACGTCGGCGTGCAGGTCACCTATGTCGAGGGGCACGCCGAGGCCACCGGCTTGCCCGCCGGTATGTTCGACGTCGTCAGCGCCGGCCAGTGCTGGCATTGGTTCGACCGTCCCGCGGCGGCGCGCGAGGTCAAACGCCTGCTCGCCAGTGATGGGAGTGCGGTAATCGCGCACTTCGACTGGATCCCGATACCAGGCAACGTCGTTGCTGCCACCGAGCAGATCATCCTGAGCCACACCCCGTCGTGGCCGTTTGCCGATCGCGCCGGGCTGTATCCGCAATGGCTCAAGGATCTGCAGTCCGCAGGCTTCACCGGGATCGAGTCGTTCTCCTTCGATGTGACCGTGCCCTACTCACACGAGGACTGGGTCGGGCGCGTACGCGCGAGCGCGCCCGTTGCCGGCACGCTCGACGCTGAGGGGGTGTTGGCGTGCTCAAACGAGCTCGCTGCGATGCTGCGCGAGAGCTTCGCGAAAGATCCGCTCGCAGTGCCCCACCGAGTGTGGGCTGTCACCGCGCAGGCGGGTCCTTCCTGAGCCACTCGGGTAGCAGCCGAGTACCTGTTCACCTTTCCGCGTAAAAGTGGTTTGCCCGCTTAAGCTGGAGCGGGCCGGGTCGATAAGGGCAGCATGTCTCGCGCTGCCGCGCCGCAGGAGAAACCAGTCGCCCGTACGCACACACGACACCGCGCAAGCAAACCTCGCTCTGCACCACGGCGCGCGAACTACGAATCCGCCGATCTCGGCCACGCATTTGAGCTCGCGGCACTGAT
Organism: Solirubrobacteraceae bacterium; assembly: GCA_050015915.1. Taxonomy (GTDB): domain Bacteria; phylum Actinomycetota; class Thermoleophilia; order Solirubrobacterales; family Solirubrobacteraceae; genus Palsa-744. The sequence continues at coordinate 5,553 of JBEKAM010000043.1, forward strand.
CGAGTCCGCCACAGACGCTGTCGTCGGCGTATGCCCCGCAGGGTCGATTACCCGCTGGGGGGTGGGAGCCGAGCGACTGTTTGGATACTCACAGGCGGAGGCTCTCGGACAACCGATCACGCTGCTCGCCCCACCCGATCGCATCGAGGAGCCGGGTGCGCTAATCGAGCGTGCGATGTCCGGCGAGCGCATTGAGCGACTTGAAACCGAGCGTGTCAGCAAGAGTGGTGCCTTGCTGAACGTGCTGCTGTCGGTCGCACCCATCTGGGGTGACGAGCACGACTTCGTCGGCATCGTGGGGATCTTCCGCGACCTCAGCAGCCAACGTGCCGCCGAAGAGGAGCTGCGCGTGACTCTCGCTGAGCTCAACGAGGCCAGGTTCGAGGATCTCAGGCGTCTGGCGTTGATGGCTGAGTACCGCGACGACGACACCAACAAACACACCGAGCGCGTTGCGCAAGCGGCTGAGCTAATCGCCAAAGAGCTCGAACTCGATAGCGAGTTTGTAGCGAAGATCCATCGCGCTGCCCCGCTGCACGATGTCGGCAAGGTGGGCATCCCGGACGAGATCCTGTTGAAGCCGGGGAAGCTCACGGACGACGAGTTCGAGGTGATCAAGACCCATACTGTCATCGGCGGGCGCATCCTCTCCAAAAGCCGCTTCCCCGTTGTGCGGATGGCGATGGAGATCGCATTCACCCACCACGAGCATTGGGACGGGAGCGGCTATCCGAGCGGGTTGAGGGAAGAGGGAATACCCATCGCTGGGCGGATCGTCGCCGTTGCCGATGCGTTCGACGTAATGACCCACTCGCGTCCCTACAAGCAAGCGCAATCCGTCGAGCACTCCGTCGAAGAGATCAAGCGCTGCAGCGGCAAACACTTCGACCCGCGCATCGTCGATGCATTCATGCGGCTGGATCACCGCACGCTGGTGGATGCCACCGGCGGCTGATCGCACTCCGATCAGGACTGAGCTCGCGCGAACTCAGCTGGCGGCCACAGCGGCCGCCTCACCGCTGTGGCCGGTTTGCGCCGGCAGCCTCAGCCGGGCAGCGAGCGGCAGTCCAAAGAGTGACACGCCCGCCATCGCCAGGAACGCCGCCAACGGATGGTGAACGAGGATCTGCACGATCAGCGCGACCACCAGGCCGCCAAGGTTGCCAGCCATCCATACGATTGCCCCCGCGGTGCCTGCGGCCGCGCCCGCAAGCTGCTCCGCTGCTGTGAGGATCACCGGCAGGGCGGGTAGCAGCACCACCCCCATCGCTACCAGCGCCAGCGCGCGCACCCCGAGCCATGGCGCCACGCCCAGCACTACACAGCCGCCGCACGCGACGAATACAACGGCTCGCATAAAGCCGCGTTCGCTGTGTCTACGCGCCACTAGCGGCGGCAGCACCGCACAGCCGATCACACCGGCGATCACCATTCCAACCAGCAGCCCGCCAGACGCCGCTTCGGAGACGCCGGAGGGATGCAGCAAGGTCTGTAGCCACGTCGCCAGCGCGACAAAGATGCCGAAGCCGAGGAATACCAAGCCACACAGCGTGCGCATCGATGGCAGCTCCCATAGGGCTCGCGCGGCGCTACCCTCGATCGCCGCGTGCTCGCCGCTTTGTTGTCCCGGCTTGCGCAGTACAAAGGCCAACGCCACAGCGGGGAGCACCGCCAGCACTGCCTCCAGCACGAGCAGCCGCTCGAGCTGTCCGTGGGCGCCCACCGTCGGGCCGAGTAGCAGCGCCAGCAGCATCCCCACGAAGCTTCCTGCCGAGCCGACAGCGATACCGCTCGCACGCTGGTCGAACGGCAGGTACTCGCCCGCGAGCTTGCTCACAGCGCTGAGTACCACCGGCTGTGCGACCGCCACCAGCACCTGTCCGGCCATCGCCCACGCAAACGTCTCGCTGCCGAGCCGCACGAGTCCGCCGAGCGCGACCAGCGCGCCGCCCGCTGCCAACGCCGGGCGAAACCAACGGTCGAGCAGGATCCCCGCTGGGATCGCAAGCGCCACGTACAGCAGCGGGAAGATCTCCGCCAGCCAGCCGACCGCGCTGACGGACACCCCATAGCGCCGCGCGGTCTCGGTGGTGATCGCCGCGTACGTCAGCCACAGCACCTGCGTCGCCGCGCAGACCAGCCCGTAGGCGACGATCACACGCCAGCCGTGGGCCTTCATTCAGTTGTCCTCGGCGCTGTCATAAGCCGCTTGCCTCACTGCTCGCTCGCGGCGCGAAAGCCTATTGCAACAGCACCGTCCTGCCCACGGTTAATGCACCTCGCGCAACCGCCCATCCTCCACGTGGTAGACGAAGCCGCGGACGTTCTTGTGGGGGATGAAGGGGCTGGCCTTGATGCGTGCGATCGATTGGCGGACGTCCCCGTCGAGGTCGTCGAAGGCCTCGGCTGCCCACTCAGGCTTGATCCCCGTGTCCTGTTGAACGGAGCGCTTGAAGTCGTCGTCGGTGAACGTCAGCATGCCGCAGTCGGTGTGATGGATGAGGATGATCTCCTCGGTCCCTAGCAGGCGTTGAGAGATGGTAAGCGAGCGGATCTCATCGTCGGTGATCACTCCGCCGGCGTTGCGGATCACGTGCGCGTCGCCCTCGCTCAGGCCGAGCAGGCCGTATGGGTTTAGGCGCGCATCCATGCAGGCGACGATCGCCACTTTGCGGCCGGGGGGCAGCGGCAGGTCGCCCTTGTCGAAAGTCGCAGCGTAGGACTCGGCATTCTCGAGTAGCTCGTCGGTGACGGTCATGGCGGTCTCCTTTGTCGGTTGGGAGGCTCTCCGGCACCTAAAGTCTATGAAGTCAATCGAAAAACTGAAGTATGTCCGCCGAGGGTCAGACGCGATCGCGAAACACACCCTCGATCATGTCGATCAGCGTCGCGCGAATTTCAGCGCGTTTGAGACCGAGGTCGTTCACCAACAGCCACCACGTCTGCACGTCGCAAAGCGCGATCAGCGCCGCCCGACGGCGCTCGCGCGCCTCCGCGTCAAGATCTGCCAGCCATGTGCCGAACGCGTACTCCACCCACTCGTAGTGAACCTGGCGTGCTGCCTGCGAGAGCTTGGCCAACAGTGGGTGTCCTTCGTGCAGCCAGGCGCCGATGCGCAGCGAGCGCGCCCCCCATGCCTCGTAGTGGTCGAGCAGGTTGTCCACCGCACCCTCGACGTCGCTGCGCGGCGTGCTCCAGCGTTGATCGTGCACCTGTGAATACCCTCGTATCAGCGCCTTCAGCAGCAGTCCCTCCTTGGAGCCGAAGTGGCGCAGCAGCGTCTGCTTGGTGACCCCTGCGCGCGCTGCCAGCGACTCGAGCGAGGTCTTCTGCCAGCGGCCCGCGTAAAACTCCTCATCGGCTGCGTCGAGCAGCGCTTCCTGGGTGCGCTTCTGGCCTTCCGCGCGCGCAACCTTGTTATAGGGGCGGCGGTCGCTCACTGTTCAATCCTGCAGCGCAAGCGACGCGGGAACGGACGCCGCAAAGTAGCCGGGGACCGCGAGGATCACCGCCGCGCTTGCGATCACCAGCGCGAGGCTGCGCAACGCCGTCAGTGCCGGCAGCGAATACACGACGGGGAAGTTGACCACGCCCGAGAGTGCACGATCAGCCAACTGCTGGCCGTAGAGGCCGAACACCGCGCCCATCGCGCAGCCGACGCCGAGCAGCAGCAGGCTCTCCAGCAACATCGTCTGCCACAGCTCTCTCTGGGGCAGCCCCTCCAGCTTGAGCTTGGCCAGGCGGGGACGCCGCTGCCAGATCATCGCGCCCATCGCTGCCGCCATCGCGAGCACAGCCGCGACCAGGATCAGTGTTGCGATCTCGGTAAGGCTCGCGAGCGCCTGGTGGCCGAGCTTGCCCTGCTGGGCGGCATGCTGCTGGGTGCCCTGGACGGTCAGTCCCGAGCGGGAAGCGGGGCCAAGGGCACGTTCGATCTCGCGCACGCCCCGTGAGGGTGTAACCCCGGGGGAGAGCAGGATGCTGTAGGCGCTCACCTGTGAGCTGCCCCAGGCGCGCGCGTAGTCGGCGGCGTTCATGATGATCGCCCCTGGCGCCCACCCCAGGTTGGTGGAAAGTGCCGCTATGCGAAAGCTAGTCGGGTCCGCGGTCGGGGGCGTGAACGTGTCGCCGATGTGCAGATGGTGTTCGGATGCGACTGCCTGCGAGAGCACCAGCCAGCCGCCGGCGCGCACGCGTTCGCTCGCCTGCTGGAGGTTGCCCTGCAGCAGCTGGCCGCCAGGTAGTAGCGGCGTGCTCTGGCCCGATGGGGCGCTCACGAACAGGCGTCGCTGGCCGTAGTCGAGAAAGCCGCTGCGGTACAGATGCACCGCCCGCACTCCCGGCAGGCGTTCGAGCTTGGTCTGATCGGTGGCCGTGAACGCTGTGGTCTGCAGCAGGTTGTAGGAGCCGGCGGGACGCACCCAGACGTCGGTGGACGCATTCGATTCGGCCGCCGCGGTTTCGAGCCCGGCGAGCAGATCCCTGTGTGCGCCCTGGATCGCCACGCTGCCGAACACGGCTATCGCGCCCGTCGCGGTGATCGCCAGCGCCCGTCCCGGGACGGCGCTCAGCTCCATGTTCGCCACGTGCGGAACGACGCTCGTAATGTTGTGCGCGAGCTGCCGGACGAGCGCAAGCGTCCAGTTGAGCGCGATCGGCAGCATCAGCAGCAGTGCACCCAGGAGCAACACCATTCCCGGGATTGCCGCATCCGGGGCGGTGTGCAAGACAGCGGTGGCCGCCGCCAGGCACACGAGCCCGGCGAGTGCCTGCCAGCGGCTCGAACGCACGGTACGGGGGCCCTGGAGCGGGCGCTGGGCTGCGAGCGGATCGCGGGAGAGGATCCCGAGAAGTGGGCTGAGCACCGCCACGACCGCCGCCAGCATGCCACCGCCGATCGAGATCACGATCGTCTGCCAGTCGATGATTCGAGGCGAGCCGACCGTGAAAGCCAGCGACAGGAATGCTGGGTTGGAGTGCAGGAAATGGATCGAGAGCTCGTCCCCAAGTGCCAGCCCAAGCGCGCTTGCGCACACGCCAAGCATCAGGGCGTCGACGAGCAGCACGGCGATCACCGTCTGCGGCGTGTATCCGTCACGGCGCAGATCGACGATTAGCCGTCGGCGCTGGGGCACGGTGAACAGTGCGGCGTTGAACGCGAATAGGAACCCCACGAGCGCGCTGATCACTGAGAACAGCAGCGTGGACTGGTTGCTGACAGCGGCCGCCTTGGCAAACAGCTTTTCGTCGTAGTCGACAGCCTCGACGTTCAGATGCCCTGCCGCGAGCGTTTCCAGCGCGTGCCTGACATGAGCTTCCATGCCTGGGCTGGCCTGCACGAGGATGCGGCTCACACGAGCGCCCACGCCCATCATTTCCTGCACCGTGAACAGCGGCGCGATCGCCAGTGGGCTTGCGATCAACGGGCCGATCTGACTTTCGTGCAGCCGCGCGTACAGCGGTGCCTCGCCTGTGCGTCCGGCGAGCTGGAAGCTCACTTCCTGGCCGAATTTGCTCACGCCGAGCTTCCCCGCGAGCGGCGCGGGCAGCACCACCGCGCCGATCCCCGCAAACGGCTTGAGCTCGAGGTGCCGGGTGAGAGTGCCACCGAGCTGCGACAGGCTCGAGTCGGCCCCGATCAGCTGCACAGGCTGGCTACCGCGGGGGCCGATCGCGTTTGCGCTGGATTCCAGGATCGGCGCGGCCAAACGCACACCGGGGATGCGGCGGACGTCCGCGATTGTCGATTGTGGGAAGCCCTGCGGCTCGCGTGCGAGCAGCTGCAGCGTCGCGTTGCCGGCGATCCCATGGGACAGCTGGGTGACCGAGCTTTGCAAGCTCGAGCTCGCCACCTGTGAGGAAAACAGCAGCGCCACGCCCGCGGCGATGCCGATTAGCGCAAAGAGCTCCTGCAAAAGCCGCGCGCGGAGACGTACGCGGTAGAGGATGAGGACGTTGAAAGGCTTCACCTGAGCCCCGTCTCGCCCACCTACAGCGCGGCTGCTCGAGCGACGCTCGGCTGCGCGTATTCCTGGCCGGGCGTGTAGTCCGAGAGCGTGCCGTCGCGCAGCGCAAGCACGCGGTCCGCATACAGCGCAGCCATCGGGTCGTGGCTGACGAGCACCGCCGCCACCTGACGCTCGCGACACAGTCCCTGCAGCAGCTCCAGTACTTCGCGGCCCCGCTGGGTATCCAGGCTGCCCGTGGGCTCGTCCGCCAGCAGCAGCCTCGGCCGGGTGGACAGCGCCCGGGCGATCATCACGCGCTGGCGCTCGCCCATCGAGAGGGTCTCCGAGCGGTGCTGCAGGCGCTCGCCCAGTCCCAGGCTCTCCAGCAGCGGCGTGACCTCGCGCTGCGCCTCGCTCCAGCGCATCGTCTTTAGCAGCTTCAGGATCGCATTGTCGATCGTGCTGACGCCAGGCAGCAGATCGAAGCTCTGCCGGATAAAGCCCAGTTCGGAGAGCCTGAAGCGCGACGCTTCGCGCTCCGACAGCGAGGCGATGTCGCGCTGGCCGATCCGGATCGTGCCGGATGTCGGTGCCAAGAGCATCGCGATCATCATCAGCAGCGTCGTCTTGCCGGAGCCACTCGGCCCATAGAGAGCAACCACTTCGCCCGGGTCGACCTCCAGCGACACGCCGTCGACGGCGCGCACGGGTTCGCCGCCGATGATCGGATAGTGCTTGACGACGTCAGCCAGGGACAGCACTGCGCTAGTCCGATACTTGGCCGCTCACGTGCACCGTGATGGCATCTTTGTTCGATTCTGCGACCGTGCCGCTGAAGCTCAGGCCCGATCCGTGGATGTGGGCGTATGTGCCGGTCCCGCGGTTGATTGTCATCGCGCCGGAGAAGTCCGCCGCTCCGTTCGTTTTGCGGTAGTTGGCGGCACCGGAGCCGTTGATCGAGCCGCCTTTGGGATAGATGTTCACTTCCACGTTCACGCGGGTGTTGGAGACCGCCGTGAGGTGCACATAGATCGTGCCGCTGGCTGTACCCGAAGCTGTGCCCTGCTCGTTGAGCGTGAAGTTGTGTTTGCTCGTGAGGTGCAGATGACCTGTCTCGTTGAGCGAGATCGTCTTCGACGCAAACGCGTGGATCGGTTGCTGGCCAGCCGTCGCCGATGCACTGCCGTAGAGGTACACGAGCGCTGTCAATACACAAGCGGATAGTGCCGCACCTGTGAGGTTGCCTATTCGTCGGGTCAGGGGAGAGGGTTGACTACGCATCGCTTGCAGCTTCCTTTCTCTTCCGGGCTTCATCGACCGGGGCATGGGACCGTGGTGGTGGCGTTACCGACGGAGCCGTCGGCGTAGGTGAATTCTGCCGCGAACGGAAAGCCGCCCTGGTGGCAGTGTGACGGGACGAGCACCGCGTTCCCGTCGCCTGCCCGCGCTCGCGCTGGTGCGCCGATGTCGAGCGAGATGCTGGCCATCGAGGCATCGGGCTCGAGTGGCAGCGTGGGGATCGGCGGGATCGACATCTCGAGCTCTTCCCCGTAAGGGGCCTGACCGGAGAGCGTCGTGCCGCTCAGCAGTACGCGCTCGTCGAATGGCGTGAGCCCCTGGCCGAGGATCTCGACCGTCGGCTGCAGGTTTCGAGGGACGCCGAGGAAGATCGAAAGCGAGATCGCCTCCGACAGCGTCTGCGAGCCGAGTGGCGCCACCACCAGCGCGTGCCCGGCGCCGAGATCGGATTGAGGGCTACACCCGCGTGCGCCGCGGGCCCGCAGTCGCGGTGCCGAACATGAGCTCAGCTGGGGGATGGCGAGGGTCAATTCAGCGGGAAACGACAACAGCGCGCGGCGCACCGGAGATGGCACACCACTCGGTCCATCACTGCTGTAGCGGACCTCGAACCTGAGGGTGCTCTTGGCCCCGAGCCGATCGGGGGACAGCGATGCTGAGATGACCGCGGAGGTGCTGGTCGAAGGCGTCGAGGCAATCGCTGCGAACCCGGTCGAGCCGGCGAACACGGCCCCGGCGATCGCCGTCGCGCACGTGAGTATGAACGCGAGAACGATGGGCCGTGAGCTGGTGTTCGTGGTCTTGCGCATCGACAGCCGTTCAGTCGTGGGGGCAGGGGTCGGTGGAGCTGGCAGTGCTCGTCGTGCCGTCGGCGAAGCTCATCGTCAGCGCGAAGGGAAAGCCGTGGCCGGAGCACGTCTTGGGCGCGGTCAGGCCCTTGATGTGGACGAGCTTGCGCTTGCCGTGCACCGTCTCGTAGTAGGCCACGTTTGTGCTGCCAATCGAGATGTAGTTGCTTTCCACGGAAGCGTTGGCTGCGCCGGGGAGCGTGTTGACGGGCGGTACCTGGACGCTGATGGCAAAGCCGTAGGGCTCCGGCGCGGCTATTTCTTTGCCGACCAGGACCAGCTGGACCGGGACCGGGCTGACGGCGTTGGCGTAGATCAGGACGGCCAAGTGTCCGTCTTCGCTGGGCGCGAGGAAGAAATCGAGCGTGTAGGACTCTTTGACGATTTCCCCGCCAAACTGAACCCCACCCACGCCGCCGCCGAAGCCGAGGCGCGAGTTCGTGGGACAGCCGCTGGCTCCAGTGGTTTCGAGCTTTGCCTTTTCGCAAGTGGCGATGCCCTGCACGTGCACCTTCAGGCCCGCGGGCAGATACGCGACGACGCTGCTCACCGGCGATGGCGTGCCTGCATCGGACGTGATGGTCGTCTCGGCTGAGAGGTTCGTCGCGGCGCCCAGCTTGTCGGGGGTGAGTCGCGCGCTGAACGTAAGCGTCTGCGATGCCCACGCGATTGCGGCGCCTGTCAGGCATAGGCAGGCGGCCAACCCCAGTAGGAGAACGCGCATCCTAAGCCCCATCGATCCTGCCCCTCCGTCCCATGTTACCGAGCGTAACACTAAATCTCACTATCAGTCAATTGCCCGGATGGGATCCGATTAGCTGACTTTTTGGACTAGATATGGCTCCCGCGATCATGCCCCCCGACGTCGACGCTTGCCGGTTTCGAGGTTCGCCGCGGAGTCGCTCAAACGCTACGCAGGGCTGCCGCAGGCGCGAGTCGCGCGGCGCGTACGGCTGGATACAGGCCCGCGAGCGCACCGAGCACCAGTGCGATCGCGACACCGCCTGCGACGGACAGCAGTGGTACGACGACGATCCAGCCCTGGCTGGCAGCGTAGACCGCGGTGGCGGCTGCGCCCAGCCCGATCCCGATGGTCCCGCCGAGCGCCGACAGCAGCACGGACTCGCCGAGGAACTGCACGCCGATGTGCACCGCGCGGGCGCCGAGGGCACGACGCAGCCCGATCTCCGGGCGGCGCTCGAGCACTGAGATGACCATCACGTTGGCGATGCCAACTCCGCCGACGAGCAACGCGACGGCGCCGAGTGCGAGGAACACCGCGGTCAGGGTGCTCTGTGCATCGGCGCGCGCCTGCAGCGCATTCGACGGCCGGCTGACCTTCGTCTGTTCGGGGTTCTGGGGGTTGGCGGCGGCGCCAAGCAGCGAGTCGGCTTCAGGCACCCGTTCGGGATCGGCGCGCACGTAGAGCATGCTGGCGTGCCGCTTGGTGGCGAATAGGCGTCTCGCGACCGGGTAACCGATCAGCGCCGCCCGTTCTATTTCCGGCGCGAGCGGCAGCGCGCCGATCACACCGGCGACCGTGAACCACGTGTCGTCGATCAGCACCTGCAATGGCCGTCCGTCGGCGGAAAGGCGCTCCACCCCGAGTCGCTCCGCGGCGACGAGTCCGAGCACTACCAGTGGATAGCGTTCATCGCCGGTGTTCAGGAAGCGCCCGAGGAGCATCTTTCCCCCCAGCGTGGCGAGCAGTTGCGGGTCGGCGGCGTCGACACTGATGCCGTTTGTTTCGGCGGCTTCAATGAAGGCGCTGCGCCGCGCGCTCGCGCCGGACACGCTCGTCACGGCGGCAGCGGAGCGCACGCTGCGCAGGTTGCGCATGTCCTTGACAGCGGCTTCCGGCAGCTTGGCTGCTTCGCCAAGGAACGTTTCCCCAGGTGTGACCGTCAGCAGGTTCGTCCCGAGTTCATTCAGCTCTGCCACCAGCCCTGCCTTGCTCGAGTCGGAGATGCCGAGCACGGCGACCATTGCGGCGATCCCGATTGCCACTCCCAGCGCCGAAAGCGCAGCGCGTAGGCGGCGGGTGCGCAGGCCGACACTCGCGACCCGCAGCACGTCGGCGAGCAGCAGGCGGCTGGGAGCGATCTGGAGCCCGGCCTCGCTCACAGCGAAGGCGCCTCGTCGTGGATCAGGCGGCCGTCACGCAGCTCTACCCGTCTGGGCAGCGTGGCGGCGATCTCGCGGTCGTGGGTGATTACGAGCACGGTCGTTCCCTGCCCGTTGAGCGCTCTGAGCAGCTCGAGGATCTCGTCGCCGTTGCGGGTGTCGAGGTTGCCGGTCGGCTCATCGGCGAGCACGATCGCGGGCGAGCTGACGAGCGCTCGCGCGATCACTACGCGCTGGCGCTCCCCGCCGGACAGCAGCGCTGCGGTTTGCCGCATCCGATGGCCGAGCCCGACGCGCTCGAGCGCCGCAGCCGCCGCCCGCCGTCGCTCGCGGGCGGGGGTACCGGTGTAGAGCAGGCCGTTGGCGACGTTCTCCAGCGCGCTGTCCGCCTCGAGCAGGTGGAACTGCTGAAAGACGAAGCCGATGCGCCGCGCCCTGAGGGCCGCGAGGTCACGGTCGGAGGCGTGCGCGACATCGGCTCCGGCGATCCGCACGAGCCCGCTGGTCGCCCGTTCGAGCGTGCCCATGATGTGCAGCAGCGTCGACTTGCCCGAGCCGGACGGGCCGATGATCGCGCACAGCTCGCCGTCATCGACGGTCAGGTCGACGCCCCGCAGCGCGTCTACGCCGCCGGCGTAGCGCTTAACAACGCCGGACAGCTCGAGAACTGCGCTCACTGCGACTCCATCACGGTCATGCCTTCGCGCACGCCCGCGCCTTCGACCTGGACGTAGCCGTCGGCGAACATCCCCGGCGTCACGGGGACGGTCGCGCGGCGCTCGTCCTCGAGTGCTTCGACGGCGTAGCCACCGCCGGCGGTGGCGATCAGCGCGGTCGCTGGGACCGTCAGCACTTCGCGGCGAATGCTCTTGACCAATTCGACGCTGACGGGCGCCTGGTCGAGGTGGGCGACGGGGCGGTCGAGGGTGATCGTCACGGGGATCGTGGCCGATTCGCCGCTTTCGCTGCTGGGCGCGCCCTTTCCTTCGTCACCGGCGCTGCTGGCTTCGCTCGCCACGGTGCCCACCTGTGTGACATGCCCACGGGCCTGGCCGCCACCCGGCAGCAGCACGCTGACGGTCTCACCAACCCTCGCGAGCTGCTGCTGTTCAGGCTTCACCTTCAGCTGGACGATCTGCTGGGTGGAGGTGGTGGTGAGCACGACCTCGCCCGCGCCTGTGGCCGATTCGCCGCCGGGTGATTCTTTGCTGGGGGAGTCTTTGGCGGGCGCTTCTTTTGCCGGTTTTCCTTCCGCGGGTTTGTCTTTGCCTTTACGGGGCGATTTGCGCCCGGGTTTTTTCGCCGGCGCTTTGTCCGCGCCAGGCTCGTTCACCTTTGGCGGGGTGGCGGCCGGCGTCGTGGAGGGCGTTTCGGTGGGCTGGGTGGCGCCAGGCGGGTCCTGCCCGAGGGTCACCTTCACGTCGGTCACACGCCGCGCGCCGGGAGCGAAGACGACTCGTCCGAGTTCGACTTCGCCGGTTTCGGACAGTCCCGCGGCCTTCTGCCAGCGCTTGACTGCGGCAGCGGTGGCTTCGCTGAAGGATTCGTAGTCGGTGATCGCCCGGTAGAGATCGAAACCGAGGTCGATCAGGTTCTCGTTCAGCTCGGCAACATCGGGGCCGTCGCTGACGCCCGCCTTGAGCGTGCGGTAGGCGGGCACCGAGCCGTACATCAGCACGACGGGCAGATCGTCAATTCGCCAAAGGGTTCCGCCGCGGCCGATCACCGCGCCGACGAAAGGCAGCCAGGTGAATGTCCCGGCGAGCCGGTCGTACAGTTCGAACGTCGTTTCGTAGCCGAGCGTGCCGTCGACGGTCGAGCTTTCTGACAGCGTCCGCCGGGTGACGCTCGCGGTAGTGTCGCCGAAGGGCACACCGGTATCCGAGCTGTGATGCCCGCCCGAGCCGCTACCGAGCAGCACTACCGCCAGCACGGCCACCACGAAGATCGCCAGTGCGCCGGCGAGTAGCCAGCGCACACGTCTGCTTCCCGAGTGCACGACTCAGCCGCCGGTGGCGAAGCTGCTTTCGGCGGACGAGCTGCCGGGCGTACCGGACTGCTGCTTGGTGGGAGGACCGCCGACGGGGCCCTTGCCCTTGAAGGGAAGCAGTTTCTGGCACGAGCTCTGCGCTTTCTGGAAGGCGGGGCTTTCGGGGTTGGGACCGGCGCCGGGTTTGCCGTGGATCTGTATGGAGACGCGCCCTTCGGAGCTGGAGGCGTGTACTTCGATCCCGTGTTCGCGCATGCACTTGGCGAACTTTTCGACGGCTTCCGCGCGTTCCACCTTTTCCTGCGGGGAGAGGTTGAGTTTTTGTGGTGCGGGCTGGTACTTCTTGCAGGCTTGCTGGGCAGCTTCCATCTTGGCGGGTCCGCCTGCGCCCTTGATCCGCAGCCCGTGCCCTTCGCCGCCGGGTCCGGTCGCGGCCGTGGCTTCGATGCCGTGTTCGCGTAGGCACTTGGCGAAGTCGGCGAACTTCACTTCAGCCTGCTGTTCGGAGGCCTGTGTGCTCGAGTCGGTGGAGGACGGCGAGGAGCCGCCGCAAGCGGCGAGTGCGAGCATCGGCAGGGTGATGAGGGTGAGCGCGAGCTGGCGGCTGCGCAGGCGGAGTCGGGGAGGCCTGAAGGTCTGTGAAGTGGAGGAGAGGGAGGGGAGATCTGGGTGGCGTTTCGGTGGCATGCGCACACAAAACGGCGCCAGCCTGAGAATCGCCTTAGAGGAGGGGAGGAGTTTGATGAAGCTCCTCGCTGGGAGCGCAGGCCGCGAGCTCGGCCTCGGTCATCGGCACGTCTGGTAGCTCGAGCGTAAGCAGCGCGCCGCCGCTCGGTGCGTTGTCTGCGTGGACGGCGCCGCCGTGAGACTCGGCGAAGTGCCTGACGATCGCCAGGCCCAGACCTGAGCCGGGCCGTGAGCGCGCGTCGGGGCTGCGGTAGAAGCGGTCGAAAACGCGTGGCAGGTCCTCTTCAGGAATTCCCGGGCCGTGGTCGCGGACCTCGATCGTGCCGGCGCGCACGCGCAACTCGACCGGGCCGGCCTGTGATGAGACCCCGTCCCCACCCCACTGGCAGGCGTTGTCGAGCAGGTTGGCGATCGCGCGGTCGAGTCGACCGGGGGCGCAACGCACGAGGCACGGCGCGGCGTCGAGCGTAAAGCTGCAGCGTGGGGCGTGCAGTCGCGCCCGCTCGAGCGCGGCTGCTGCTGCCAGGTCCAGGCGCACGTCCTCGACTTCGATCTCCTCGACGTCGGTCTTCGAGAGGTCCACGAGATCGCCGACGAGCACGGTCAGCTCGCGCAGCTGTTCCTGTGCGGCGGCGACGATGCGCGCGCGCTCACGTGCGGGCAACTGCTCGCCGAGCGCGAGCGCGTCGAGGTTGGCCTGGACGCTGGTGAGCGGTGTGCGCAGCTCGTGTGAGGCGTCGGAGACGAGCTGGCGTTGCGCCAGGCGCGAGCGCTCGAGTGCGGCCAGCATCGTGTTGAAGCTGGCCGCCAGTCTTCCCAGCTCGTCCTGCTCGTTCGTCTCGATGCGATGCCCGAGGTCCTGGGTGCGGGTCACGCGTTCGGCGGCGCCAGTCAGGCGACGTACGGGTACCAGCGCCGCGCGCGAGACGAGCAGTCCGAGGGCGGCGGCGAGCGCGATGCCGCCGAGGCTCACGAGCGCCAGCACGAGCTGTAGGTGCGTGAGCGTGCTGTCCACATCGCTGAGCGGCAGCGCCACCTGCCACACGCCGCCTTCTGGTGCGCGCTCTGTCAGCACGCGCACGTGTGTGCCGGCGACGGTCGTATCGGTGAAGAACGCTGGGCGCTTGCCGTCGGCCACGGCGCGTGCGGCGGCGGTCACCGGGAGCCGGGTGCCGATGTCTTCGGAGCGAATGATGTGACCGTTGGACTGAATTAGCTGTACGTACCCGGTGG
>JBEKAM010000044.1:0-21038 GCA_050015915.1 Solirubrobacteraceae bacterium
CTGGATCGTTTCGCCCGCTGTGTTTTCGGTTTCGCGTGTGCCGGAGACCGCCGTGTAGAGGGTGTAGTCGCCGTCGCCGGCGACGTTGAGCGTGTAGCTGGCGCTCACCGAGGCACCTGGCTGCAGGGTGCCGACGTTGAGCGGCGACGGCGCAGTTGTGCCGCCGGGGCCGTTGGTCTCCGACAGCGGACAGGGCGGCGAGGTGGGCGCGGCGCCCATCGCTTCGCTGGTGAGCGGCATCCCGAACGGCGTCCCCTGCGCCCAGGCGCAGCCCGAGACGTCGGTCGCGTGCGGAAGGTGCCCGACCGGCGTGATCTTCAGCGGATCTTCGAAGGTGAGGTTCTGGACGGCCTCCGAGCCGTTGTTCGTGGCCGTGACGGTGAACTTGACGCTCTGCGGTTCGGCGCCCTTCGCGTTCTGGGGGACGAGCACCCGTTCGGGGGTCGTGCCGTAGCTGAGGCTCAGCTTCGGCGAGCCATGGCTGATCGGTTCTTTCTTGGGTTCTTCAGGAGGCAGCACGGAGGGCTTGACCGCCATCCAGGCTTCGTCCTCGCTTTCGTAGGTTTCGCAGCCGTAGCCGCAGATCAGATCGATCCCGACCTTCGTCCAGCCGGGCCCACTGGTGATTTCCCATTCTTTGGTGCCGGGCTTCTCGTGCCAAATGGTCGCCGTGGAGGTGTTGACCCGGAACTTGCATTCGCTCAGGTAAACGCCTCCGGTTTCTTCGATGTAACCGGAGGATTCAGCGGGCAGATAGCACGGCGAGAGCTGTTCGCCGGGAATCACGTTGTAGGTCCATGCGTTGCAGGGCGTACCGGGGTCGGTCCGCGCAACCACGATCTGACCGGTTTCGGCAAACGCCGGCGCGACGATGTGGCTGCACATCGTGGTCGTCGCCGCACAGGGGCTCGGTTCGTAGCCGTATCCGCTGGGTGTGCACGCAGGCTGCTTGGGCGGCATCGGACCCGGGCTCGTGTAGACGACCGCGGAGGCTGACGACACCGACACACCGCAGAGCGCGATCAGGATCACGAGCAGGGTGAGAAGAGACGACGTTTTGGTGATTGGCTCGCGGATGTCGATCTACCGGGGTTGTGCTCCGGGAACGTGCTGTTGCACGAAGAGGCGGCGAATATACAGAGCACCGCATGCTCCCGTGGCTTGTTTGGCACTGCAACTACGCACCAGATGCGTACGCATCCGAGGTCCAGGCAGACGTTTACGGCAGGTTGGGCGCCTTCGATCGCGCACAGGCGCTTGTCGATCGCCATCGAGCGCGACTGGCTCTGACATGCCAATTGCGTAGCATCGCTGTGTGATCTCGATCACGAGCAAGTCTCCATATGCGGTGCTCGCCCTGGCGGAGCTCGCGCGCAGCAATAGTGAGCAGCCGGTGCCGATCGGCGAGCTGGCGCGCAAGCGCGACGTGCCGGTGCAGTTCCTCGAGCAGTTGTTCGCGGTCCTCCGGCGCGGTGGGATCGTCAGTTCGCAGCGCGGCGTAAAGGGCGGCTACCGCTTTGCCCGGGAGCCTTCCACCGAGGCGGCCTGCAAGGTGCTGGCGCGGACGACGATCGCAGACGTGCTCGAGCGCGAGATGCGCGACGCGGGCGCCAGCATGTACCACATCTAGCTTTGCTAGGGGTTTGATCCCGTATGCACGGGGCGCGGCTTGCGACTGTGGGGCTTGCCGCGAGCGGCCCTTCGCGCTCGACAGCGGCGGCTTGCGCCGCTACCGCCCAGCGAGCGACGAGCAAAATCCAGGCACCACGAACGCGAAGAGGCCGATCGTCGTCCCGATGCCTGTCAGGAGCGCGGTGGCGCCCACGACCGGAAGTACGGCAATGCCTCGCAGCGCGACGAGACGCATCTGGGGCGGCTGTCCCTCACCTGCGGTTTGCACGGCGTAAACGTGCAGCGCTGAGATCAATGGACTGACAAGCGTTGCGCGCAGCAGTATGTTCAGCCAGAAAAGGCCCTGGCTGTGGCGCCCCAGGGATACAAGAGGGCCATAGCCCGTGATGGCGAACAGGCCCAAGTCATAAGAGGCCACGACGGGAAGCGCCAGAAGCAGGAACAACAACGGATAGCGACGGTACAAGGAGAGCGCCACGACGAAGATCGCACGCAGCGAGCGGCGCTTCTCGAGGTCGATCCTGTACGGAAGCGACATGCCTCAGCGAGCGAGCAAACCGGCGGAAGCTGAACACTTATCTCGGCATAAAGAGAAGTGTGCAAGGCTCAAGTCACCGAGCATACTGGCCCGCCCCCCACTATTGTCGGGGGTATGTCCCCAATCCCGATCAACATTGCAGAGCTAGTTGGTGAGACGCCTCTCGTTGGTCTACCGCGCATGCTCGAGGGGACTGTGGCGCAGGAGAACGGCGTTGAGCTGTTCGCGAAGCTCGAGGCGTTCAACCCGGGCGGCAGCGTCAAGGACCGCATCGGCGTGGCGATGATCGAGGCAGCGGAGGCGGAAGGCAGGATCGAGCCGGGCCGCTCGACGATCGTTGAGGCCACCTCCGGCAACACGGGCATCGCGCTGGCATTCGTGTGCGCTGCGAAGGGCTATGACCTCGTGTTGACTTTGCCGCAGGGGATGAGCCGCGAGCGCGAGAGCCTTCTGCGTCTGTATGGAGCGCGGGTTGACATAACCGAGTCACTCGGCGGAATGGGCGAGGCGGTGGCAGCAGCACGGGCGATGGCGCGCGACGACGACGTGTTCCTGCCGGACCAATTCTCGAATCCCGCCAACCCAGAGGTCCATCGGCGCACCACCGGCCCGGAGATCGAGCGTGCGCTCGATGGGCAGGTGGACGTGTTCGTGGCGGGTGTGGGGACGGGGGGCACGCTCACCGGTGTGGGTGAGTACCTGCGCGAGCACACCAACCCGAAGCTGAAGGTGGTGGCGGTCGAGCCGCGCGGCTCGGCGGTTCTCTCGGGAGGCCAGCCTGGCCCGCACCGCATCCAGGGCATCGGCGCCGGCTTCGTGCCGCCGGTGCTCAACAGAGAGCTGATCGACGAGGTCATCCCCGTCAGCGACGACGACGCGATCGAGACCGCCTGGAGCTGCGCCAAACGCATGGGGCTACTCGCCGGCATCTCCTGTGGTGCCGCGCTGTGGGCGGCGCTTCAGATCGCCCAACGCCCGGAGTCCAAGGGGCAGAGGATCGTGGCGATGATGCCCGACTCCGGCGAGCGCTACGTCTCGCAAGCGTTCTTCGCCCCCTGACGGCACCCGGAGTCTGTCCACGTGCCACCAGCACGCGGCCAGCCACCGTGCACCGTCAGACGCGTATCTGTCGAAGATCGTCTTTTTAGGGGCACCCCTCCGGGGCGCTGGATGGGTAGCTGGTTGGCAGGCATTCGGTTGCACGGTCAACATTCGCGAATTCGCCGCTACGCTGTTGTCATGGCCGGTTTCGGCAAGGTCGCGCGGGTCGTCAAGGAGGTGCGCCGCGACGTGCTCGCGGCTCGCGATCGAGACCCAGCAGCCCGAGGTGTATCGCCGGTAGAGATCCTCGCCACCTGGCCGGGCATCCACGCGCTGCTTGCCTATCGCGTCGCGCACGCGCTGCAGCTTGCGGGTGTGCCATTTCTGCCGCGGCTGATCTCCATGTTCACACGGGCGCTGACCGGCATCGAGATCCACCCGGCGGCAAGCATTGGCCGGGGGCTGTTCATCGACCACGGCATCGGTGTGGTGATCGGCGAGACGGCTGATATCGGCGACGACGTGACCCTCTACCAAGGTGTCACGCTCGGCGGCACGGGTTTCGCCACCGGCAAGCGCCATCCGACGGTGCAGGACAACGTGACGATCGGCTCGGGCGCAAAGCTGCTGGGGCCGATCACGATTGGCCACGGCGCGAAGATCGGCGCCAACAGCGTGGTCATCACCGATGTGCCAGCCAACTCGACCGTGGTCGGCAACCCTGGCCATCCCGTGCGTGTCGACGGACGACGAGTTGAGGGCCCTGACGCGGACTGGATCCACCTGCCAGACCCGATCGCAGAGGCCATCCAGGCACTCTCCGGGCGGATCGTCACGCTGGAACGGCTGATCGCCGAGCTGTCCGACACCGACGCTGATGCAGAGCCGGCTGAGGTCAGGCCACTACGCACCGTCCGAGGGCCCAACCCGGCCGGCGGCTGACCGGCGCCTCGTCCCCCGAACGCGCATCTATGCTGGGGTTGGATGCCTGAGAACCCTCATGCCGCGCACCTCCAGGAGCTGCTGGAGGGCTTGAACGAGCCCCAGCGGGAGGCTGTGACGCACGGCGAGGGGCCGCTGTTGATCCTCGCGGGTGCCGGTAGTGGTAAGACGCGTGTGCTCACGCACAGGATCGCGTTCCTGATCTACACCGACCAGGCACAGGCGGGGGAGATCCTCGCGATCACCTTCACGAACAAGGCGGCCAGCGAGATGCGCGAGCGCGTCGAGCGACTGCTGGGTCGGGGCACACGTGGCATGTGGCTGCTGACGTTCCATGCTGCATGTGCGCGGATCCTGCGTGCGGAGGCCGATCGCCTCGGCTACACGCGCCAGTTCACGATCTATGACCAAGCGGACGCGCGGCGGCTGACCAAGCGCTCCGCGGACGCAGTGGGTGTGGATCCCAAGCGCTTCACGCCTGCGGCGCTCAATAACCAGATCTCCGCCGCCAAGAACAAGCTGATCGACGCCGGCTCCTACCGCCAGATGGTCGGCTCGCAGTTCGAGGAGATGGTCGCCGACGTGTACGACATCTATGAGCGCGACCTGCACCGCATGAACGCGATGGACTTCGATGATCTGCTGTTCCGCACGGTCAACCTGCTGGAGCTGTTCGAGGAGGTCCGCGACCGCTACATGAGCACGTTCCGTCACGTGCTCGTGGACGAGTACCAGGACACCAACCACGCCCAGTACCGGCTGCTGCAGCTGCTGGTGGGGGGCGGGCGACCGCCTGCCCGTGGCGATGCTCACCCGGGGGATAGGCCCACGTACGCAGGGCCGGTGGGGCATCGCAACCTGGCGGTGGTCGGGGATGACGCTCAATGCTTGGTCGCGGGAACTCTCGTGACGATGGCCGATGGCACGCAACGACCGATCGAGGAGGTGTGGGCCGGCGACATGGTGATGGCTGCGTACGGGAGCGGCGACTTTCGCCCGGCGATGGTAATGCGCCGGCACGATGCCCACAGCTCGCAGGGGATAGCGATTACGACTCGCTCGGGCAGGCGATTGGTCAGCACAGCCGAGCACATTCATTTCGCCGGCTTCGTTCGCGGCCGGACTCCTCAGCTGCACATGGCCTACGTGATGTGGAAGCGCGGGGTCGGCTTCCGCGTGGGCACGTCTCGAACCTACACCGCGGGGCAGGCCAAGCCCGTTGTGGGCGTCGCCTATCGAATGAGGCACGAGGGAGCCGACGCGGCCTGGGTTGTGTCGGTGCACGCAAGCGACGCTGAGGCTCGCGTGGCCGAGCTGTTGCTTTCGGTGCAGTACGGCCTGCCGACGATTCCATTCAACGCCCGACCGGGAGGCGCCCGCAGTCCCAACAGCCTGGTCGGCGACCAGACGCTGATCGACCGGGTCTTCACGACTCTCGACACTGACGCCGCTGGACGAAGGCTGCTCGTAGACGAGGGGCTGAGCCTTCGCTTTCCGCACTTCGCGTCGGGGGCCCACGCGTCCGGTAGACGTGGTTCTCCGCGTATGCGACGGCGCATGGTGGTCACGCTCTGCGGCGACCGCCGAGGGGGAACGCCGATGCATCGCATCTCGATGTTCGGCTACGACCAGCACGGAAGAGAGGCGCTCGAGCGGCTCGGTCTCAGCGTGCGACCCGCGCGACGCGGGTCAAGCGGCTGGCGTTATGAGACGGCGTCGGCGCACATGCCGACCTTGCTGTCGACCGTCGAGCGGGTCAGAGGAGAGCTCGATTTTCAGATCCAGCTCAATGCCCGACTGGCGCGCAACCCCGAGGGAGTGACCAACTCGCTCCCCTTCATGCCGGCGTCCTCTCTTCGGCCGGGCATGGTGATGGTGACCGCGGAGGGCGACTTTGACGTCGTCGAGAGCGTTGAGCGGGCACGGCTGGATTCACCGGTATACGACCTCGACATTGACGGTGTTCACAACTTCATCGCGAACGGGCTCGTCACCCACAATTCGATCTACAGCTTCCGTGGCGCTGACGTGCGCAACATTCTCGATTTTCAGCAAGATTTTCCCGACGCGCGTGTGGTCAAGCTCGAGCAGAACTACCGCTCGACCGAGACGATTCTCTCGGCGGCCAACGCGGTGATCGCGAACAACCGCGGCGGCATCGCCAAGCGCCTATGGAGCGAACTGGGTCAGGGCGATCAGATCCAGCTACGGGACCTGGAGGACGAGCACGCAGAGGCGCGGTTCGCCGTGGGCGAGATCGAGCGGCTGGTCGACGAGGGAGCCTCGCGTGCGGAGATAGCGGTCCTCTATCGCACCAACGCGATGTCGCGAGTGATTGAGGACACGCTCGTGCGCCGCGAGATCGGCTACCAGGTGATCGGTGGCACTAAGTTCTACGAACGCGCGGAGATCAAGGACGCCGTCGCCTACCTGTCGCTACTTGCAAACCCGTTCGACCGAGTTAGCTTCGCGCGCGTGGTCAACTCGCCGCGGCGCGGTATCGGCCAGACATCGGTGCAGCGCGTGGACGCGCACGCTGCGGCACTCGACATCTCCGTATGGGAGGCGGCAGCCAAGCCCGAAGAGGTCCCTGGGCTCGGGGCCGCTGCGATCAAGGCGCTGCGGCGATTTATGGACACGATGGACGATCTTCGCGTGATGGCTGGCATGGGCGACGATGATCGCGGTGGCTCCCAGGTTGAGCAGCCCGATGATCCGCAGCCGACAGCTTCCCGCGGCGTCCCCGTTGGGGATCTGCTCGAGGCGATGCTCTCGCAGACCGGCTATATCGAGGCGCTCGAAGCGGAACGGACGATCGAGGCGCAAGGACGGATCGAGAACCTCGAGCAGCTGGTTGAGGTCGGGCGCGAGTTCGACGCGAGCGCTCCCGAGGACGAAGACACACTCGATGTGTTCCTGCAGCAGATCGCGCTCGTGGCTGACGCCGATACCCGCAAAGACGATCAGGGTCTCGTGACGCTGATGACGCTTCACAACGCCAAGGGTCTCGAGTACCCGATCGTGTTCATTGCCGGCTGCGAGGACGGCGTCTTCCCGCACTCGCGCGCGATCGACGAGGGCAGCCTCGAGGAGGAGCGACGGCTGTTCTATGTCGGCATCACCCGTGCGATGCGCCAGCTGTATCTCACATACGCGCGTCGGCGCGCGGTGTTCGGCGCGCAGACGTTCGGCCTGCGCAGCCGCTTTCTCGACGAGATCCCAGCCGATCTGCTCGAGGAGCCGCGACAGGCGGTCTTCCGTGCCGGTTCCGTATCTGGCGGCTACACAGGCGTTGGCGGCGGGGGCGTTCGCGGCTCGAACACACGTGGATGGTATGAGCGGGGGATGCCCGAGCGGGGCGCGTCTGCCACCCGCGATCGCGAGCCGCAAACGGCTGTCGCCCAGTTCCGCCTGGGCGAGGACGTCGTCCATGCGGCCTTCGGTGATGGCGTGATTACAGGTGTCGAGCCGGGTGGCGTGATCGTTGTGCGTTTCGCCGACGATGGTTCTGAACGCAAGCTCATGGCCGAGTACGCTCCCGTCAGCCGACGTTAAAAACCGCGTTCTTCCCGCTCCAACGCATAGCATCTGCTCATGAGCGCAACAATCATCGACGGCAAAGCGATTGCTGCGCGCGTGCGTGCAGGCGTCGCCCGTGAGGTCGAGAGCTTCACCGCCACGTTCGATAGGACACCTGGATTGGCCACAGTGCTCGTCGGTGACGACCCCGCGTCGGCTGTGTATGTGGGCGGCAAGCAGCGCGCGTGCACAGAGGTCGGGATGGTTCCGTTTGATCGGCGTTTGAGCGCCGACGCGTCCTTCGAGGAGGTGGCCGAAGAGCTCGAACGCCTCAACGGCGACCGCTCCGTTAGCGGCATTCTGCTGCAGCTACCGGTGCCAGGCCACCTCGATGGACCAACGCTCACCGGGATGATCAGCCCTGACAAGGACGTCGACGGCCTCACCCCGGTCAACGCTGGGTTGCTCTCGCTCGGGCGCCCGGGGCTGCGACCGTGCACGCCCGCTGGGGTGATGGAGATGCTCGCCGACACAGGCGTCGAGCTCGAAGGCGCCGAAGCGGTGGTGGTCGGACGCTCGAACCTGTTCGGTAAGCCGATGGCCCAGCTGCTGCTAGCCGAGAACGCCACCGTGACCGTCTGCCATTCGCGTACACGTGACCTCCGCGAGGTGTGCTCGCGCGCGGAGGTGCTGATCGTGGCCGTCGGGCGGGCGCGCCTCGTCAAGGGTGATTTCGTGAAAGCGGGTGCCGTCGTGATCGACGTCGGCATGAATCGTCTCACGCCAGAGGAGGCCGGTAACAAGAGCGGTCTCGTCGGTGACGTGGACTTCGCCGCCGCCGCAGAGGTCGCCTCCGCGATCACGCCGGTACCAGGCGGCGTCGGCCCGATGACCATTGCGATGCTGCTGCGCAACACGCTGCAGGCCGCCCGTTACCAGGCGGAGCTTGAGACCATGCTCTCTGAAATGGGCGAGGAGCTCACATGAGGACCATTCGAAACGACATTCATGCCACCGACGCGCCTTGGCGCGCGCACCGGATACGACGATGAACTTCAGGCAACTGCGTGTAGGTGAGCTGACGGTCCTCACGGGTGCGATCTGTCTGATCGTCTCGCTGTTCGTCCGCTCCTACTACGGTCCTGCCGGATACCTGAATGCGTGGAACACGTTCGGTCCGGCGGCCGCACTCGAGCTGGCGGCCATCTGCGCGGGGCTCGCCACGGTCATCAGCGCGCTCACCGAGCGCAGCACCGCTCTCCCTGTCTCCACAGCCGTGTGGTGCGTGCTGCTTGGCCTAATCGCGGTGATCGCCACGCTTGTCAGGGCGCTCGAGCGACCCGACCACGCCACCGAGGTTTGCTACGGCGCATGGCTCGCGCTCGCCGGTGCGATCCTGGTGCTCGTCGGTGCTTGGCTTACGCTACGCGACGAACGGCCTTCGTTGTACAAGCCGGCGCAGCCAGCGCCGCGCCCGCGCCCGTAAGAGCCTGTTTCAGTTCAAGTAGCTCGCTACTGGTCACGTTGACACAGCTCGATTTGGCCCGCCGCTGCCAGCCAGATATCCGTGCAGGATTGACCGTCATGGTGAGGAACCTTGTAATGAAGGATGCAAGCTCCGGTCATTGAGGCCGGAACAAGTTGGTCGTATTGATCACGACTTACGGGGGGACTACTCGCAATGAGCTTCGACATCGGTCGTCTGCGTCGCTCTGACCGCATCATCGGCGCTAGCGCCATCGCATTTTTCATATTCCTTTTCTTCTTCAAGTGGTACGGAGCTAGCTCCAGCTCGTCAGTGGGTGGCTTCAACTACAGCGTCAGCGCAAATGGTTGGCACACATTCACCAACAGCCGCTGGATATGGATCATCACGATCATCGTGTCGCTTGCTGCGGTGGCGATCTCCGCAGGTGTGCTTGAGCTCAACACCACCGTTCAGCGTGGCGTGCTCGTGGCTGGGCTTGGGGCGCTGTCGTCGATCCTGATCGTGTATCGGATCCTCGACCACCCCAGCGCCGGGACCAGCGGCACCGTTGCGGGCGTTCACTACTCAGCTTCGGTCGGGATCAAGATCGGCATCTGGCTCGGGTTGATCGCCGCCCTCGCCCTCACCTACGGCGGCTATCTGGGCATGCAGGATGAAGGCACCTCGCTCGCTGATGTACGCGAGCAGGCCAGCGGTGCGTTCGGTGGCGTGAGCGCCGCCGTGTCCGGGTCGAGCTCCACAGGTGCGAGCGCCACCACAGCCGACACGTCCACCGTGCCGGTACCACCTCCGGCAGCTGCACCCGCCCCAGAGCCACCGGAGGGCACGCCGGCTTGAGCGCTCGCCCATAGAATGGCGCCACTGTGATTGAACGCGACGAAGTTCTGCACGTGGCGCGGCTGGCGCGGTTGGCGCTCAGCGACGAGGAGATCGAGCCGATGGCGCGCGAGCTCTCCGCAGTGCTTGACCACGTGGCGAAAATCGGCGAGCTGGATTTGGAGGATGTGGCGCCGACCTCTCACGTGGTGGAGGTCACAGGTGCGTTGCGACCGGACGAGCCACGCCCATGCCTGCCGCGGGAAGTCGCGCTCGCGCAGGCCCCCGCCGTAAGCGAAGACGGCTTCCTAGTACCAAGCCCCCAAGCATGAGCGACATCATCGAGTTGTCTGCCGCCGCTGCTGCGGAAGCGATCGCTGCCGGATCGCTGTCCGCGAGCGAGCTATTCGGTGCTTACCGCGCACGTGCCGCAGCTGACCTTACCGCGGGCGAGGATGGCCTCAACTGCTTCACGTGGGTTGCTGAGGACGCGCCGCAATCGTCCGCTTCCACCGGCACACCTCTCGGGGGCGTGCCGCTGGCGGTCAAGGATCTGTTCTGCACAGAGGGGGTACCCAGCCAGTCGGGGTCGAGGATCCTCGAGGGCTACCTACCGCCCTACACGGCCAGCGCCGTCGCACGCCTGGCTGGCGCGGGCACGAGCCTGCTGGCGAAGACCAACCAGGACGAGTTCGCGATGGGCTCTTCAAACGAGAACTCGGGGTTCGGGCCGGTGCGCAACCCATGGGACCGCACCAGGGTCCCCGGCGGCTCATCCGGTGGTAGCGCAGCAGCAGTGGCGGCCGGGTTGGCGCCGTGGGCGCTCGGCACCGACACCGGTGGTTCGATCCGCCAGCCGGCGGCGCTGTGCGGGATCGTCGGTTTGAAACCCACCTACGGCGCCGTCTCGCGCTACGGGATGATCGCGTTCGCATCGTCGCTCGACCAGGCGGGACCCCTTACCAGGGATGTACGCGACGCTGCGCTCATGCTGCGCCACATGGTTGGACGCGACGAGTGCGACGCCACCTCGCTGCAGTTCCCCGAGGAGATCCAGCTACCCACGGCCGAGCGGTTGGACGGGGTGCGGCTCGGGGTCCCTGAGGAGTTCACGGGGGAGGGCATCGAAGCGGGCGTGCTCGACGCCTTCCGCGCCGCGCTCACGCAAGCGGAGCAGCTCGGCGCCGAGATCAGTGAGGTTCGTCTTCCGCACGCGCCGCACGCGCTTTCCGCCTACTACGTGATCGCGCCCGCCGAGGCGTCCTCCAACCTCGCGCGCTTCGATGGCGTGCGCTACGGGCTACGAGCTGAAGACGCCACCGACCTTCTGGACATGTACACCCGCACGCGCCACGACGGCTTCGGCGCGGAGGTCAAGCGGCGCATCATGCTTGGCACGTATGCGCTCTCCTCCGGTTATTACGACGCCTACTACGGCCGTGCCCAGAGGGTTCGCACGATGATCGCAGCGGACTTCCGCACAGTGTTCGAGCAGGTCGATCTGCTTGTCACGCCCACCGCGCCAACCGTTGCGTTCGGGCTGGGGGAGAAGACCGCCGACCCGCTGTCCATGTATCTCAACGACGTGTGCACCGTGCCCATGTCGCTTGCCGGTATCCCCGCTATTTCGATTCCCTGCGCTCTCAGCCAAGGGCTGCCTGTGGGCCTGCAGATCGCCGGCCCCGCCTTTAGCGAGAACCGCCTGCTCGACGCCGCACACGCACTCGAGCAGAGCATCGGCTTCGATGGAGCGTCTGCGCGTGTCTGAGCCACTACGAACCCCTCAGCCGCCGGCAGGCGGCCCCTCAAAAGACGGTCTTTATGAGCCCGTCATCGGCCTGGAGATCCATGTGCAGCTGGCGACAGCCACGAAGATGTTCTGCGGCTGTGAGCTTTCGTTTGGCGAGCCGCCCAACACGCGCACCTGCCCCGTCTGCCTGGGGCTGCCCGGCAGCCTGCCCGTCGCCAACGCCCGCGCGGTGCACTTCGGGCTGATGATCGGCATGGCGCTTGGCTCCGAGCTCGCGCCGCGCTCGATCTTCCACCGCAAGAACTACTTCTATCCCGACCTGCCAAAGGGCTACCAAATCTCCCAGTACGACGAGCCGCTGTGCCTGGGCGGTCGCCTCGGTGAGGTTCGGATCCATCGTGTGCACCTGGAGGAGGACGCCGCCAAGCTGACCCACGTCGGTGCCAGCGGACGCATCCACGGCTCTGACGCCAGCATTGTCGACTTCAACCGCGGTGGCACGCCGCTCGCAGAGATCGTCACCGAGCCCGACGTGCGCTCGCCCGAGCAGGCCTCTGAATGGCTGAAGCTTTTGCGCAGCACGCTGCGCCAACTGGGGGTCTCAGACGTGAACATGGAGGAGGGCTCGTTGCGCTGCGACGCCAACATCTCACTGCGCCCCATCGGCACCAGCGAGCTGGGCGTAAAGACGGAGCTGAAGAACATGAACTCCTTCCGCTTCATCGAGCGCGGGATCAGGGCTGAGATCGCACGGCAGGAGAAGATCCTGCAAGGCGGCGGACAGGTCACCCAGGAGACGCTCCACTTCGACCCCAGCTCCGGTGCCATCACCTCCCTGCGCTCCAAGGAGGAGGCGCACGACTACCGCTACTTCCCCGAGCCAGACCTGCTGCCAGTCGCCATCGACCAGCACATGATCGATGCCGCCCGCGCGGATATGGTCGAGCTGCCCGCCGCGCGCGCCGAGCGCTTCGAGCGTGAGCTCGGCTTGAGCGGCGAAAGCGCACAGATACTCGCTTTCCGCGCCGAGCTTGGCGACTACTTCGAGGCGGCGCTTGCCGCCGGCGCCGCATCGCCCCAGTCAGCCCCGCCGGCTCAGGCACTTGCCAACTGGATCACCGGTGAGCTCACCGCGCGCCTTGGAGATGACGACGGCGGCGATCCATCCGCATCGCGCGTCCAGCCCCAAGCGCTCGCCTCGCTTGTCGGCCTGGTCGCTAACAAGAGCATCAGCGTTGGCGCCGGCCGCCAGGTGCTCGACAAGCTGATAGCCGACGGCGGCGACCCGCTGCGGATCGTCGAGGCGGAGGGCCTTGCCGCGATAGACGGCGGTGATGAGCTCGCGGGGATCGTCGCCGCAGCGCTCGCTGCCAACGCCGACGCCGCCCAGCGCGTGCGCGAAGGTAACGCCAAGGCGATCGGGCCGATCGTCGGGCACGTCATGCGCGAGACCAAAGGCCGCGCCGACGGCACCGAGGTCGCACGCCTCGTCAACGAGCAGCTGGGCACTTAGGAGACCGCTGCACACCACATTTTGGACTTCCGGCCAAAGGCAAGAACGGGCCATCGCGGCAATATGCTCGACATGAACCGTTCGGCAGCAAACCAAAGCGTGTCACCTCCTCGGCGGTTCATCCTGCTGCCCGAGGAGACGGTGGATGGCTCAGGTCACGGGCCGCGTATCCGCCGTTATCAACTCACCAGTGTCGGGCAGGGTGCGGGACGTCGGCGTGCCGGCGTCAGCGGCGTCGATCTTGCTCGGGCACGGACCGCCCGCGAGGTCGGTCGGCTGGGTCGTACATAGCGATTCCTCCCACATCGACAGTGCCGGCTTCCCTCGGCCGGTGCAATCGGGGTGCGGCCGGGCAGGGGTAGGACTTCCTGTCCGGCCGCGCGCCGTACTCTCAGTCGTGCTCTGCGGCCTCTCCTGCTTTAGCGCACGGCCAACAGCCGAGCGCCATACGCCCACAGCGGCTGCAGCCCGCGCTACCATTGACTTGATCCTCAAATGAACGAGTCATCGTCTAAATCATTTACCCGAACGGCTGTAGCTGCGCTGGTGTGCTTGGTCGCCGTCTGGCTACTGCTTGGCGTGGTCGTCCACATCGTCTCCTTCCTGTTCAGCATCGCCGTGCTCGTCATCGCGGTAGTAGCCGTGGTGTGGGCGCTACGGATCCTGCTGTAGGGACGTCGGCCGAGCGATGGCGTACGTCGTTATCGCCTGCTGCTTCGGTCTCGCGGGGGGCATCGTTGGCAAGATCAAGGGGAGCTCGTTCTTGCTGTGGTTCCTGATCTCCGGTGCAATCCCGTTCTTCGGCCTGTTCGCCGCGATCGCGTATCGCTTCGAGCGCGATGAGATGCGCCGCCAGTGCCCCACGTGCGGGCGCGTGGTGAAGATCTACGACGCGATCTGCATGCGCTGTGGCACCGAGCTCGACTTCCCAGAAGAGGCCGTGGCGCCCGAATCGTGGGAACGCGTACCGGCCTCGCCGTCCTCCTGAGAAGACCTCGTCGGCGCCCCGGCGACCAGCGTTGTTGCCCGCCTCTCTGGGTTCGAGCGCGACCTCCCGAATTCGGCTGCCCTAAGCCGATTTAGTCCGCCCTAAGTCGGTTCTTGTCCTACATTGTCGCTGCCATGAGCACCCAGGTGAAGCCAGCTCCACAAGCCCACGAGTCGATGCTTGCACGGTGGATCCACCGTGCTGGTTTCAAGGACGAGGCCGATTTCGTACTGCGTGTCGTTCAGCCAGCGCTCGTGGGCATGATCGACGGCACCGTCTCATCGCTGTCGCCGATCTTCGCCGCGGCGATCGCTTCAAGCTCGCATACGGCGCTCCTAGTTGGCTTCTCGACCGCGCTCGGGGCGGGGGTGAGCATGGGCTGGTCGGAGGCTCTGTCGGACACGGGCGAACAGACCGGTCGCGGCTCGGGGCTCGTGCGAGGGTCGATCACCGGTGGCATGACGACAATCGGAGGCATCTTCCACACACTCCCGTTTCTGATCTCCGACGTGCATAAGGCGCTTGTGGTGGCCGGGATCGTGGTTGGCATCGAGCTATGCGCGATCGCATGGATCCGACACCGTTTTTTGCACGTCTCGATGCGGTCGTCGATACTCGTGGTGACCGTGGGTGGGCTGATTGCCCTGGCCATAGGCGTGGGCGTGGGCTCTTCCTGACGTCTGCGCCTCGGCGCAGCACTTGCAGGAGCTTCCAATTCCGGGTGTAAACCCGCTGGTACACTGGATTTTCTCCTAGACGGTGGCGCAGTCGGCGGTAGGGTGGCCAGCTGGGCCCCTCTTCATCGATCAATAAAGGAAGGGAGGCGACAAATGCGCGCAGTAGATGCGTTGATGGAATGTTTGAAGGCGGAGGGCGTGGACGTCGTCTTCGGTCTACCCGGCGGCGCCAACCTTCCTACCTACGACGCCTTCGTAAACGGCGGTATCCGCCACATCCTCGTCAGGCACGAGGCAGGTGGCGGGCACGCGGCCGAGGGCTACGCGAAGGCGACGGGCAAAGTGGGCGTGGCCTTCGCCACCAGCGGGCCGGGTGCAACGAATCTGATCACGCCCATCTGCGACGCGATGATGGACTCGGTGCCGGTGGTCTTCATCACCGGGCAGGTGCGCACGGAGCTACTGGGAACGGACGGCTTCCAGGAGGCTGACACGCTCGGCATCACGATGCCCGTGGTCAAGCACTCGTTCATGATCCAGCACCCGCAGGAGCTGCCGCGCGCGATCCACGAGGCGTTCCACATCGCCCGCACCGGACGACCGGGCCCCGTGCTCGTCGACATTCCCCAGGATCTCTCACGGGCGGAAATCGACTACGAGCCGGTCACCGACGTGCGCCTGCCCGGCTACCAGCCGCGCGTGGAAGGCAACCAGAAGCAGGTCCGTCAGGCGGCAAAGGCGCTGGCGGCGGCACAGCGGCCGGTGATCTACGCGGGCGGCGGCGTGGTCAACGCAAACGCCTCTGAGGAGCTGAGGGAGTTCGCGCGCAGTGATCGCTTCCCCGTGACCTGCACGCTGATGGGGCTCGGCGCTTTTCCCGCACCGGACCCCCAGTGGCTCGGCATGCTGGGGATGCACGGCACGCGCACAGCCAACTACGCGATGGATGAGGCCGATCTCATCTGTGCGGTGGGTGCCCGCTTCGATGACCGCATCACCGGCAAGCTCTCCGAGTTTGCGCCGCGCGCAAAGTTCATCCACATCGACGTCGACCCAGCGGAGATCTCAAAGAACGTGCCGGCGCACATCCCGATTGTGGGCGACGCCAAGCACGTATTGAGCAAGCTCGTGATCGAGTACCGAGCGCTGGGCGCCGATCCCGCACGGTTGGACGCGTGGTGGAGCAGGATCGAGGGCTGGAAAGCGAAGTACCCGCTCGGGTACGAGGACACCGTGGACGCCGAGATCAAGCCGCAGTTCATGATCAAAGCGCTGCACGAGGCCACGGGCGGCGAGGCGATCATCACGAGCGACGTCGGCCAGCACCAGATGTGGGCGGCACAGCACTACGACTTCCCCGCGCCACGACGCTGGATCAACTCGGGTGGCCTCGGGACGATGGGCTTCGGATTGCCTGCCGCCATGGGAGCCGCAGTAGGTGCCCCCGATCAGCTCGTGTGCTGCATCGCCGGCGACGGCTCGGTGCAAATGAACGCGCAGGAGCTCGCCACCTGCGCGCAGAACAAGATCCCCATCAAGGTGTTCATCATGAACAACGGCTATCTGGGCATGGTTCGGCAATGGCAGGAGCTGTTCTGGGACGGCAAATACAGCCACGTCGATATGGGGGAGTTCCCCGACTTCGTCAAGCTCGCCGAGGCCTACGGCGTGACGGGCATGCGCTTCGAGGACAAGCACACGCTGGTGGAGGACATGAAGCGCGCGATCGCCACCGAGGGTCCAGTGCTCGTGGATGTGCGCGTGACGCGCGAGGAGAACACCTACCCGATGATTCCCGCCGGGCAGGCCGCACGCGAGATGGTGGGGTGATGGGGGCGATCATGGGTGAACCAGGAACAAAGGAGCCGCTCAGCCTCGAGGAGCTGCACGCGGCCACCAACATGCGCACGGGCCGTAAGCACGTGCTGTCGATCCTCGTGGAAAACAAGTCAGGTGTCCTGACACGTATCGCCGGCCTGTTCGCAAGGCGTGGCTTCAACATCGACACGCTCACGGTCGGCCCGACCGAGGACGAGCAGGTCTCGCGGGTGACGCTCACGGTGGACGGAGCGCTACACCCGATCGACCAGGTCACAAAGCAGCTGCACAAGCTCATCAACGTGCTGAAGATCCGCGATCTCGAGCCGGCGGACACCGTCTCGCGCGAGCTCGCGTTGTTCAAGGTCACAGCCGACGGCGTCCAGCGCGGCGAGCTGATGCAGATCGCTGAGATCTTCCGTGGCAAGGTCGTCGATGTGACCAAGCGCGCGATCATCATCGAGGTGACAGGCACCACAGAGAAGATCGAAGCGTTCGAGACCATGGTCCGTCCCTTCGGTCTGATCGAGATGATGCGCACGGGCGAGATCGCGATCTCGCGGGGGCGCAGCGAGACCTAGGGTGAGCGCCCGCGCCAGCGAGGAGTTCTCCGAAGGCACGCTCGCGGGTGCGCGCGCCAGTCGCAGCGACGTCGGCCGCCATAGGTTCGCGCTGAGCTCAGAGGATCGCGAGCGACTGTCCGCCCGCCTGGCGCTGGCGGTCAGGCGCTCGCGACGCAGCGGCGGCGAGGTGCTGGCGACGATCTCCGTTGCGCTTGGCGCTGATGTGGACCCCTCAGCGGTGGTGTGCGCGTCGCGTCGCGCCGGCGAGCGCTGGTTCGTGTTCGAGCAGCCCGATCGTGGCCGCGCGGCGCTGGCAGGGCTAGGGGAGGTGCGCAGCCTGCACGCTTCAGGCTCCGAGCGCTTCGCCACGGTGGCAGACAGTTGGCGTGCACTGTCCGCAGCAGCAGTGACCGATCCCGTAGACGAGCACGCGGGCGCCGGGCCGGTGGCCGTGGGAGGCTTCGCGTTCGCGCCCGACGGCGGCGCGGCGCCGCACTGGCATGGGTTCGAGCCTGCATCGCTGACGGTCCCCGAGGTGGCAATCGTGCGTCGAGAGCGCCACGGCGAGCTACAGGTGCGGATGACGCTCGCAGCGCTGGCCCGTCCCGACGATGTCGCCGAGGAGCTGCTCGCACGCTTGGAGCGCCGTGTGGCGCAACTGCACTCGCGCTCGCTACCGCTACTTGACCCCGCGCCCACAGGTCGCTTCCAGGTGGCCAGCGCAATGCCACCCGAGCATTTCGAGGCGGCGGTCGCGCGTGCGGTCGAGCTGATCGGTGCGGGAGAAATGCAGAAGATCGTGCTTGCGCGCGAAGTGCAGGTGCACGCGCCGAGCGAATATGACCCAGCGGCGGTCTTCGGGGTCCTGCGCGAGGAGTTCCCGTCGTGCTTCGTGTTCTGCGTCGGTCGCGGCGACGCGACGCTGATTGCCGCAAGCCCTGAGCTTTTGGTGCGGCGCGAGGGCCACCGCGTGAGCACGCTTGCGCTAGCCGGTTCCACGCGGCGGAGCGCCGACCCGGCGGTCGACGCACACCTCGGCGAGCAGCTGTTGCGAGACGAGAGCTACCGCGAGGAGCACGCCATCGTCGCCCGTCGGATCGAGCGCACGCTACGCCCACACGCGATCTGGGTGGCGGCCGCGCCCGAGCCGGAGCTCGTGAGGATCGCCAACATCCAGCATCTGGCCACGCCCATCCGCGCACAGCTTGCCGCGCCGATGGAGGCGCTGGAGCTAGCGGGCCTGATGCATCCCACGCCGGCGGTCGGCGGCGAGCCGCTCTCCCAGGCAGCCCCGCTGATCCCCGCCCTCGAGGGACTCGACCGTGGCTGGTACTCCGGTCCCGTCGGCTGGACCGACGCAGCCGGTGACGGCGAATTCTGCGTGGCGCTGCGCTGTGCGCTCTTGCGTGGCGGTGTCGCCCGCTGCTACGCCGGCAACGGCATCGTGCGCGACTCAAACCCCGCCAGCGAGCTCGCCGAGACCGAGGTCAAGCTGCAGGCGCTGCTGCCGCTGCTCGCGGGGTGACATCCGCCGAGTGGGGGTAGCCGCGCGGCTGCTCAGGCGCTGGCGGAGATAGCCGCGGAGACGGCGCCCCACAGGCGGCGGTGCAGCTCGACATTTCGCGAGCGGTCGCTTTGCACCTGCACGATCATCGAGCCGGTCTCGGGAGAGAGCGCCCGCTCGAGAGCCTCCCCGAGCTCTGACGTCGAGCTGACCAGCTGGTGTGCGAGCCCGTACAGAGCGGCCGCTGCTGCAAAGTCCAACCCGGTAGGGGTGGCGATGTGATGCGTGTAGATGTCATCGCCTCCTTCACGTGCCAACGGCATGTCGGCCACGGGCAGGAAGTCGAAAATGCCACCGCCGTCGTTGTCGATCAGCACGATCGTCAAATTCAAGCCGAGACGCTTGGCCGCCAGGAGGCCACCTATGTCGTATGCGAGTGCCACATCGCCGATCAGCAGCAGTACCGGGCCGTCGCTGGACGCCGCCGCGCCGAACGCCGAGGACACCGTGCCGTCGATGCCGTTGGCGCCACGGTTGCACAGCACCTGCGGTGGGTCTGCGCGCACTGGCCAGAACGTCTCGATGTCGCGCACCGGCATCGAGGAAGCAACGAACAGCGTCGCCTCCTCCGGCAGCAGCACGCCCAACTGCGCAGCGACAGCTGGCTCGGAGAGCTGCTCGTCGCCCAGCACGCCGAGGATCGCTTGCGCCGCGCGCTCGTCCGCACTGCGCCAGCTCGCAAGCCAGTCCTCCTCGACGCCGTCACGCGGCGCTGACGGATTCGAGTACGCGTCGGTCAACCGTCTCAAGGTTGTGGCCGGGTCCAATGCCAGCGAGTCCGAGAGCACAGATGCCGGGTCCTGCCATGCGCCCTCCGGGTCGAGCGCCACCTGGCGCACCCCGGTGAGTCCCGCAAGCCACGAGCGCAGCGGCTTTGATACCGGCAGATCGCCCACTCGCAGAATCAGCCCGGGGGTGAGCGACGCCACGAACGCGTCGTCGCGCAGCAGCGCGTCGTAGTGCGCGATCGCCGCCTCTCCACGACGAGCACCCGACAGCGGGTCGGCCAGCAGTGGCCATCCGAGTGTCGCTGCAAATGCCGCCGCGGCCTCGCCCAGACCCGTCTGGCGCTCGTCGCGTCCGGCCACCAACACACCGTGGCGCGCGCGATCTACCAGCTGGCTCAGCAGTGAGTCGCCCGCACCTGACGCGGTTCCGGCGACGGAGCTTGGCGCTCGGCCGACATACGGCCTGCCGTCGGCCCGGCCACTGTCCTCAGCGGGTGGCTCGCCATCGATCACAAGCGGCTCGCGTAGCGGGAAGTTGAGGTGCACCGCACCCGGCCGGTCTTCAAGCGCCGTCCAGTACGCACGACAGGCCAGGGTGCGCATCCAGCGCAACTGCTGGGCGCCCGCCTCGTGCACGCCAACCTCGAAGAACCACTTCGCTGCTCCGCCATACAGCTTCAGCTGGTCGATCGCCTGCCCCGCGCCGTTCTCGCGCAGCTCCCAAGGACGATCCGCTGTGAGCACCAATAGCGGCACGCGCGCCTCGTGAGCCTCGATCACCGCCGGCAATAGCTCAGCAGCGGCTGTGCCAGACGTGCAAGCGATGGCCACCGGCAGCGCCGATGCCTTCGCAAGGCCGAGCGCGAAGAACCCCGCGCAGCGCTCGTCCACGTGCGAGTAGCAGCGCAACCGTCGCTCGCGCGCGAGCGAGAGCACCAGCGGCGTGCTGCGCGAGCCGGGTGAGGTGCACGCGGCGCGCATGCCGCAACGCGCCAGCTCGTCGACGAAGGCTCTCAGCAGCGTGTATGTGTCGGTGGAAGGGGTCATACGATGGTCAGATGTCAGACAGCGTCGTCCTGCTCCATGGGTTCAGCGGCACACGGCACGCCTGGGACGGCGTGATCGAGCTGCTCGACCGTGAACGCTATCGCCCGCTCGCCCTCGACCTGCCCGGGCACGGCGACGCAAGCGATGCGCGCCAGCCGATCACGTTCGCCGACTGCGTGCAGGCCGTGCTACTCGCAGCGCCTGAGCACTTCACGCTGTGCGGGTACTCGCTGGGCGGGCGCGTGGCACTGCACGTCGCGCTGGCGGCGCCCGAGCGGATCGAGCGTCTCGTGCTCGTGGCCTGCAACCCCGGCATCGAGGATGAGGCCGAGAGGGCGGCGCGGCGCGATTCCGACGAGGCGCTGGCGAGCGACCTCGAACGGATCCCATTCGAGGATTTCATCGAGCGCTGG